>NZ_CYTY01000015.1:99724-144924 GCF_001298995.1 Achromobacter sp. 2789STDY5608615
CCAGGCGCGCGCTGATCCAGCCCAGCGCGAACCAGGCCTGCGGATGCGTGGCCGTACACGACTCGTAGCAGTCCTTGGCGACGGCCAGGTCGTTGATCTCGCCCAGGATGTCCTGCACCCGCGACAGCAGCTTGCGGTAGCCGCGCAGCTTGGTCGGCGGCAACAGCGATTCGGCGAAGGCCAGGCTGTAGCGCAGGCGCTTGCCGCGCTTGCGCAGGTCGTGGCGGGTGGGGATGTCGAGCGCGGCGAACTGGGTGCCCTGGTCGGCCACCTTGCTGTGCCAGCGATGCAGGCGCCGCGCCAGCTGCTTGTGCAGCTGCCGCGCGTCGGGCTCGGGCGCCAGCATCGGGATGATGGTGGGCTTGACGCTGGGACCGGCGACGCCGCCTTCCAGGCGGATGGCTGGTTCGGGCGCGACGTCGCTGGGCATGCCGTTGGCGATCGGCAGGCCGTCGCTGGTCGGCACCGCGGGCGGCACGTCCAGGCTCCATTCCAGCAATTCCAGCAGCCAGGCCTGGAAGGCCTTGCCGCCGGCGATGGCGCGGGCGTCCTGTTCGGGCGGCGCCGCTTCCATGGGGATGACCGGCATGCCGGCGCGCATCAGCGCGGGGGCCACGGTTTCGTTCAGCACGTCCTGGTCGCGGTTGGCGCCGAAGGCGGCGAAGTGCGCGCGCACGCCCTGCATGATGGCGTCGGGGACCGGCGCGATCCAGCCGTCGAACAGCTTCCAGCCCGAGCGCAGGCGGCGGATGCCGACGCGCAGCTGGTGCACGTGTTCGGAGTTGCCGGCGCGGTACACGCCTTCGGTGTCGACCTCGGCCAGCACCGCGGCGTTGCGCGCGATCTGGTCCAGGCATTCGGCGGCGATGCGGCCCATGGCCTGGGGCGCGGTCATGTCTTCGCGCAGCTTGACGGCGGCGGCGCCGCGCGGCGCCCAGAACTGGGCGATGGCCTGGGCGCGGCGGCTGTCGAGGTCGTCGCCGGGGATGGCGTCAACGTCGGCCAGGCGCTGCGCCAGCTGGGCCAGCGCGTCGCCGCGCTCGGACTTGCTGCGCGGGTCCAGCACCAGGCTGTGGCGCTGCTGCCAGCCGCGCGCGACCGCGAAGATGGCGGCGGGGCGGCCCGAGACCAGTTCGAATTCGAGTTCGGAGATCGGCAGCTCCAGCGCGCCGGCGCGCAGGATGCCGGTGTCATAGGCCAGCTCGACCGTGCCGTAGCGGGTGCGCACCTTGCGCAGCATGCGCTGCACGTCGGTTTCATAGCGCAGGCCGAGTTCGCCCTTGATGGCGGCCAGCGCGGCCTCGACTTCGGTGCCGGCGTAGACCGACAGGTCGAGCACGGGGCCGGGCCGCGGGTGGTTCAGTTCGATGCGGGTGATGGCGTTGATGCCGGGCATCTTGAGGGTCTGCACCCAGTCGCGGCCTTCCTGGCGCAGGCGAATGGCGATGCGGGCCTTGGCCAGTTCACGCTCGGGCGTGTCGAAGTACATCGCATGCAGGCGGATGCGCGTCGCCTCGCGTTGCTTGATCTCTCGCAGCACGGCCTGGCGGGAAGCCGTGGGCACGTGCAGTTTCAGTTCCTGTTCCGACATGGCGGCGGGTGTCCAACGGCAAAAGCCGAGATCTTAATCAAAGGGGGAGGGAGGTTTGATGACCGGTCATATTTATTTCACAAATGCTCGTTCGAGCATAGACCGGGTTGCGGTGCATCAACAATCGTCCGCAAGCCGTTCGACCGACATTCTGGGCGTTGATTGCGTCCGCTCAATTACCCAGTTTCAGTGATAGGCAAAGCGGGGTCGAACTTTTCTAATTGTAATTGGCGGGCCGGACGCTTTTCGCGGGGCCTCGAGATCCATTCGCGCCCGCCCCGGCACTGCCGGCGACGGGCCATGACAAGAAAGAAGAGAGGCCCATTAACCGCACCTATCGCATCGTCCAGAGCCGAGCCACGGGCCAGTGGTAGGTGGCCAGCGAGCACGCCCGGGGGCGGGCCAAGGGCGGGGCGCCCGCCATGGCGCTGGCGGCCGTCCTGGCGCTGGCCTGCGCCGTGCCCGCCGCGCAGGCGGTGGCCGGCGCGGCGGTGACCGGCGACGTGACGCCCGTGGTGAACTGGGGCGATGCCAATGACCTCATCGTCGGCAATACCGCGGCCGGTTCGCTGCAGATCGAACCCCCGGGGGCGGCCGTGCGCAGCGCCAGTGGGTGGCTGGGGTTGACGACGGGCGGCGTGGGCACGGCGAAGGTCTCGGGCCTGGGCGCGTACTGGATCATGAACGGCAGCCTGGTCGTCGGCGCCAGCGGCAGCGGCACGCTGACGCTCGCCAACCACGGCTCGGTCACGGTGGGCGCGAATGGCCAGGGGTTTGCCGAGCTGGCCCGCAATCCCGGCGCGGTCGGCGTCATCAACATCGGCAGCGCGCCCGGCAGCGTGTCCACCGATGCCGCGGGCGTGCTGGACGTGGCGGAGGTCCGCTTTGGGGCGGGCAGGGGCACGCTGAACTTCAACTCGGTGAGCACGGTGCTCTTCAGTTCGGCGCTGGTCAGCAGCGCGGCGGGCCGCCACCAGCTCAATCATTACGCCGGCATCACGCAATTGCTGGGCGACAGCGCGCGCTTCAACGGCGATACCACCGTCAGCGGCGGCGAACTGCGGATCCTCAACGTACTGGGCACGGAGGAAGGGCGGATCGATGCCGGCGTGGCGGCCGGCGCCACGGCCAGGGTCAAGGTATCCAATTCCGGGTCGACCTGGGCCCTCACCGGCAATCTGTTCGTCGGCGGCGCCGGGCCTGCTGAATTGAGCGTCTCCAACAGCGGCACGGTCTCGAACCAGTTCGCCACGGTCGATGCGCTGCAGAACGGCGTGGCGACAGTGACGGTGGCCGATGCCGGGTCGCTCTGGAGCAATCGCGCGGCGCTGCTGGTCGGGTCGGAAGGCGGGCAGGGCCGCGTATCGATCCTGGCTGGCGGGTATGTGACCAGCAACGACGGCTACATCGGGCGCAACCAGAATGGCAGCGGGACCGTCAACGTGTCGGGATCCGGTTCGGCCTGGGTCAACGGCGGCATGCTGCGGGTGGGCGATGTGTCGGGTCGGGGCGTGCTGAACATCGGCGCGGGCGGCCTGGTGTCGAACACCGACAGTTTCGTGGGCAGCGTGGGCGGCAGCGGCGATGTGGTGGTCAGCGGCGCCGGCGCGACCTGGAACAATGCCGGCGCGATGAACCTGGGGTTCGGTCTGGGCGCAGGCGCCGGCACGCTGACCATCGCCGACGGCGGCAGCGTCAATGTCGGCGTGGGCGGCAACGGCACCGTCTCGCTGGTCAACGGCGCGATATTCCCGTTCGGCGGCTCGGGCACGCTGAACATCGGCGCGCCCGTGTCCGAGCCGGCGGCGGGCGCCGGCACGCTCAATGCGGCCGCGCTCGAGTTCGGCGCCGGCCGCGCCACGCTGAACTTCAACCATACCGACACGGCCTATCGCTTCGCGACGCGGCTGTCGAGCGTGGGCAGCGGCATCCACGGCCTGAACCAGGTGGCCGGCACCACCCTGCTGACGGGCGCCAATGGCGCCTTCCTGGGCAAGACCACGGTGTCGGGCGGTCGGCTGGTGGTGCTGGGCCAGTTGGGCGGGGCGGCGGAAGTGACGGGCGGGACGCTGCAATACGGCGATGGCGGCGTTGGCGCGGCCAACCGGGTGGCGGCCGATCTGAAAGTGTCGGGCGCCGGCAGCACGCTGGCGCTGCGGGGGCCGGCGACGCTGGCGGTGTCGGGGGAACTCGACATGGCGGACCACACGGTGCTGGACATCATGGCGGGCGGGAACGTGCCGCTGCGCGCCAACATCGTCACGCTCGGCGCCGACGTGACCTTCCGGCTGGGCGGCATTGCAAGCACGACCCTTACCGATGTCGTGCTGATCGACGCCGCCACCGCCATCAACGGCGACTTCGCCACGCTGAGCACCGGCGGCTTCGCTGGCGCGGTGGATTATCTGAGCGTCAACACGCGCAAGTCGGCCGACAGCCGCCAATACCTGGCCAGCTACGGCCTGACCTGGACCGCCGGCAACAGCCTGGCGCATGGCACGTTCACGCTGGCCAACGCCACGGATCGGTTCACGGTGGGCGCGGCGCTGGCCGACCAGGCCGCCAACGCCGCGACCGGCTGGAACGGCACGACGCTGACCAAGGCCGGCGCCGGGACGCTGGTGTTGAGCGGCGCCAACACCTATAGCGGCGGCACGCGCGTCACGGGCGGCGCGCTGGAGGTCGAGCGCGACGCCAACCTCGGCGCTGCCGCGGGCGGCCTGGCACTCGAGGGCGGCGGCATGCTGGCGACCACCGCGACGTTCGATACGGCGCGCGCCGTTACCGTGACGCAGTCGGGCGGCTTCGACGTGGCCGCCAACACCACGCTGGGCCTGACCGGTGCGCTGTCGGGCAGCGGCGACCTGATCAAGGCCGGCGAGGGCGTGCTCGACCTGAAGGGCGACGGTTCCGGCTTCACCGGCCGCACGCTCGTCAATGGCGGCCGGCTGGCGATCAACGGCCGGCTGGGCGGTTCGTTCACGGTGGCCGATGGCGGCGTGCTGGGCGGCAATGGCACGATCGGCGCTGGCGTGGGGTCGAGGGTCACCGTGGCCAATGGCGGCGTGTTGTCACCGGGCAATTCGATCGGCATGCTGACCATCGACGGCGACCTGGTGATGCAGCCGGGGGCGCGTTATCTGGTCGAGGCCGACCCCGCGGGCGGCAGCGCCGACCGCGTCCACGTCACCGGCAACGCCACGCTCAACGGCGGTTCGGTCGTGCACATCGGCGCCAGCGGCAACTACGGTCTGCGCGCCAGCTACACGATCATGGAAGTGGACGGCACGCTGTCCGGCCGCTTCGATACCGTGTCGTCCGATTTCGCGTTCCTCACGCCCAGCCTGGACTACGACTACGGCGCGGGCCGCGTGTCGCTGAACCTGGCGCGCAACCAGGCCGGCATGGCGTCGAAGGGCGCGACGCGCAATCAGCGCGCCGCGGCCGCGGCCATCGACAGCATCGGCCTGGCCGGCGGGCATGCGCTGTATGACGCCGTCGTGCGCCTGCCGGACGATGCGGGCGCGCTGCGAGCCGGCTTCGATCAGTTGTCCGGCGAGCTGCACGCCTCGGCCAAGACCTTGCTGCTGCAGGACAGCCGTTACCTGCGCGACGCCATGAGCGGCCGCCTGCGCGCGGCCGCCGGCAACGGCACCGGTCCCGCGCCATTGGTGGCGGCGCTCGGCGGCGGCGCGCCATTGCCGGCCGACCTGAACGGGCCCGCCAGCTGGATCCAGGGCACGGGCAGCTGGAGCCGGATCGACGGCGACGGCAATGCCGCCCGCGCCAAGAGTCCGACCGGCGGCTTCCTGATGGGAGTCGACGCGCCGGTCGGCGACGCCTGGCGGCTTGGCCTGATGGCGGGCTACAGCCGCACCGACTTCGACGTCAACGACCGCGCGTCGTCCGGCCACAGCGACAACTACCACCTGGGCGCCTACGGCGGCGGCCAATGGGGCGCGTGGGGCCTGCGCGGCGGGCTGGCCTATAGCTGGCACGACATCGCCACGCGCCGCTCGGTCGCCATGCCGGGCTTGGCCGACCGCCTCAAGGCCAGCTATGACGGCGGCACCGCGCAGGCCTTCATCGACCTGGGGTATCGCATCGAGATGGCGGCCGTCGCGCTCGAACCGTTCGCCAGCCTGGCCTACGTCAACCTGCGCACCGACGGCTATCGTGAAAGCGGCGGCCCCGCCGCGCTGCACGCCAGCGGGCAGACCACCGAGACCCGCTTCACGACGCTGGGCCTGCGGGCCGCGTCCGGCTTCGCGTTGGGCCGGGCGCAGGCCATGGCGCGCGGGTCGCTCGGCTGGCGTCATGCGCTGGGCGACGTCACGCCGGTGACGACGCAGGCCTTCTCGGCCGGCGACGCGTTCACGGTGGCGGGCGTGGCCATCGCCCGTGACAGCGCGGTGATCGAGGCGGGCCTGGATCTGCAGGTCACGCGCAGCACCAGCTTCGGCCTGGCCTACCAGGGGCAGTTAGCCAGCGCGGCGCGGGATCATGGGGTGCGGGCCAATCTCGCGATCCGCTTCTGATGCGTCCCGCGCGGGCAAAAAAAACCGCCCGTTGCCAGGCGGCGCAAAGGAACGTCGTTTGCGGGCGCGTCAGAGGATGCGCTTGCGCGCCTGGGTGATGAGGATCTCGGCCAGCACCACCACCACGAAGATGGCGGCCAGCACCAGCGCGACGCGGTCCCACTGGAACAGGTTGAGCGCGGTGTCCAGCGCCATGCCGATGCCGCCGGCGCCGACCAGGCCGAGCACGGCGGATTCGCGCACGTTGATGTCCCAGCGTAGCAGCACGATGGACCAGAACGCCGGGCGGATCTGCGGCCAGTAGGCGTACCAGATCACCGAGGCCTTGCTGGCGCCGGTGGCGGTGACGGCCTCGATCGGGCCGCGCTGCGCTTCCTCGATCGCTTCGCCCACCAGCTTGCCGACGAAGCCGATGGAGCGGAACGCGATGGCCAGCGTGCCGGCCAGCGCGCCGGGGCCGAAGATGGCGATGAACAGCAGCGCCCAGACCAGCGAGTTGACCGAGCGGCTGGACACCAGGACCAGGCGCGCGAGCATGTTGATGGTCTTGCTGGGCGTGAGGTTGTTGGCCGCCAGCAGGCCCACGGGCACCGCCATGATGACCGACAGGATGGTGCCGAGCGTGGCGATGTGCAGGGTCTCGATCAGCGCGTCGTGCACGCCGCCGCGATAGTGGGCCCAGTCCACCGGCCACATGCGCTGGAACAGGTCGGCCATCTGCTCGGGCGCGTCGTACAGGAACTCCGGGATGACCTCGACGCCGCGGATGGCCTGCACGATGGCGGCCACCAGCAGCAGGTAGAGGGCGAAGCGCAGCAGCCGCTGGCCCAGGCTGTAGCGGTGCCAGACGCGCGGCGCGTTGGCGGTGGGCAGGGTGGGGGCGTGCGTGTTCATTTGTCCGCCTCCGTCTTGCGCGCGGCCCGGTAGGCCGCCTTGGAGGCGCTGGAGCCCAGGCCGCGGGCGCCGGCGAAGCGGCCCTGCAGGATGCGGTCGAAGCCCAGGTTGTCCAGGAACACGGCGCGCACGAAGCCCGCCAGGATCTCGCCCAGCATGATGATGGCGATCAGGGTCAGCAGGATGGCGCTGACGAAGTCGTAGTCGAAGCGCTGGAAGGCCGAGAACAGCGTGCCGCCCACGCCGCCGGCGCCGACGATGCCGACCATGGTGGAGTTGCGCAGGTTCGAGTCGAACTGGTAAGTGGCAAAGCCGATGAAGCGCGCGAACACCTGCGGCAGCACGCCGAAGGCGAGCACGTTGGCGAACGAGGCGCCGGTGGCGCGCACCGC
The DNA here is from genome assembly GCF_001298995.1 of Achromobacter sp. 2789STDY5608615. Classification (NCBI taxonomy): domain Bacteria; kingdom Pseudomonadati; phylum Pseudomonadota; class Betaproteobacteria; order Burkholderiales; family Alcaligenaceae; genus Achromobacter; species Achromobacter sp. 2789STDY5608615. The sequence continues at coordinate 107,140 of NZ_CYTY01000015.1, forward strand.
TTCGACCTGCTTGAGCGAGATTTCCTCGATGGCCTCGGTGAACAGCTTGCCGATGAAGCCGATCGAGGCCACCGTCAGCGCCAGGATGCCGGCCAGCGCGCCAAAGCCCACGGCCTTGACGAACAGGATGGCGACGATCACCGGATGCAGGGCGCGGCACAGCGCCACGAGCGAACGGGCCGGCCACGAGACCCACGCCGGCATCAGGTTGCGCGCGCCCAGCAGGCCCACGGGCAGCGCGAACAGGATGCCCAGCACCGAGGCCAGCACGGCGATCTCCAGGCTTTCGGCGATGCCCTTCCACAGCGTGGCGGGCTTCTCGAAATTGGGCGGGAACATGCGCGCCAGGAAGGTCGAGGCGTGGCCCATGCCGCTTTCGAAGCGGGCCCAGCTGAAGTCCAGCTGCGCGGCCGCGTAGACCGTGTACAGCACCAGCAGCAGCACGCCGGCCTTGGCGCGGCCGGACAGCGCGAAGGGCCGCGGGTGGGACGGACGAGGAGTCATTACGCCAGCCAAGACTCGCCTCCGTAGATGGTCTTGAGCATGGTGGCGTCCAGGCCGTGGCCGTCGCCGTCATAGACCACGTGGCCGCCCGACATGCCGACGATGCGGCCGGCGTAGCGCCGCGCCAGTTCGACGTCATGGATGTTGACGATCACGGGGATGCCGCTGGCGTCGCCCTGCGCCGCCAGCAATTCCATGATCTCGACCGAGGTCTTGGGGTCGAGCGACGAGGTCGGCTCATCGGCCAGCAGCAACTGCGGGCGCTGCATCAGCGCGCGGGCGATGCCCACGCGCTGGCGCTGGCCGCCCGACAGGGCGTCGGCGCGCTGGTCGGCGAAGCCCGCCAGGCCCACGGTATCGAGCAGCTGGTAGGCGTGCTCGATATCGTCGGGCTCGAAGCGGCGGGTCCAGGCCTTGAAGGCGCCGGTGTAGCCCAGCCGTCCGGTCAGCAGGTTTTCCATCACGGTCAGGCGTTCGACCAGGTTGTATTCCTGGAACACCATGCCGATGCGCCGGCGCGCGCGCCGCAGCGACGCGCCACGCACCCGGGCCAGGTCGACCGCGCCGTCGCCGGACTCCAGCACGATCTCGCCGCGGGTCGGCTCGATCAGCCGGTTGATGCAGCGCAGGAGCGTGCTCTTGCCGGTGCCCGAGGGGCCGATGATGGCGGTCAGGCCGCGTCCCGCGATCTGCAGGTCGATGCCGTTCAGTACCGGCCGGCCGGCCCGGTATTCCTTGACCAGGCCGGAAATGCGTAGCGACGTCGTCATGCTGATTACTTCTTGCTCTTGGCGGATTCGCGGTCGTAGGCGGCGCGGTTGAAGCTTTCGCCGCCGGATTCGGCGACCTGGCGCACGATGGCCCAGTCCTTCTGGTAGGTCACCGGATAGAAGCGGTCGGCGCCGTCGAAGGCCTTGGACATCTCGGCCGGGAAGCGGTAGTCGTAGAAGCACTTGAGCATCTGGTCGCGGAACTTCGGCTCCAGGTCATGCGCGTAGGCGAACGACGAGGTGGGGAATTTCTCGCTCTTGTAGATGACGCGGAAATCGGCTTCCTTGACCTGGCCGCGCTCGATCATGCGCTTGAACACGTCCGAGGCCACGGCGGCGGCGTCGTAGTCGCCCGAGTTCACGCCCATGACGGACTGGTCGTGCTTGCCCGAGAACACCACCTTGTAGTCCTTGTCGGGCGTCAGGCCTTCCTTGGGGAACAGCGCCACGGGCGCCATGTGGCCGGAGTTCGACGACGGCGCGGTGTGCGCCAGCTTCTTGCCCTTGAGGTCGGTGAGCTTCTGGTAAGGGCTGTCCTTCTTGACGATGACGATCAGGTTGTAGCCCTGGAAGCCGTCGGCGTAGCCCTTGACGGCGAACGGCACCGCGCCGGCGATGTTCACGGCGAAGGCGGTGGGGCCGGTGGAGAAGCCGCCCACGTGCAGGCGGCCCGAGCGCATGGCCTCGATCTCGGCGGCGTTGCTCTGCACCTGGTAGAACACCACGCGCTTGCCGGTGCATTCGGACAGGTGCTTGGTGAACGGCTTGAAGATGTCTTCGTACACCGCCGGGTCTTCCACCGGGGTGTAGGTGAACACCAGGGTCGACGGCGTCTTGAGCTTGGCCGGATCGGTGGGCGTGTCGGCCACCAGGTCCTTGTTGGCGTCGCAGTACATCTGGTCCAGGTCGCCCCGGTTCGGGCAGGTGTCGGCGGCGTGGGCGGTGGACGCCCCGAACGCGCCGAACGCGAGCGCGGCCAGCGAGGCCGCTTGCAGGTGACGCAATGCGCGCATCGTATGTCTCCTCTTATAGGTCTGAATATGACTGGTAACTGAATTCAAACATACAAGCGGGGGACGGACACTTGGGAAAGTCCCTGCCTTTTTTTTTCGGGATTTGTTCGTTTTGTTCGCTTGGGATTCGTTTCTGCGCGAACGAGGCGACGGCCCGCGGGCGGATCGGGAGATCCGCCGCGGGGCGTGGGTCAGGCGGGGAGAAAGGTCAGGCGCGGTAGCCGAGCTTGCGCGAGATTTCCTGCGCGCAGGCCAGCAGGGGGCGGGCGATGGCGCCGTCCCAGGACACGTCGAACAGGCCGGTGGGGCCCAGGCTGGTCAGCGCCAGCACGATGTTGCCGGTGTTGTCGAATACCGGCACCGACAGGGCGTCGACGCCCGGCAGCGGGTTGCCCAGGGCGCGCGCCATGCCGTGCACGCGGATGTCGGCCAGTTGCGCCTCGATGTTGGCGCGGGTGGCCTTGCGCGGCGGCGGCACGCTGGCGATGACGGCGGTGTCGCCTTCCTCGCGGGCGATGTAGTGCTCGCTGACCTTGGGCGGCAGCCAGGCCGCGAACACCAGGCCGGTGGCGGTGTGCAGCATGGACATCACGGTGCCCTTGCGCATGTTCACGTGCACCGGGTAGCTGGCCTCGGTCATGTGGATCATGGTGGGGCCGTGCGAGCCCAGCACCGCGATCCCCAGGGTGTGGCCGATCTCGGATTGCAGCTTGGCGATCTCGGGCATGGCGATGCGCACCGGATCCAGCCGCTGCAGGCTGACCAGTCCCATCTGCAGGGCGAACGGCCCCAGCTCGTACTGGCCGGTGATGCTGTCCTGCTGCACCAGGCCGACGCGGATGAAGCTGACCAGGTAGGGGTGGGCCTTGGCCGAGGTCATGCCGGCGCCGGCGGCCAGGTCGCGCAGCGTCAACGGCTTGGCGGCGTCGACCAGCGCGGCCAGCAGCGGCACGCCGACTTCGATGGACTGGATGCTGCGGCGGCCGTCGTTGGCGGCGGGGGCGGCGGGTTTGGTGGTGGCCACGGTGCGTGCCTCAGGCGGTGACGGCGCGGGCGGCCAGCAGGCGGTCGGCCATCTCGGTGAAGCCGGCGCCGCCATGGAACGCGGCCACGTAGGCGGGCCGGCGCGTCAGGCGGTGCAGCTGCGACTGGATGTTGGCCACGCCGACCGAGACCGGGAAGTAGGCGAACATCGGTTCGTCGTTGGGCGAGTCGCCGATGAAGAGCGTGCTGTCGAGCGCGCTGGCCACGTCGATGCCGAATTCGCGCTGGAACAGGGTGCGCGTCATGGTCAGCTTGTCGTAGTCGCCGAACCAGCCGTTGACGTGGATGGAGCTGACCTTGGCCTGGGCGCCGGCGTCTTCGAAGATGCGCACGATGCGGCCGATGTCGGCCTCGGGCAGGGGCGGCACGTCCTCGCAGAAGTCGATGGCCAGGTCGGCCACGCGGTAGTCCTGGTCGCTGGCGACGGCGGCGCCGGGCACCTCGGCCAGCACCCGGTCGCGGATGGCGTCCAGCTGCTTGCGGCTGGCCTGGCGCGAGGCCGCGTCGGTCCAGTAGTGCGTGACCATGCGGCGCGCCTGGCGGTCGTAGGCGTAGTAGAACGCGCCGTTCTCGCCGACCACCGCGCGCACCGGCCACATGCGGGCGATGTGGTCGCACCAGCCGGCCGGGCGGCCGGTGATCGGCACCACCTGGATGCCGGCCTGTTCCAGGCGTTCCAGGGCGGCGTAGGCGTCGGCCGGCAGCCGGCCTTCGGTGGTCAGGGTGTCGTCGATGTCGGTGAGCACGACGCGGATCCCCGCCGCGACGGTCGAAGGCATGGCCGCAAGGGCTTGCATGGCGTTTTTCCTTGGTTTTATGGGGTGTTCTCCGGCCGAAAGTTTAACCGGACGGCCCTGTTTGGGCGGGGGCGGCGCGGTCCGGTAGGGGATATGGCGCCAGGGGCGGTAAAATCCGGGCTTTCCCGCCTGGTTTGCGTGCCCGCCATGTCCGTCCAGTTGTCCCCGTTGCCCGGCTCCGAGCCGGAATCCTTCGATATCGCCTCGGTCGCCGAGATCATCGCCGAGCTGCGCGCCGGCCGCATCGTCATCCTGGTTGACGAGGAAGACCGTGAAAATGAAGGCGACCTCGTCATGGCCGCCGAATTCGTCACGCCCGAAGCCATCAACTTCATGGTCACCCACGGCCGCGGGCTGGTGTGCCTGACCCTGACCGAAGAGCGCTGCCGCCAGCTGGACCTGCCCCTGATGGCGGCCCGCAACGGCACGCGATACGGCACCAATTTCACCCAGTCGATCGAGGCCGCCGAAGGCGTCGAGACCGGCATTTCGGCCGCCGACCGCGCCCGCACCATCCAGGTGGCGGTGGCGCGCGACGCCAAGCCGTCCGACCTGGTCCAGCCCGGCCATATCTTCCCGGTACGCGCCGTGCCCGGCGGCGTGCTGGTGCGCGCCGGCCACACCGAGGCGGGCTGCGACCTGACCGCCATGGCCGGCCTGACCCCGGCCGCCGTGATCTGCGAGATCCTCAAGCCGGACGGCACCATGGCGCGCCTGCCCGACCTGGTCGAATTCGCCCGCGAACACGGCCTGAAGATCGGCACCATCGCCGACCTGATCCAATACCGCAGCGAGCACGAATCCATCGTCAAGCGCGTCGGCAAGCGCAGCATGCAGACCGCCTGGGGCACGTTCGAGGCCGTGGCCTACGAAGACGCGGCCACCGGCTCGGCCCACCTGGCGCTGGTGCATGGTACCGTGACGCCTGACGTCGAGACCCTGGTGCGCGTGCACGAGCCGGCCTCGGTGCTGGACGTGCTGGATACCGGCGCCAGCCCGCACAGCTGGGGCGTGGCGCAGGCCCTGCAGACCATTTCGCAGGCGCCGGCCGGCGTGCTGGTGCTGATGAACTGCCAGTCCTCCACCGAACACCTGTTCGCGCAGATCGCCGGCTGGAACGACCCCAAGGCCAATGCCAACCCCGCCAACGCCGACCGTTTCGGCCTGCGCACCTACGGCATCGGCGCCCAGATCCTGCGCGACCTGAACGTGGGCCAGATGAGGCTGCTGGCCCGGCCGCGCAAGATGCCCAGCATGGCGGGCTTCTCGCTCACCATTACGGGTTACGATTGCGACCCTCTGAACACTCCCGCAACACACTGAAGGCCGACACATGAACCCTTACATCCTTACCCCCGACCTGAACGGCGAAGGGCTGCACATCGGCATCGTACGCGCCCGCTTCAACGAAGAGATCGGCCAGGCCGAGCTCGAAGCGTGCCTGAAGGAACTGGCCGAACTCGGCGTGGACGAGCGCGACGTGATGGTCGCCACCGTGCCCGGCGCCCTGGAACTGGGCGTGGCCCTGTCGCACATGGCCGAGACGTTCGAGTTCGACGCCCTGATCGCGCTGGGCGCGGTCATCCGCGGCGAGACCTATCACTTTGAAGTGGTCAGCAACGAAATGGCCACTGCTATCACCCGCATCTCCCTCGAGACCGGCATTCCGGTCGCCAACGGCGTGCTGACCGTGGGCACCGACGAGCAGGCGCAAGCCCGCGCCGCCGGCAAGGGCCGCGACTGCGCCCAGGTGGCCGTCGAAATGGCCAACCTGGTGGCGGCCCTGGAGCCCGAGGAAGAAGACGAAGACGACGAAGACGAGGACGAAGATTTTGACGACGAAGAAGACGACGACCAGCGCTGATAGCGCGGCGCAAGCCCGCGCCAACGCCCGCAGCGCGCGCCGCCGTGCGCGCGAATTCGCGCTGCAGGGCGTGTACGCGTGGCTGCTGCGCGGCGGCGAAGGCACGCAGGACGCCGGCGAGATCGACGCCCACCTGCGCGACACCGAGGAATTCTCCGAGGCCGACGCGCAGTGGTTCAAGACCTTGCTGCATGGCGTCCTGCGCGAAGCGCCCGCGCTGCGCGAGCGTTTCACGCCCTACGTCGACCGCCCGCTGGCCGAGTTGTCGCCGGTCGAGCATGGCATCCTGCTGATCGGCAGCTTCGAACTGATCCATCATGTCGAAGTGCCGTACAAGGTCGCCATCAATGAAGCCGTGGAACTGGCCAAGTCGTTCGGCGGCACCGACGGCTTCAAGTTCGTCAACGGCGTGCTCGACAAGCTGGCTGCGGACGTGCGCGCGCACGAGATTAAGAAGTAGATACCCCCCCCGAAGCGCTGCGCGCTTCCCCCCCCAGGGGGGCGCCGCTGCGGACCGGCGGAGCCGGATCCGCGCGGCCCGGGTCTGGGGAGGCCTATTTCATTTGGGGAGCCCATTTTTTGGGGTGAGCTTCCTGGGGCAAGCTTCCTATTGCGGTGAGCTTTCCCTCGTTCCTTTGGCGATCCTTCCTTTGGAGCGGGGCTCCTGTTTGGGAGTCAATACCGGCTGTTGCGCCGGACTGCGGAGTTGTCGTGGCGTCCGAATTCGATCTGATCGCGCGCTATTTCACGCGCTCCGCGCCGGCGGGGCTGCTGGGCGTGGGGGATGACTGCGCGTTGTTTCCCGTGCCGCCCGGCGAACAGGTGGCCACCAGCGCGGATCTGCTGCTGGAAGGCCGGCATTTCTTTCCCGATGTCGATCCGAAGGCGCTGGGGCACAAGGCCCTGGCGGTGAACCTGTCGGATCTGGCCGCCATGGGTGCGCGGCCGATTGGTTGCGTGCTGGGGCTGGCGCTGCCGCGGCTGGATGAGCCTTGGCTGGCGGCGTTTGCCGACGGGTTCCATGCGCTGGCCGCGGTCCATGGCTGCCCGTTGATCGGCGGCGACACCACCCGCAGCGCCCATGACCTGGCCATCAGCGTGACCGTGTTCGGCGCCGTGCCGGCCGGCGCCGCGCTGCGCCGCGATGGCGCGCGGGCGGATGACGATATCTGGGTGTCCGGCGAGCTGGGCGCGGCCGACGTGGCCTATCGCCTGCTCGACGGACAGTACCCGGCCGACGCGGCGCGGCTGGCCGCGACCCGCGGCGCGCTGGAATGGCCCGAGCCGCAGGTGGCGCTGGGGCTGGCGCTGCGCGGCACCGCGCACGCCGCCATCGATATTTCCGACGGCCTGCTGCAGGACCTGGGCCATATCCTCGCGGCCAGCCGCGTGGGCGCGGTGCTGCGGGAAGACCGCATGCCCGTGGCCGCCGCGCTGGCCGGCATGCCCGCCGATCCGGTGCGCCGCGCCGTGCTGGGCGGCGGCGACGTCTACCAGCTTTGTTTCACCGCGCCGGCCGCCCGCCGCGACGCCGTGCTGGCCGCCGCGCAGGCGGTGGGCGCGCGCGTGACCCGGGTGGGCCGCATCGTGGCCCAGCCGGGATTGGCGGTGCTGGACGCCGACGGGCAAGCGCTGGCCCAGCTGCCCGCCGGTTTCGATCATTTCCCCGCGGCCTGAGCGGCCGCCGGCCTGGCGAGGCGCGTCGCCAAACCCTGGCACAATCGCTGCCACAGGCATCGCCTTCCACGCCGCCATTCCCCAGCCATCACCAGGCCCTCATCCATGCCGTCCTCTGCCCCCCATTCCCCGTCGATGCGCGAACGCTCGCGCGCGGTCTATCCCTCGCTGTCCTGGGTCTGCCGCGATCCCGGCCGGCTGATCGCCTTCGGCCTGGGCAGCGGCCTGATCCGGCCCGCCTCGGGCACCTGGGGCACGCTGCTTGCCTGGATCATCTGGGTCGCCGCCGCGCCGGCCGCTTCCGACCTGGCTATCGGCATCTTCCTGGCGCTGGCCTTCCTGTACGGCTGCTGGGCCTGCGACCGCGTCGGCCGCGAACTCCAGCAGCCCGATCATGTCGGAATGGTGTGGGACGAGATGGTGGCGTTCTGGCTGGTGCTGTGGCTGACGCCGGCCGGCTGGTTGTCGCAGGCGCTGGCGTTCGTGCTGTTCCGCACGTTCGACATCGTCAAGCCGCCGCCCATCAAGTTCTTCGATGCCCGCCTGAAGGGCGGTTTCGGGGTAATGTGGGACGATATCGTCGCGGCCGGATACGCCTTGCTGATCATGGCGCTGGCCGTGCGCACAGGAGTCTTGGGATGAACCAGCAACACGAAAGCACGCGGTCCAATCTGTCGGCCGAACAACTGGCGCAGGCCACCGCCTACGGCCTGGCCGAGCGGCTGGGCGATACCCTGCGGCGCCTGGGCCTGATCCTGGGCACCGCCGAATCGTGCACCGGCGGCCTGCTGGCCGGCGCCGTGACCGCGGTGCCGGGCTCCAGCGAATGGTTCGACCGCGGCTTCATCACGTACAGCAACGACGCCAAGGTCGCCGAGCTGGACGTGTCGCCGGATGCCTTGCATCACTTCGGCGCGGTCAGCGAACCGGTGGCGCTGGAGATGGCCAACGGCGTGCTGCTGGCGTCGCCGGCGGCGCAGGTGGCGGTGTCCACCACCGGCATCGCCGGCCCGGGCGGCGCCACGCCGGGCAAGCCGGTGGGCATGGTGTGCTTCGGCTTCGCGCAGCGCGTCGGCGACGGCATCAGCAGCCGCGCCGTCACCCACGTGTTCAGCGGCGACCGCGCGCAGGTGCGCCAGCAGGCGGTTGAATTCGCGCTGCGCGGCGTGCTGGAACTGCTGGGAGCGCCGGTCAACCGGCGTTGAAGAGGCCGCGCGTCATGGCGCGGCCCGGGAATATCGCGGCGGGGGCCGGGCGGCCCCCGCAAGCGGCGCTCAGCGCACCGCGTTGATGGCGTCGCGCAGGCCGCGCGCCGCCTTGCCGGCGGCTTCGCGCCAGTCGTCGCCGCCGCTGGCGTAGATGATGGCGCGCGACGAGTTGATCATCATGCCGTTGCGCGCGGCGTTGGCGCCGGCGTTGACCGTGGCGGTGATGTCGCCGCCCTGGGCGCCGATGCCGGGCACCAGCAGCGGCACCGCGTCGCCGATGCGCTGGCGCACCGCGGCCAGCTCGTTCGGGAAGGTCGCGCCCACCACCAGGCCGCATTGGCCGTTGGCATTCCACTTGTCGGCCACCAGCCCCGCCACGTGCAGGTACAGGGGCTCGCCGTTATCCATCTTGAGGAACTGCAGGTCCGAACCGCCGGGGTTGGAGGTGCGGCACAGCACGATCACGCCGCGGTCGCGCCAGGCCAGGTAGGGCTCGACCGAGTCCAGCCCCATGTACGGGCTGACCGTCAGCGCGTGCGCCTGATAGCGCTCGTAGGCTTCGCGGGCGTAGTTCTCGGCGGTGGAGCCGATGTCGCCGCGCTTGGCGTCCAGCACGATGGGCAGGTCGGGATGCTTGTCGCGGATGTGCTGGCACAGCGCTTCGAGCTGCTCTTCGGCGCGGTGCGCGGCGAAGTAGGCGATCTGCGGCTTGAAGCTGCAGGCGTACGGCGCGGTGGCGTCGACGATGTCGCGGCAGAACTGGAAGATCGCGTCCGGCTTGTCCTGCAGTTCGCGCGGGAAGCGCTGCGGGTCGGGATCGAGCCCGACTTGCAGGAGCGAGTTGCTGGTGGTCCAGGCGTGTTCGAGTCTTTGGAGGAAATTCATGGGGAGGTTCAGTGCAGTTTGACCCGGGGGCGCGTGCGCCGCATGAGCAGGCGCGCCAGGGCCAGGGAGGCGGTGCGTGAGATGCCCAGCACCGCTTTGTGGTGCATCAGGTGCAGGCTCATGTACATCAGGCGCGCCAGTGTACCGCTTACGAACAGTCCCCGTCCGGCCAGCTTGCCCATCAGGCTGCCCACGCCGGCGTCCTGGCCCAGCGAGACCAGCGAGCCGTGGTCCTCGTAGACGTAGGGGGCGGTGGGCTCGGCCGCGCGGCGCAGGCGCGCGGTGAGCTTCTTGCACAGGTAGTCGGCCTGCTGGTGCGCGGCCTGGGCGCGCGCCGGCACGGTGCGGCCGTCGCGCCAGGGCGCGGCGCAGCAGTCGCCCAGCGCCAGGATGTGCGGATCGGCGGTTTCGAGCCGTTCGTTGACTTCGAGCTGGCCCAGCTTGTTCAGCGGCAGGTCCAGCTCGGCCAGCAGGGCCGGGCCCTTGATGCCGGCGGCCCACATGCACAGCCGCGCGGGGAATTCGCGGCCGTCGGCGGTCTTGACCGAATCGGCGGTGACTTCCGAGACCCGGCAGGCGGTTTCGACGCGGATGCCGAGCTCGGTGAGCCGCGCGGTGGCGGCGGTGGAGATCTTCTCGGGCAGCGCCGACAGGATGCGCGGCGCGCCCTCGACCAGCGTGATCGCCAGGTCGCGCTCGGCACGGAAATTCGGCAGGCCGTAGGCGCTGACCACGTGGCTGGCCTCGACCAGTTCCACCGCCAGCTCGACGCCGGTGGCGCCGCCGCCGACGATCACCAGGTCCAGCCGCGCCGACGGGTCGCGCACCTTGGCCTGGTCGACCAGCGCCATGGCCTTGAGCATGGTCAGGCGGAACTGCTCGGCGTTCTCGGTGGTGTCGAGCGTGACGGCGTGTTCGGCCGCGCCCGGGGTATTGAAGAAGTTGGAGGTGCTGCCCAGCGCCAGCACCAGCGTGTCGTAGGCCAGTTCGCGGCGCGGCAGCACTTCCTGGCCTTGCGCGTCGGCCACGGCGTCCACGGTGACCTGGCGGCGTTCGCGGTCGACGCCGACCAGTTGGCCCTGCGCGAAGGAAAAGCCGTTCAGGTGCGCCAGCATCAGGTAGGACAGGCCTTCCTGGTGGATGTCCAGTGTGCCGGCCGCCGCTTCATGCAGCGACGGCTTCCAGATGTGGAACGGGCGGCTGTCGACCAGCGTGACGTGCTGGCGGCCATGGACGCGGCCGAGCTTGGCGGCCAGTTCGAGGCCGCCGGCCCCTCCGCCGACGATGACGATACGTTCCGAGGTGGCTGGCGTCGAGTTGGGCATCATGGCTCCCAGTATAGAGGCGCGGGCCCCCGGACGGGCAAGCCTGCGCCGGGGTTCAGTGCATCACGAAGCGGCTGACCGCCACGCCGACCCAGACAGCCACGGTGAACAGCAACAGCAGCATGACGGCGGCGCTGCCCAGGTCCTTGGCCCGGCCCAGCAGCGGATGGGTGTCCACCGACAAGGCGTCGGCCAGCGCCTCGACCGCCGAATTCAGCAGTTCCACCGCCAGCACCAGCACCACGGTGCCGATGAGGAAGAATACCTCGACCGTGGTGCGGCCCAGGAAGAACGCGGCCGGGATCAGCAGCACGGCCAGCGCCAGTTCCTGGCGGAAGGCCGCTTCGTACTTGATGGCGGCCTGCAGACCCTGCAGCGAGTAGCGCAGCGCATTCAGGATGCGGCGCAGGCCGCCGGTGCTTTTGTAGGGCGAGTGATGCGGATCGGTCGACATGGGGAATGTAATAAGGCCGGGTGTGGCGGCTTTTTAACAGATATGGATTGCCGGCGTGGCGCGGCGAGGGGCGGGCAGGCCGGCCGGGCATGTCTTGGTAACGTCGAGTTACGTTTTGCCTTCGTCACGCCCATGCGATACCCTTGCGACGCGCGGACCCGCGGCGGGGCATCGACCCCGCCCGCCGTGTGCAATTTCCCTACCAACGCGCCTATCTGCAGGCCACGCGGCAGACGCATGACGGCGCTCTATGGCACGGCAATCCATGCTCGAACGCTTGAATACGGAGTCTTTGGCGCGTCTTCCCGCAGACGTGGAAAAACCCGCCTACGATCGCAGCCGGCTCACGCCGGGCATCGTGCACCTGGGGCTGGGCGCCTTTCACCGCGCGCACCAGGCGGTGGTGACGGACATGGCGATGGCGGCCAGCCAGGACCTCAGCTGGGGCATCCTGGGCGTGTCGTTGCGCAGCCCCGCCACCCGCGACGCGCTGGCGCCGCAGGACGGCCTCTATACGCTGGCGCTGCGCGACCATGACGCCGACGGCCAGCCGCGCGAGCAACTGCGCGTGGTGGGCGCGGTGCAGCGCGTGATGGTGGCCGAGGAAGACCCCAACGCCGTGCTCGAACGCATCGCCTATCCGCAGACGCGCATCGTCAGCCTGACCATCACCGAGAAGGGCTATTGCCACGAGCCGGCCACCGGCCACCTGCGCTGGGACGACCCCGACATCCTGCATGACCTGGAAAACCCGATCCGCCCGCGCAGCGCCATCGGCATGCTGGTCTACGGCCTGGCGCTGCGGCGCGAACGCGGCCTGCCGGCGCTGACGCTGCTGTCCTGCGACAACCTGCAGGCCAACGGCGACACCCTGCGCAGCCTGGTGCTGGCCTTCGCGCTGCGGCTGGACGTGGCGCTGACCGGCTGGATCGACGCGCACTGCACCTTTCCCAATTCCATGGTCGACCGCATCGTGCCGGCCACCCGCGACGAGGACCGCGCGCGCATCACGCAGCGGCTGGGCATGGAAGACGCCTGGCCGGTGGTCGGCGAGCCCTACCTGAACTGGGTGATCGAGGACAAGTTCGCGGCCGGCCGTCCCGCCTGGGAAGCGGCGGGCGTGACCTTCGTGGCCAACGCCGCGCCCTACGAACGCCTGAAGCTGCGCATGGTCAACGGTCCGCATTCGGCGCTGGCCTACCTGGGCGCGCTGCTGGGCATCGAGACCATCCGCGAAGCCGCGATCCTGCCGGCGCTGCGCGCGTACCTCGATGACATGATGCGCCACGAGATCGCGCCGACGCTCAAGGGCATTCCGGACTCGGGGCTGGAAGGCTATCGCCAGCGCTTCCTGGCGCGCGTGGACAACCCGGCGCTGCCGCAGCCGACGCGCCAGGTCGCGATGGACGGTTCGCAGAAGCTGCCGCAGCGGCTGCTGACCACCATCCGCGACCGCCTGCGCGGCGGTGACGACATCCGCCGCCTGGCGCTGGCGGTGGCGGCCTGGCTGCACTATCTGCGCGGCGAGGACGAGAACGGCGCCAGCCATGCGATCCAGGATCCGCTGGCCAGGCCGCTGGCCAGGCTGGTGGCCCGCGCCGACGTCGCGGCGCGGGCGGCGGCGCCCAAGCAGGCCGCCTATCGCCGCGCGCTGGTGCTGGCCGGCTATCGGCCGGTGTTCGGCGACCTGGGCGAGAAGCCGGTGTTCGTGGCCGCGCTGGCCGCGCAGCTGGAGACCCTGCGCGAACACGGCGTGCTGCATGCGCTGGAAGCCGTGGCGCGCGAACCCGAGGCCATCGCCCCGTCAGACAGCCTGGCGCTGGCCGACGCCATGGATGCGGCTGACGCCGATGCGGCGGCGCAGCCGCGGGAAGCGGCGGGCGTGGGCATGTGACCTCGCGGCGCGGCGCCGGCGGCCGCCGCGCTACACGCCCAGGTAGTGCAGCAGGCGCGGCTCGTCGTCGATGAAGGCCTGCGAGGTGCCGCTCCAGGCCACCCGGCCTTTCTCGATGATGGCGTGGCGGTCGGCGGTGGCCAGCAGCGGCTCCAGGTTCTTGTCGATGCACAGCACCGCCAGCCCGGTGCGCTTGAGGCTTTCCAGCGCCTGCCAGATCTCTTCGCGCACCACCGGCGCCAGGCCTTCCGTGGCTTCGTCCAGGATCAGCAGGCGCGGGTTGGTGAGCAGCGCGCGGCCGATGGCCAGCATCTGCTGCTCGCCGCCCGACAGGTGGCTCCCCAGGTGGCGCGCGCGCTCGGCCAGGCGCGGGAACAGCGCGTAGACGCGTTCCAGGGTCCAGGGCTGCGCCAGCCCCTGGCGGTTGTGCGCGGTGGCCACCAGGTTCTCGCGCACCGACAGGTTGGGGAACACGTGCCGGCCCTCGGGCACCAGGCCGATGCCGCACTGCGCCACCTTGTAGGCCGGCAGGGAGGCGATGTCGCCGCCGTCGAACGTGATGGCGCCGCGGCTGGCGCGGTTCAGGCCCATGATGGCCTTGACCGTGGTCGACTTGCCCATGCCGTTGCGGCCCAGCAGCGTCACGAACTCGCCCGGGCCGATATCCAGGTCGATGCCGAACAGCGCCTGGCTGGCGCCGTAGTGCGCGGTCACGCCGCGCAGCGACAGCAGCGCGCTCATGCCGGCGCTCCCTGCGCGCGGCGGCCGGCGTGGCCGCGTTCGCTGCCCAGATAGCACTCGCGCACCTGCGGGTCGTTGCGGATCTGGTCGGCGTCGCCGCAGGCCAGCGCGCGGCCGTACACCAGCACCGTGATGCGGTCGGAGAGCGCGAACACCGCCTGCATGTCGTGCTCCACCAGCAGGATGGTGTATTGCCCGCGCAGCTGTTGCAGCAGCCGCGTCATGGCCTCGGATTCGTGCTGGCTCATGCCCGCCATGGGTTCGTCCAGCAGCAGCAGGGTCGGCTGGCAGGCCAGCACCATGGCCAGCTCCAGCTGCCGCAGTTCGCCATGCGCCAGCGCGGCGGCGGGGGTGTCGGCGCGCGCGTCGAGCCCTGCCAGCGCCAGCGCCTCCCGCGCCGGCTCGCGCAGCGCCGGCGTGGCCAGCAGCGGCCGCCAGAAGCGGAAGCCGTGGCCGCGCCGCGCCTGCACCGCCATGGCCACGTTCTCCAGCGCGGTGAACGGCTTGAACACCGAGGTGATCTGGTACGAGCGCGCCAGTCCGCGGCGCACGCGCCGTTCGACCGGCAGGCGCGTCACGTCCTCGCCATCGAGCAGCACGCGGCCGCCGTCGGGCCGCAGCTCGCCGCTCAACTGGCCGATCAGCGTGGTCTTGCCGGCGCCGTTGGGGCCGATCACGGCATGCAGTTCACCCGGCCGGATGTCCAGCGACAGGTCGTCGGTGACGGTCAGGCCGCCGTAGCGCTTGACCAGGTGTTCGACGCGCAGCGCGCTCATCGCGGTTCTCCGGTGGGGTGGGGCAGGGGACGCGCGGCGCGCAGGCGCAGCGGCGCGTCCGGCAGGCCGCCATAGAGGCCGCGGCGCGACACCAGCACCACGCCCACGATCAGCAGGCCCATCACCAGCATCCAATGGTCGGTCAGCAGCTTCAGGCCTTCCTCCAGCAACAGGAAGGCCAGCGCCCCGGCAACCGGGCCGACCACCGTGCCCAGTCCGCCCAGCGCCACCATCACGATCAGCTCGCCGGAGGTGGTCCAGGCCAGGTACGAGGGCGACACATACAGCGTCAGGTTGGCCAGCAGCACGCCGGCCACGCCGCACACCATGGCCGACAGCACATAGGCCGCCAGGCGATAGCGCAGCGTCGCGAAGCCCAGCGCGCGCATGCGCCGCTCGTTGGCCTGGCAGCCGCGCAGGACCATGCCGAACGGCGCGTGCACCAGCCGGTGCAGCGCGGCCAGCGCCAGCAGCAGCACGCCGAACGCGGTGTAGTACAGCGCCAGCGGCGTATCGAGCCGGAACAGGCCGAAGTCGCTGCCGGCGAACAGCGACATGCCGTCGTCGCCGCCGAAGCCCTCCAGCCCCGTGGCCAGGAAATAGAACATCTGCGCGAACGCCAGCGTGATCATGATGAAGGCGATGCCGGACGTGCGCATCACCACGTAGCCGCTCACCAGGCCGACCACGGCGCAGGCGCCCAGCGCGGCCAGCAGGTGCAGCCAGCCGTTTTCGATGCCGTAGTGGTTCAGCACGCCGACGGCATAGGCGCCCAGGCCCAGGTACAGCGCGTGGCCGAAGCTGACCATGCCGCCATAGCCCAGCAGCAGGTTCAGCGCCAGCGCGGCGATGCCGTACACCAGCACCCGGCCGAACAGCGCCAGCAGGAACGGTTCGCCCTGCCATTGCGCATACAGCGGCACCAGCGCCAGGAGCAGCAACAGCGCGCCGGCGGCGAGCGTGCGGGGAGAGAGTCGAAGCATGTCGGGGCCTCCTTGGGCGCTATCCGTGCCGCACGGGAAACAGGCCCTGCGGCCGCAGCGCCAGCACCAGCGCCATGACGATGTAGATCAGCATCGAGGCGATCGCCGGGCCGGCCGCGTTGGCGGCGGCCGGCGGCAGCGCGGCGCGCAGCAAGGCTGGCAGCAGCGCGCGGCCGAGCGTGTCGACCAGCCCCACCATCAGCGCCGCCAGGAAGGCGCCGCGCACCGAGCCGATGCCACCGATGACGATCACCACCAGCGTCAGGATCAGGATCGGTTCGCCCATGCCGGTCTGCGCCGACAGGATCGGCCCGGCCATCAGGCCGGCCACGCCGGCCAGCACCGCGCCCAGCACGAACAGCAACGTGTTCAGGCGCGCGATGTTCACGCCCAGCGCGCCCACCATCATGCGGTCGGTAGAGCCGGCGCGGATCAGCATGCCCAGCCGCGTGCGGTGGATCAGCGCGTAGCAGCCCGCCGCCACCGCCAGCCCGGCCACGATGATGAGAAAGCGGTACAGCGGGTAGGTGACGCCGAGCAGCTCGATGGTGCCCGACAGCCACGATGGCAGGCCCATGCTGATGGGCGCCGGGCCCCAGATGATGCGGGTCAGCTCGTTGAAGAACAGGATGAAACCGAAGGTGGCGAGCACCTGGTCCAGGTGCTCGCGCGGATACAGCCGCGCCAGCGCGATGCGGTCCAGCAGCAGGCCCAGCAGCGCCATGCCCGCCACCACGGCGGCCGCGGCCAGCAGGAACGAGCCGCTGTGGCGGAACACGCTGGCCGCGATGAAGGCGCCCATCATGTACAGCGAGCCGTGCGCCAGGTTGATGAAGTTCATGATGCCGAACACCAGCGTCAGGCCGGCGGCCAGCAGGAAAAGCAGGATACCCAGCTGCAGGCCGTTCAGGGCCTGCACCAGCAGCAATGTCGCGGACATGGCGCCTTACCTCGTTCTTGCCCGGCAGGCCGGCGTCATTTCATGGCGCACTGGGCGGCGTACTGATCCGAGACCTTGGACAGGTCGGCGAAGATCGGGCCCTTGTTGACGAAGCCGACCTTGCCGTCCGCGCCCGCCGCCACGTCGGCGCGGAAGAAGCCGGCCGCCGGGAAGTGGTTCGGCTGGTAGCGGAATTCGCCACGCACCGACTGGAAATCGGCCGCCTCCAGCGCCTTGCGCAAGGCTCCCTTGTCGTCGGTCTTGCCGCCGGTGCGCTTGAGCGCCGAGCCGATCAGCTGCGCCGCGTCCCACGACTGGGCCGCGTAGCTGGACGGCTCGCGGCCGTACTTCTGGCGGAAGGCGGCGGCGAAGGCCTTGTTGGCGGCGTTGTCCAGGTCGGGCGAGTACGGCACGTTGGTGACCGCGCCGAGCGCGTCCTTCTGCAGCGCGGGCAGGGTGGCGCCGTCGATGGTGTCGACCGACAGCAGCGGGATCTTGTCGAACAGGCCGGCCTGGCGGTACTGCTTGATGAAGTTCACGCCCATGCCGCCGGGAAAGAACACATGGGCGGCATCGGGCTTGGCGTCGGCCAGCGCCGCCAGCTCGACCGAGTAGTCGGGCTGGTTGACCTGGGTGAAGACCTCGTTGACCACCTCGCCCTTGAAGAAGCGCTTGAAGCCGGCCATGGCGTCCTTGCCGGCCTGGTAGTTGGGCGCCAGCAGGTAGACCTTCTTGAAGCCCATCTGGTTGGCCATCTCGCCGCTGCCTTCGTGGCGCTGGGTGTTGTTCCACGAGGTCGAGAAGAAGAACGGCGAACAGTCCTTGCCGGCCAGGTTGGTGGGGCCGGCGTTCGAGCCTACCAGGAACACGCCGGCGCCGGTGACCGGCCGCGCCACCGCCAGCATCACGTTGGAATACACCACGCCGGTGATGATCGGCACCTTGTCGCTCTGCACCAGCTTGCGCGCGGCCTGCACGCCGACCTCGGGCTTGAACTGGTCGTCTTCCTTGATGACCTGCACCGGCACGCCGCCGAGCTTGCCGCCGCCCTGTTCGACGGCCAACATGAAGCCGTCGAGCTGGTCCTGCCCCAGCACCGAGCCGGGCCCGGTCAGGGTGGTCAACAGGCCGATCTTCACATCGGCCCAGGCGGCGGCGCCGGGCGCCAGGGCGACGGCCGCGGCGGCGGCCAGCAGATGGATGCGTTTCATGGTGAATCCCCTTGCGTTGCCGTGTCTCACGGTCATGGTTGGCGGGCGGCTCAGCGGTCCAGCCCGAAGAACGTCTGCGTGTTGGCCGACAGGATCTTGTGCTGTACCGCGGGCAGCAGGTCGGAATTCGACACCAGCCGGCCGACCTCCTGCTCGCCCAGCGGATACGGATAGTCGGAACCGAGCAGCACGCGGTCCTCGCCCATCACGTCGATCAACAGCCGCAGCGAGCGCGGATCGAACACGGCGCTGTCGACGTAGAAGCGGTCGGTATACGACGAGGGCGGCTGCGGACAGTCCTGGCGCACGATGTCGCGGTGGCGCCAGGCGTTGTCCACGCGCCCCAGCAGGAAGGCGAAGCTGCCGCCGCCGTGGGCGAAGCACAGCTTCAGGCTGCGCGGAATGCGCTCGAACGCGCCGGACAGGATCAGCGACAGGATGCCCAGCTGGGTTTCGGCGGGCATGGCGACCAGCCACGGCAGCATCCAGCGCTTCATGCGGCCGTCGGTCATCATGTCCCAGGGGTGCACCAGCACCGGGATGCCGTCGTTGGCGCAATGCACCAGGAACTGCACCAGCGTGTCGTCGTCCAGGTCGCGCGGGCCGACGTGGTTGCCGATCTGCACGCCCAGGTGGCCGGCGGCGCGGGCGCGCGAGGCCTCGCGGCAGGCCAGCTCCAGGTCCTGCAGCGGCACCTGCGCCAGCGCCTTGAGGCGGCCGGGCGCGAAGGCGCAATGTTCCAGCGCCAGGTCGTTCATGCGCGCGGCCCAGTCGGCCGCGGCCTGCGCCGGATAGGTGTAGCCGAACATCACCGGCGTGGCGCACAGGATCTGCAGGTCGACGCCGTGGCGGTCCATCTGTGCCATGCGCAGGGCCGGGTCCCACAAC
This sequence comes from Achromobacter sp. 2789STDY5608615, assembly GCF_001298995.1. Lineage (NCBI taxonomy): Bacteria > Pseudomonadati > Pseudomonadota > Betaproteobacteria > Burkholderiales > Alcaligenaceae > Achromobacter > Achromobacter sp. 2789STDY5608615. The sequence continues at coordinate 126,114 of NZ_CYTY01000015.1, forward strand.
GTGGCGTCGACCGGGCGGAAGGGGCGGTCGCCGGCCATGATCTGGCCGGTCGAGCCATCGCCGTCGCGCCGCAGCCAGGGCGCGTCCACCGGGTCCAGCGCGGCCGCTTCCTGCCGCGTGATGGGCGGGAAGAAGTGCGCGTGCATATCGATTTTCAGGGTCATAAAGAGGGCGGATGACAGGTTGGGGGCGTCAGGCGGGCGACGGCTGCGCGGCGGGGGGCCTGCGCCTTGCCGGGGTGGATCGCGCCGCAGCCGGGGCAGGTGCGCTTTTCCTCGCTGGCGTAGAAGGCCTGGAACAGCGGCGGCAGGTCGGTGACGATGCTCTTCAACTGCACCTCGACGCGGTGCACCAGGTGGCCGCAATGCGGGCAATACCATTCGAAGCCGTCCAGCAGTCCTTGCGGGCGCTGGCGTTCGATCACCAGACAGGCGCTGCCGGTCTCGGGGCGTTGCGGCGAATGGCGCACATGCGGCGGCAACAGGAAGATGTCGCCTTCCTTCAGGTCGACCCGTTCTGGCTTGCCGTCGATCCACAGCGACAGCCAGGCGTTGCCGCGCACCTGGTAGAAGAACTCTTCCAGCGGATCGTCGTGATAGTCGGTGCGCAGGTTGGGGCCGCCGACCACGGTGACGATGAAATCGGCGTCCTGCCAGATCTGCTGGTTGCCCACCGGCGGTTGCAGCAGGTGGGCATGGTCCTGGATCCAACGCTGGAAATTCAGGGGCGGGCCATAGGCGGGCATGACGGTCTCCGGGAGGCGCTTGCGGACTTCGCTGAAGGCAAGTCTAGGCGGGGGAAGGGGCCGCGGCACAATAGAAATTGCGCGGTTGGATATGCGGGGTATCTATCGCGGGGTTTCCCTGAACGGGATATCCCGGATGCCGTGGTCGGCGCTCAGGCGCTGGCGGGGCGCTGCGCCGCGATCTGTTTCAGGTAGTCGACCAGCCGCAGGCAGGCCGGCGTCAACGGCCGGTCGGCGCGGATCGAATAGCCGACGTCGCCGAACGCGCCGAAGGCGTCGGTGGGCAGGCGCGTCAGCACGCCCATGGCCAGGAACTGGGCCGCGGCGTCGTAGGGCATCAGGGCCAGCGCGTCGCTGTGCATCAGGATGCCGATATTGGTCAGCAGCGACAGCGATTCGACGTGGCGCGTGGGCAGCCGCACGCCGGCATCGAAGAAGCTGCGCTCGATCGAGGCGCGCAGCGGCGAGGTGGGCGCGGGCAGGATCCAGATGTGGTCGGCCAGCTCGGCCAGCGTCACGCGCGCGGCGCCCGCCAGCGGATGGCGCGCGCCGGCCACCAGGCACAGGTCCTCGCGGTAGAGCTTGTGGTGGTCGACGGCGACGCCCGAGATCGACGCCATGTCGGCGCCCGGCAGGCGGCCCACCACGATGTCGACGTCGCCGGTGGCCAGCGCCGGCAGCAACTGCGCCGACGGCCCCTCGCGCACCGTGACCTGGATGCCGGGGTGCTCGGTCATCAGCCGCGCGATGGCCTCGGGCAGCAGCTTGGCCGAGGCCGCGATCAGCGTGCCCACCACCACGTGGCCGCTGGCGCCGCCCAGCACCGCGTCGATGTCGTCGGCCATGTAGCGGATCTCGGCCATCATGGCGTGCACGCGGCGGCCCAGCACCAGCGCCAGTTCGGTCGGCGTGACGCCGCGGTTGGAGCGCTCGAACAGCGTCGCGCCGAAGAACGCTTCCAGGTCGTGGATGGCCTTGGTGACGGTGGGCTGGGTCAGGTGCATTTCGCTGGCGGCGCGCGACAGCGAGCGGCGCGCCAGCACGCGTTCGAAGATCTGCAGCTGGTGCAGCTTCAGTTTGTGGCTGAGCGCGTTGGGCGTGATGCGGAAGTTCGACATGCGCGCGGCCGTCCCGGCGCGGCGGCCGGGGCGGCGATCCTGTTCCGAGGGAAAAGCCGGGAGGCGGTCGGGCGCCATGGCCGCGCGGGTGCCGGTCAGCGCGCCAGCGGCTTGTAGGCGACCGCCTTGATCTCAATCAGCAATTGCGGGTGCGGCAACTGATGCACCGCCACGGTGGTGCGTGCCGGCCCATCGGCGTCGAAGAACTCGCCGTAGACCTGATTGTAGCCACCGAAGTCGTTCATGTTGACCAGGAAAGTACTGATCTCGACCACGTCCGCCAGGTCCGCGCCGGCGCTGGCCAGGATGTCGCGGATGTTCTCGATCACCGCGCGCGTCTGCGCCCGGATGTCGAGCGTGGTGGTGCCCATGGCGTCGACCTCGGCGCCGGCGATGCGGTTGTCGGGCAGGCGCGAGCTGGTGCCGGAGACGAACAGGAAGTCGCCGGCGCGCTTGATGTGGGGATACTTGCCGCGCGGCGTGGCCTTGCCGGCGACGACGGTGGCGCGGGTGGAGGATTGGGTCATGGCGGTGTCCTTGAAGGCGCTGTGGCTCACAGCTTGATGCAGACGTTGGTGGGTTCGGTGTAGAAATGCAGCGAATGGCGGCCGCCTTCGCGGCCGATGCCGGACAGGCCGCTGCCGCCGAACGGCGTGCGCAGGTCGCGCAGGAACCAGCAGTTGACCCAGGCCAGCCCCACCTTCATGGCCTGCGCGACGCGGTGGCCGCGGGTCAGGTCCCGTGTCCAGACGGCGGCGGCCAGGCCGTAGCGGGTGTCGTTGGCCAGGCGGATGGCCTCTTCCTCGGTGTCGAACGGCGCCACGTGGCAGACCGGGCCGAACACTTCTTCCTTGATGCAGCGCGCGCTCTCGGGCAGGCCGGTCCAGATGGTCGGCTGCACGTAGGCGCCGGCGTCGCGCGCATCGCCGAACACCGGCACGCCGCCGCCGGTGACGACCGTCGCTCCTTCCTCGCGCGCCAGGGCGAAATACGACAGCACCTTGTCCCGGTGTTCGCGAGACACCAGCGGCCCCATGCCGGTGTCGGCATCATCGGGCCAGCCGATGCGCAGCGCCCGCGCGCGCTCGGCCAGCGCGGCGACGAAGCGTTCGTAGATCGGGCGCTGCACGTACACGCGTTCGGTGCACAGGCAGACCTGGCCGCAGTTGGCGAACACCGAGCGCGCGGTGCCGTCGACCGCCGCCTCGAAATCGGCGTCGGCGAACACCAGCGCCGCGTTCTTGCCGCCCAGCTCGAACGACACCGGCTTCACGCCTGGCGCCACGGCGCGCATGATGGCCGCGCCGGTGGCCGATTCGCCGGTGAAGGTGATGCCGTCGATGTCCGGATGCGTGGTGATGAACTCGCCCGCCGAGCCCGGCCCGAAGCCATGCGTCAGGTTCAGCACGCCGGGCGGAAGACCCGTGTCGTGCGCGACCTCGGCCAGCAGCGTGGCGGTGGAGGGCGTGACCTCCGACGGCTTCATGATGACGGTGTTGCCGAACGCCAGCGCCGGCGCCACCTTCCAGGTCAGCAGCAGCAGCGGCAGGTTCCACGGCGAGATCACGCCGACCACGCCCAGCGGCTTGCGGTAGGCGTAGTTCAGCGCCTGGCGGCCGTCGGGCGTGTCGGTCATGTAGCTTTCCATGTCCAGCGTGCGCGCCAGCTCGGCGAAGGCGCGGAAGTTGGCGGCGCCGCGCGGAATGTCGATCTGGCCGGCCCAGGACACCGGCTTGCCGGTGTCGCCGATCTCGGCCTGCAGGAAATCATCGAAGCGGCGGTTGATGCCGTCGGCCAGCGCCAGCAGGTGGTCGGTGCGCTGGACCACCGGCAGCGCGGCCCAGGCGGGCAGGGCGCGATGGGCGGCGGCGACGGCCCGGTCGACCTGCTCGCGGCTGGCTTCGTGCGCCTGGGCGATCAGCGCGTGATCCACCGGACTGTGTTTGTCGAAGGTGGACGCGCCGTCTTCGAAGCGGCCGTCGATGTAGTTGCGCAGCTGGCGGATCGTCATGATCGGGATTCCGGATAGGGCCTCGTGGGCGCTGGCTATAAGGTACGTATACGTACTATTATGGCGATCATAGGCAGCGCCCGAAACGAAGTCAATGCAGGGTTTTGCCCAGGGCGCTGCTTACAATCGCCATGCCCCTTCCCTGGACCGCCCGATGACCGCTTCCCGTTCGACCCCCCGTCCGGCCTCGCCCCGCGCCCTGCGGGAATTCGACCTGACCCAGGTGGCTTCGCACCTGCTGCGCCGCGCCCACTTCCGGGCCGAGGCGCTGTTCGCGCAGGCCTTTCCGGACGAGGACCTGACGCCGCGCCAGAAGGCCCTGCTGATCACCGTCCACCAGAATCCGGGCGCGACCCAGAGCCGCATCGCCGAACTGATCGCGCTGGACCGCAATTCCTTCGCCGAAATGATCGCCCGCATGACCGCCAAGGGCTATGTGCGGCGCACGCGCTCGGCCGAGGACGGCCGCGCCTATGCGCTGGAGATCACGGACGAGGGCATGGCGCTGCTGGCGCGGGTGCTGCCGCGTGATGCGCAGGTGGAGGCGCAGGTGCTGGCGCCGATCCCGGAGGAACTGCGGCCCGTGTTCCTGCAATGCCTGCGCCTGATGGCGGGGCTGGAATCGTCCGAGGTGCCGTGAGGGCGGGAAAGGCCCGCGCCTGGCGGATCGGAGGAGGCGGCCTGGTTAAGGTCTGTCCGACGGCGGTGATGCCGGGGGAGCGGATGCCGGCGCGGCCGGCGCCGCGGATGTCGGCGCGGCAGACGCCGAATCCGGACTCGACGCCGTGGAGGCCGCGGGCGCCTTGGGCTGAGCCGCGCGGCCGAAGCGCAGCGCGAACTGCCGCGTGAACACCGCCCCGAAAAAGAAGATCTGCGCCGAGTAATAGATCCACAACAGCAACGCGATCAGCGACCCGGCCGCGCCGTAGGCCGACACCGCCGCGCCCCGGCTCAGGTACACGCCGATGCCCCACTTGCCCACCAGGAACAGCGCCGCCGTGACGATGGCGCCGGGAATCACGTCGCGCCAGGAGATCCGCGCGCTCGGCAGCAGCTTGAAGATCACCGCGAACAGCGCCACCACCACCGAGAACGAAAACAGGCTCGACGCCCAGTCGGCCGCCGTGGCGAAGGCCGACGCCGTCCACAGGTCGCCGTAGTACTTGCGCGCGGCGCCCAGGCCCGCGTTCACGGTCAATGAAATCAGCAGGAACAGCGCCAGCACCAGCACCAGGCCGAACGACAGCATGCGACTGCGCACCATGCCCTGGATGCCGCCCTTCTGGTTGCCGGACACCTCCCACAGGTCGTCCAGGCTGGCCTTGAGCTCGGCGAAGGCCGTGGTGGCGCTGAAGATCAGCACGAAGATCGAGATCAGCGCCGCGATCCAGCCGCCGCCCGATTCATGGGCGCTGGCCAGCACCGTCTGGATCACCTCGGCGCCGCGCTCGCCGGTCAGGTCGCGCAGCGACGCGAACAGCTCCGAACGCACCGCGTCCTCGCCGAAGAAAGCGCCGGCCACCGCGATCACCAGGATCAGCATCGGCGCCAGCGAGAACACCATGTACAAGGCCAGCGCCGCGCCCTTGCTGGAGGCGCGATGGGTCGACCACTGGTTGGCGGAATCCATCAACAGGCCGCCGATCTCCGACGGACGCAGGGCACGCAGGCTATTGGGAAGGCGCATGGGGCTAGGCTCGGGCTAGGGAGCCTTCATTGTAGGGACGCATGCGCCGGCGCGAAACCATGAACTTGTTGGCAAACGTTCCGGGGCCTGGTGCGATGGCCGGTCCACAAAAAGAAAAACCCCCGGGGCGAAGGTCCGGGGGTCTTTCGGGGTACTGCGTTCCCCGGCCGAAGCCGGGGAGGCCATGCAAGGGAAGCGGGACTTAGAAGTCCATGCCGCCCATGCCGCCCATGCCGCCGGGCATGGCCGGGGCAGCGGGCTTGTCTTCGGCCAGTTCCACAACGGCGGCTTCGGCGGTCAGCAGCAGGCTGGCGACGGAGGCGGCGTTCTGCAGGGCGGTGCGGGTCACCTTGGTGGGATCCAGCACGCCTTGCTCGACCAGGTCGGTGTACTCGCCGGTCGCGGCGTTGTAGCCGTAGTTGCCCTTGCCTTGCAGCACGGTGTTGACCACCACGCTGGCTTCTTCGCCGGCGTTGGTGACGATGGTGCGCAGGGGTTCTTCGACGGCACGCAGGATCAGCTTGATGCCGGCGTTCTGGTCAGGCGTGTCGCCCTTCAGGTCGGAGATGGCTTGCTTGGCGCGCAGCAGAGCCACGCCGCCGCCGGCCACAACGCCTTCTTCCACCGCAGCGCGCGTGGCGTGCAGGGCGTCTTCGACGCGAGCCTTCTTTTCCTTCATTTCGACTTCGGTGGCAGCGCCAACGCGAATCACGGCAACGCCGCCGGCCAGCTTGGCCACGCGTTCTTGCAGCTTTTCACGGTCGTAGTCGGACGTGGCTTCTTCGATCTGGATGCGGATCTGCTTGACGCGCGCTTCGATCGACTTGCTGTCGCCAGCGCCGTCGATGATCGTGGTGTTTTCCTTGCCCACTTCGATGCGCTTGGCTTGGCCCAGTTCAGCCAGGCCGGCCTTTTCCAGCGACATGCCGGTTTCTTCGGAGATCACCGTGCCGCCCGTCAGGATGGCGATGTCTTCCAGCATGGCCTTGCGGCGGTCGCCGAAGCCAGGCGCCTTGACGGCGGTGGTCTTCAGGATGCCACGGATGTTGTTGACCACCAGGGTCGCCAGGGCTTCGCCCTCGACGTCTTCGGCGATGATCAGCAGCGGACGGCTCGACTTGGCGACTTGTTCCAGCACCGGCAGCAGGTCACGGATGTTGCTGATCTTCTTGTCGAAGATCAGGACGAACGGGTCTTCCAGCGCGGCGACTTGCTTTTCCGGGCTGTTGATGAAGTAGGGCGACAGGTAGCCGCGGTCGAATTGCATGCCTTCGACGACGTCCAGCTCGTTTTCCAGCGACTTGCCGTCTTCGACGGTGATGACGCCTTCCTTGCCGACCTTGTCCATCGCGTCAGCGATGATCTGGCCGATCGAGGAGTCGCTGTTGGCCGAGATCGAGCCAACCTGGGCGATTTCCTTGCTGGTCGTGACCGGCTTGGATTGCTTCTTCAGCTCGGCGACGGCGGCGGCGACGGCCTTGTCGATGCCGCGCTTCAGGTCGATCGGGTTGAAACCGGCGGCAACGTACTTCAGGCCTTCCTGAACGATGGCCTGGGCCAGCACGGTGGCGGTGGTGGTGCCGTCACCGGCGTTGTCGGAGGTCTTGGAGGCAACGTCCTTGACCAGCTGGGCGCCGATGTTCTCGAACTTGTCCTTCAGTTCGATTTCCTTGGCGACGGAGACGCCGTCCTTGGTCACGGTCGGGGCGCCGAACGAGCGCTCCAGCACGACGTTGCGACCCTTGGGGCCCAGGGTGGTCTTGACGGCGTTGGCGAGGACATTCACGCCACGGACGATGCGCACGCGGGCGTCGTCACCGAACAGTACTTGCTTGGCAGCCATTTGTTAGCTTCCTTCGAAAATTCGTTTGAGGCAGGGTTTACTGGACCACGGCGAGGATTTCGTCCTCGCGGATGACGAGCAGTTCTTCGCCGTCAACCTTGACGGACTGGCCGGCGTACTTGCCGAACAGAACCTTGTCGCCAGCCTTCAGGTCGACCGGCAGGATCTTGCCGTCTTCGGTCTTCTTGCCGGGGCCGACGGCCACGACTTCACCTTGGTCAGGCTTTTCAGCGGCGCTGTCGGGGATGACGATGCCCGACGCAGTCTTACGCTCGTTTTCGAGGCGTTTGACGATCACGCGATCGCCCAGGGGACGCAAGGCCATGAGGAACTCCTGTTACTAAAGAAGAAAGTGAATGATCGGTTAGGCCCGGGAGGACTGTTAGCACTCACCGGAGTCGAGTGCTAATTATAGGGATGATGTCGCGGGGTTCAAGGGGGGGGGCAGGCCGCTGTTACATATGGCCAGGGGGGGGGATCCTGGAATTTGTGCGGAAGCATTCGTCCCTAATATCAGATGTCGAAATTCACCCAACTTGGGATTTACGTCATCCGGTTTGGGAATCGAGACTTTTCGATATACAAGGACTGGCACGGCCTCCAGCCGGATTTCGCCTCTGGAGGTCCGATTTCCTGCGTCAAGTTCAGGGTGACGCGCCGTTTCTCAGGCAGCCTCGGCCGGTACTTCAGGCAGCGGCCCACGGGCCGCCGCCTGGGCGGCTACTGTGCGTCTCCGCTTCATCGGCATATCCATAGTCCTCATGACATGCCTCGCACACAAAATCACGGATAGGCCCGGGGGGGGGCTTATCATCAACCGCCATAGCATTGCGCGTAAGTAAAGTCGACCAAGCGCTTGTCTGAGACATCTTGTGGCGTGGACGGCTCTACTTGGAAATGCCCGAACATATCGTCGTTGCAGATCCTCACGTTCTTGCGCTGCGTACCTTCCTGCAACACGCAGGAGCCGCCAAAACTGTGATTACCCCCAGCGACGCCAACCGGTAGGTCAACCAGCCGGCTACAACCGATGATTCGGCCGCTTTGCTTCTGCTGCGCCAACGATTGGTTGAACGATTCAACACGGGAGTTGGGATCGCGAATCGGCACAACATTAACGCATTCGGTTTGGTTGCCCGGCAGCTTGCAGTCTGAGTACACCTCGCCATTGGCAATATGTTTCTCATTACGCGCCAGCATGGCGATGCGGGTTGTGTATGCTTGCCGCAGGCAGGCGCTGTCTTGGCAAATGTCACGAGCGTATTTAATCCAGTTGCGCTGTTCTTTGGCCAACTCTTTCTTGCCATAGGCATCGGTTGCGGCGAGTGCCGTTTCATAGGCCCCGTGCAATTTTCCATCCAGCGCGGATGTCTCGGCATCGCTGCAGATCAACCTTTCCGTAGCGCTCACGGCCTTGTTGCAATCAAAACTGGCGGCTTGGGCGCCAGTCCATAGTGTTGCAAGGCCCAACGTAAAGAGCAGCTTCATCGCATGTGCATACCGTGTCTTCCGTGCGTAAGCGGGTGGGCGTGTTGAATGCGGCTGGGTCATGATCCTAACTTCTCAGGTTGTATGTCGATGGTATCTTGCGTACAGCACAATACATCTCCTGTAGAAGTTCAACAAACCTGGAAATTTGGTCGCTCAATTTGAAAAGTAGCAATTGTGTGAACAGGAGGGTGATGCGGCCTTCCATCTTGTTCAGGCGCAGAGGCTATGTTCGTGGAGCAGCACAGGTCGGAAAGATGATTACTATGCGTGATGGCGGGACTGGCCATTCAGATAGGCAACTACAGTTCGCACGATGAGAACCCCCAATATTTTCCGTCGCTGGTGGGATCGGCAGAACGAACGGAACGCCATCAAGAATGACTTGATCGCGTTCAGCAAGGATTGTCTGCTGGCCGTGGGCCGGCATGTGCCCGATGCCCGCCGCCCTCGCGTCCGGGGCGTTTGGTACGGCGACCCAACGCACTCACGGATCGTGTGGACGGACGGCGCGGGCCGCAAGTGGCGATGGCCTCTTTTCATTCTCTTCTCCGTCTGCCAGAAGACGCCCGATGAACGCGACCTGATCATCGAGAAATCGTTGCGGAATCTGTTGAGCCCGCCGCCAGTGAGTCAATGGCGTGAACCGGAGTTCCGCACCGCAGAGCAAGTGGCGCAGCGACTGCTGGCATTGATCGCCGTGGTGTGGCGTGCCGATGAACGTGAAGACGTTGCGATGGAAGGCATTGCCTGGGCCGAGCAAAACGATGTCATCGCATTGCTTTCCCCGGCAGAAGCCCTCTACCTGGGACAAGCGCAGCGGCCTGCGCATCAGGACCTTGTGAATTTCAGTTGGCGCGCCGAGGCCATCGTGCCGCTGGCGTGGGCCCTGGGCGGCATGCCTGAGCTGCCGCCGTCTTGCCAGCGTGCGGACATCTGGGCGATCCCGCTGGTGCAAGTGGCCAAAGCCGCTCCGGCCGACTTCGTCGCCAATGCGTGTCTGCGGTCACTCGATGAGGTGGCGGACGAGGAACACCGACTGCAGGATGAGCACTGGCACGTGCACGACGCACAACTGCGCGGCCGACCCATCCCCGCCCACCTGGACGCTGGCGTGGTCACGGAGCGCCGCTATGCATTGAGCTGGATGGTGGGCTACGGCGAGTCGTGGGACGACGTGCCTGTAAATACCTGACGTCCCGCGGCTACTTACAATCGTTATTCTCTTCAACGCAATGGACGGTCTCATGCTGCCGCTTCGCAGAACTGTTCGTCCAGTTTCTCCATCCGCCTAGAAAGCGCGCTTCCGCCCAGATGCCGACTGCCATTGCGGGGGGCTAGCGTGTATCCGCATCAAATTCCATTCCGTCAATGACGTTCGCGCATGATGGCCGCATCGAGCGTCTCGATCGGGACGTCCCCGGCAGCATCCAGCTCTCCACTACGGAGCCTTCGTCTCCTCTTGCGCCTTCTGCTTTTCCTTGTCCTTCTTTTCTCCGTCGTAATGCGACTTGATGGCGAGGAACATGCCCGTGCCCAACACGAGGAGCTTGAACGTACCGAAGATTACGGGGACCCAAAAATTCATCATTTCCTCAAAACGCTGCTTCAGCAGCATTGTTTACGACCTGTGGGCCGGCCTCTGCGCATCCAGGCACATCGGGCGCGGCGAGCGCCCATTTCCATACAAGAAGGCAGATTTTATAGAAAAATCCCATACAAGAATGGAAATTCTACCTCAGCTATCCATACAAATGCTTGAATCGTTTGATTTGTATGTCTTTCTGAGAGAGATTTTGCAGCAAAAAAACCATACATAAAGACAAGACATCTCTCCCGCGCCGCCACGGGGGGGCGGAGCCCATCGCCGCACGATTCCACCGCCCACCTGGTTGTCGGCGCTCATTCAATTTCATGCCTGCCAGGTCCGATGGTCGTGCGCGAAGCTGTCCTTGACACAGGCCGGCCCGACCAGCCACGCGGGCGCCAACTCCGGGCGTCCCAGATGGTAGCCCTGCAGCGCGTGCACGCCCGCCTGCGTGGCGGCGGCGACGTCAGCTTCGGTTTCGATGCCTTCCGCGATGACGCATGCGCTCAGGTCCGAGCACAGTGTCACGAAGTGCTTGAGCAGCGTCTGGGGCTGGCGCTTGCCTTCCGTCTGGGTCACGAAGGTCTTGTCGATCTTGACGATATTCGGGCGCGTTGCGGCCAGGAAGCTGATGGTGCTGTAGCCGGCGCCCATGTCGTCCAGGGCAATCCGGCAGCCCATCACGCGCAATGACAACAACAGATTGGCCGCCTCTTCGGCGTTGGTGATGGCGCTGGTCTCGGTGATTTCGAGCGTCAGGCGCTCGGCGATCCCCGGATTTCTCGCCAGATAATCCTGCAGGACGCGCCACCAACCGTCGTGCTGCAAGGACAGCGCCGATACGTTGGCTCCCAGGCAGATATCCGGGTGGCGTTCAAGCAGGCCGATGGCGGTCCAAAGCACGCTGCGGTCCAGTCGGGCGACAAGGCCCAGCCGTTCCAGCGCCTGGATGACGGGATAGCAAGTCGTGGCGGTGTTGCCGTCGATGCGACGCAGCAGGGCTTCGTGGTAGAGCGGCACCCGGAGGCTCGACGACACGATGACGGGCTGGAAGGCCAGGGTGACATGGCCGGAATGGACATCGTCGAAGAACGCCGTCGCCATGTCCATGTCGTTGCGAAACGCCGTGAGCCGCGCGTTCAGGGATTGGGTGGTTTCCGGCAGCGGGGGCCAGGCGTGAGCGGGATAGCGCGCCGTATCGAACGGAGACGCCTCCAGACAGGTCTCGGGCACCCCCAGGGTGACCAGTACCTTGAGCAGGATGCGGTGACCTTCGCACTCCAGCGGCTCGCAGGAGACGGCCGCCTTGATCCGCTCAAGCAGCACATCATCGTCGGGCGAGCAGGGCGGCGCGTGGTCCGCCAGCGTGACAACGGCATGTTGACCGATACGTGCAATGCGATGGGCGTCAATGCCGATGGCGGCCAGCCGTTCGGGCAATGCACGATCGATGGCTCGCTGCACGCAGGCAGTGCCGTAGGCCGCGAACAGATCGGGCAGGCCGTCAATATAGATGCACGCCGCGCGCACCGCCGTATAGGGCGCAAGCAGGATCGCCGACGGATTGCCATCGGTGGGGCGCATGGCGGCTTGCCCGGCTGCGAGGAGGTCGGGCACGGGTTCTTTCTGGCGGCCGAAGGTCTCATGACGCCGGCCGACGGAAGCGCCTTGGCGCGGTGTTCTTGAGATTGGGCGGGACTTCGTCGCCATGATTTCCTTTCGCTTGTAGTGGACCGCGGTGCGGCTTCTCCGGGTATGCCACTTCAGCGCAACGAAAAGGTCCGTGCTTTTGCCGAAAAATATGTAACCAGATAAATCGGCTCGGGTCCTGCGGGAGGCGGGCGCGTTCGATGTGGGCGCGCAATGAACCTTTTTTCGCGTCTCAAGTGGCATCCCAGGGCAAGCGGCTCGAAAGCACTTCCGACCGGGTCGCGATTCCACTGATTTCAAAGCGTCGCCAAGAGGGCAATCCATGTTCAGTACCCCGCTTCTGCCACCCCGTGCCGCGCCGTTGCGCTGGCTTGCGGCGCTGGCCATCATCCTTTTCTTCGGCGCGCCGTTACAGGCAGGTGCCGTAACGACGTGCACGCTCGCGAATGGCGGACTCTTTTCAGTGACGTTTCCCAGCGCGATCTCGGTGCCCCGCGATGCGCCGGTGGGAACGCTGCTGGCGACGGCCGATTGGACGGGAATGAACACCATCTATGCGTGCGATATCACGGCCAATTCGGTCGCGGGCATCGACATCCGCATCGTGGGGCTGACACAGACCAACGTGACGGTTCAGAACCCCGCCAATGGCGGCGGGACCTACAAGGTCCATGCGACCAACCTGCCAGGGGTCGGCATTGCGTTCTCCGGGCAGTTTGTCGTCGGGGGCTGCGGCCCGCAACCGCCGGCCGGACGGGTGGATATGACGGGAAACGGCGGATCGCGATGGCGGACCTGCGCCGGTCCGGACAACAATGGCCGGCAACCGTACGGCTTCAATGCGATGACCGCCATGTTGGTCAAAATCGGAGATATCCAGCCGGGCATGGTCTCCCTGCCCGGCGACGTGCTGCTGACGCGCCCCATCATGGGAGGGGCCGACATTAACAACCCCATCGTCAGCCCGGGGCCCAATGCGTCTTTTCGGGTCAACGCCGTAGCCGTCTCCGTGAAGAGTTGCACCACGTCGAACGTGACCGTGCCGCTGGGCCAGTACACAACGAAGTCGTTCAAGGGGGTCGGCTCGGAGACCCCCAGGGTCAAATTCTCGGTCCCTATCAATAACTGCCCTGCCGGGTTGCAGCGCATCGGGCTGCAATTCAGCGCGCCATCGGGCGTCGTTGACGCCAACAACGGCGTCATCGCCCTGAGCGCGGAGTCGACGGCGCAGGGGGCTGGGGCTCAAGCTCGTCAGCGTGTCGAATGGCAAGCCGATGGCGTTCGGAGCGCCTGGGTATGAAGTCGCCCAGTACGCGCCGGCAACGGGCGGCTCCTACAGTGCGGACTTTTATGCGTCCTATGTCCAGACAGGGGCGGCTATCAAGCCAGGGACCGCGAACGGCACGCTGATTTTCACGTTGCTTTACCGTTAAGCCGCCCGGGGGCGGCCGGCCATTTCGCGCGGCGAACGCTGGGCGCGATGGCCGTTACAAATTAATCCGTTCGAGTCTGAGCCTTTTTGATCGGCTCAAGTGGCCTACCAGACAGAACCTGCAACGCAGAAGCAGCGACACGGGAGCGCTGCCCGGTTCTCTCCTCTCCTGGCTCACTATCCCTCATTGATATGAAGACTTCTCTTTATTCCGCTCTGTTCCTGGCTGTCGGCGCGCTGGCATCGCAATCGGCGTTCGCCGTCGACGGCACGATCACGTTCAACGGTTCGATCACGGACACCACCTGCAAGATCAACGGCCAGGACAATGGCGATTTCACGGTGACCTTGCCTTCCGTGTCGAAGACGCGCCTGGCCAATCCGGGCGCGACCGCCGGGCCCACGGCGTTCAGCATTTCGCTGACCAACTGTACCGGCTCCGCCACGAAGGTGTCGACGTATTTCGAGCCCGGCAGCACGGTACGCCCGAACGGCAATCTGAAGAACACGGCCGCGGGCGGCGCCGCCAACGTCGAGGTGCAGTTGCTGAACAAGGGGGGCAACACGCCCATTGTTGTCGGCGCGGCCGCGGCGGCGCAGAACAGCGCGCCGGTCAACCTCACCGGCGGCAGCGCCACGCTGTCGTACGTTGCCCAGTACTTCGCGGCGGGCGCGGTGGATGCCGGCCCGGTCACCACCACGGTCACGTACACGCTGGCCTATCAGTAAGGCGGGCGCGCCGGCGCGGCGGGCGCTGCGCCGGCATGGTCCTCCAAGACGAAAAGAGTTGAGAAATCGTGCGTACTTTTCTGTTCCGTTCGTTGGCCTTCGCCGCCGCTGCGCTGGCCTCGATCAGTATTCCGGCCGTGGCGTCCGTCGTGATCTCGGGCACGCGTGTCGTTTATCCGGCGGGCGACCAGGAGGTCACCGTCAAGCTGTCCAACGAAGGCAAGACCCCCGCGTTGGTGCAGGTCTGGGCCGATAGCGGCGATCCGGACGCCGCACCGTCCGAGGCCAGCGCGCCATTCCTGATAACACCGCCCGTATCGCGCATCGATCCCGAGAAAGGCCAGACGTTGCGCGTGGCCTATACCGGGGAACCGTTGCCGCAGGACCGGGAGTCCGTCTTTTGGCTCAACGTGCTGGAGATTCCGCCGAAGCCGTCGGATGCGCAGACCGCCAATCATCTGCAGTTCGCGTTCCGCTCGCGGATCAAAGTGTTCTTCCGGCCTGGCCAGTTGCCGGGGCAGGCGGTCGATGCGCCGGCGCAAGCGGTGTGGTCGCTCGATGGCGAGGCCGGCGGCTATGTGCTGAGCGTGCACAACCCCAGCGCCTATCACGTGACGTTCACGACGATCCAGGCCGCCGCTGGCGGCGAAAAGGCCTTGTTCGATGACGGCCTGATGGTGGCGCCGGGCGAAACGCGCCGGGTGCCGCTCAAGGGCAGGCTTACGGCGCCGGCGGGCGTCCAGGTGCGCTACGAAGTCGTGAACGATTACGGCGGCCTCGTTACTGGCGAGGCCTCGACGCGGCCCCGCGTCATGCACTGATCCTTTTTCCCTGATTGATGTCGGATCACGGCGCGCTGCCGGCGCGTCGGGGAGCCGTGCGTCCTGTCGATGGCGGATTGCCGTGAAAACGAGAAAAACACAGAATGACGCGCGGCGCGTGCCGCACCCATGCCGCCTGGCGGCCCTGCTGGCTCTGGCAAGCGCGCAAGCGTTCGGGGCGGCCGAGGACGAACCCATGCAGATGGCCGAGGTGGAATTCAATCCGCAGTTCCTCGTGAACCGCGGCGCGCCCGTGGACCTGGCCCGCTACAACCGCGGCAACGTCGCCGCGCCGGGTACGTATCGAGCGGATCTTTCCGTCAATGGCATGCAGTTGGGGAGCGTCCAGGTCACGCTCAAGCCGGTCGGCGCTCGCCACGGCAATGCGCTGCCCTGCTTTGATCGGGAGCTGCTCGAGCGCGCCGGCGTCGATTTGAATGCGGTTGACGCGCGGGCGGGCGGCGCGATTCCGGCTGCGGCGCCGGGCAGGGAGACGCCGCAGGCCTGTGCGCTGGTCGATGCCTGGGTGCCCGGCGCGACGGCGGCCTTCGATACGGGCGAGCAGCGGCTGGACGTGACGGTCCCGCAGGCGGCGATGAAGCGCCAGCCGCGCGGCTACATCGACCCGCGCTATTGGACGGACGGCGTGCCCGCCGGCCTGTTGCAGTACAACGCCAACTATTTCCGGTCCGACCAGCAGGGGCATGCGGTGTCGCAGGGATACCTGGGACTGTCCGGCGGGTTGAACGCCGGGCCCTGGCGCCTGCGCCATAGCGGCAACCTGACGACAGGCTCCGCCGCGGATTCGCGCTATCGAAGCGTGCAGACGAACGTGCAGCGCGCGATCCGGTCGATGGGCAGCCAGTTGGTGATGGGCGACGCGTACACGGACGGCGCGCTGTTCGACAGTTTCGGCTTTCGCGGCGTGCAACTGTCGACCGATGACAGGATGTTGCCGCAGAGCCAGCGCGGCTATGCGCCCCGCGTGACGGGTATCGCGCGCAGCAATGCCGTGGTGCGCGTGCGGCAGAACGGCAGCGTCATCTATGAAGCCAACGTGGCGCCGGGGGCTTTCGTCATCGACGACTTGTATCCGATGGGATATGGCGGCGAGTTGATCGTCGAGGTCACGGAGGCGGATGGCAGCGTGCACCAGGCCAGCGTGCCTTATGCGGCGGCGGTGAATGCCTTGCGGCCCGGCGTGACCCGTTACGGATTGGTGGCGGGCGCGTACCGGGATCCCTTGATGCGGGGCGGTCGGCCCTATGTGATGCAGGCCACGCTGCAGCACGGATTCACCAACATGCTGACGGGTTATGGCGGCGTGATCGCCAGCCGCGATTACGCCGCGGGCATGGCCGGCGTGGCGTTGAACCTGGAGTGGGGCGCGGTGGGCCTGGACGCGACGCAGTCGCGCGCCGAGCTGGGCGCGCAAGGAAGGCGATCCGGTCACAGCGTGCGCTTGTCGTATAGCAAGCTGATCGCGCCGACCGACACCAATATCACCGTGGCGGCCTACCGTTACTCCAGCCGCGGTTATCTCGACCTGCGCGATGCGATGTCGCTGCGCCACGGCGACCGTGACGCCCGCCGCGACAGCGTCGACAGTCTCTCCGGCGGCAATCCGACCGGGGGATTCCTGCGCGGCCGTCTGCAATTGACGGTGAATCAGCAGCTGCCGTCGGGCTGGGGATCTTTCTACCTGAGCGGGTCTTCGCAGGACTACTGGAACCGCCCGGGCCGGGACACGCAGTTCCAGGCTGGCTACAGCACCAGCATCGGCCGGGTCAGCGCCGGCCTGTCGCTTGCCCGTCAGTACGATGCCTCATCGCAGCGCTGGGACAACGTGGCGATGCTCAACATCGGCATCCCCATCGGCAGCGGCGCGCGGCAGTTGTATGCCTCGACGAACGTGCAGAACAATTTCCGCGGCCGCACCGATGTCCAACAGTCGGTCACCGGGGCGACGGGCGAGGACGGCGCCCTGACCTATGGCGTGAATGCGAGTCGCAGCCTGGGGGGGGCGCGGCAGCGTCCTCCGTGGCGGGGGGCAGCGCGGCTTACGCATCGCCCTACGCCACCATGGCGGCAAATGCATCGGGCGGACGTGGGTTCTCGCAGTATGGCGCCACGGTGTCGGGAGGCGTGGTGGCATATGGCGGTGGCGTCGTATTCACGCCCGCGCTGGGCGATACCGCCGTCGTGGTCGAAGCCCGGCATGCCGCCGGCGCGCGGGTGGCCAGCGGCAGCGGGTTGCGCATCGATCCCTGGGGCCGCGCGGTCGTCTCCAATCTGACACCGTTCGCCAGCAATGAAATCGAAGTCGATCCCAAGGGCCTGCCCTTGAGCGTGGCGCTGAAGTCGACCATTCAGCATGTGGCGCCGACCGCGGGCGCGGTCGTGCCGGTGACGTTCGAGACCGAGGGCGGCGGCCAGGCCGTGCTGGTGCGGGCGCGGCTGCCCGGCGGCGACCCGGTGCCGTTCGGCGCACGGGCCGTCGACACGGCGGGCGACGACGTCGGCACGGTGGCGCAGGCCGGCCGGCTGCTGCTGCGCAACGCGGCGGCGGGGGCGTCGACGTACCGGGTCGTCTGGGCGCAAGGCGAGGGCGGCCAATGCCGCCTGGCGGTGACGTTGCCGGCGACGCCGCCGGCGCCCGCCGCGCGGATGTGGACGGCCGTGGACAGTCGCTGCGAGTGAGCGACCGCCGTCGCCGGGCGTTGGGGGCGGCGACGGTGACGTCAGAACCGGTAGGCCGTTGTCAGCAGCACCGTTCTTCCTGGATCCTGGTAGATGCGTGTGGCCACGGCATGGCCGGCGTACAGGGTCCGGTCGAACAGGTTTCGCACGCCGAGGGTGGCGCTGAAACGGTCGCGACGGTAGAACAGGCTGACATCGGTGCGGGCCTGCCCCGCGATGCGGAAGTCGCCGAATCCCTGGCCGTCGCCGGTATATCCGCTCTGTACATACACGCCGGCGCCGAGACCCCAACCGGTCCAGGCCGGGTCCAGGAACGTGTATTTGGCCCACAGGCTGGCCATGTGCCTGGGTATGGGATTCACCTGGTTGGCCGCGGGCCGGAAGTCCGTGTACGTATAGCTGGCGACGGTTTGCCAGGCTGCCGTCAATTGACCCTGCAGGCTGAGTTCCAATCCTCGGCTTCTGCCGCTGTCAACCTGTCGGTACAGGGGAGGGTCCGGTATGGGTTCGAGGTAATGGTCGAGCGATGTCTGAAAAAGGGCAATGGACGCATTGAGCGGGCTGTCGGGCCAGTCGAACTTCATTCCCGCTTCGAGGGTCTTGCTGCGGATGGGCCGTACGCTCGCGGCGCCTTGCGCCGCGGGCTGGTAGGTGGAGAAGCCGCGCGAGTACGCGCCGTAGAGCGACATCGTGTCTGAGACGTCGAAGCTCAGGCCCAGCTTTGGCGTCCAGGCGCGCTCGGTCGGTCCGCCATCTTGCGGCAATTGATTCAGCGCAATCCCGGCCATCACATGCCAGCGCTTGTCCAGGGTCATGAAATCCTGGGCGTAGGCGCGCGAGGAGCGCAGCGGCGAATTGGACAGGCGCTCGATATTGGGCGTGATGTCCGAAGACGGGAACGGGACCCTGGGGGAGAAGACGTTGCCCGGGAAAAAATCTCCGGACGCGATCGTGGTGTCGACCGAGCTTGCGTAATAGGACAGGCCGGTCGTGACGTCG
>NZ_CYTY01000015.1:145194-162745 GCF_001298995.1 Achromobacter sp. 2789STDY5608615
CGTGACCGTGAAAGGGCTTGTCGGCAGGCGGCCCTGCGAATACTGCAGGCCCAGTTCGATGCGCGTCGTACCGTCGTCCCACGCGGCAGAGGGAGCAAGGTAGGTTTCACGCAACCCCCGGTACCCCGCGGTATTGCCGTCCGCCCGGGTGGTCGAAAGAATCAGGCGGTACTGCAGGCGGGTGTTGTCGGGCGCGGTGCCGGCGACATCCATCGACACTCCCGCGCGGCCCCGGGATCCGGCCTCCGCGCGGATTTCCCGGACGGACTCGGCCTGCGGGCGCTTCAGCATGACGTTGACCACGCCGCCGTGGGTGATATCGCCCATCGCCGCCGAGTCAATACCCTTGAGCACTTCCACCCGTTCCACGCCGATGGCGGGGATACGGAAGCCGAACTGTGGCGCGATGCCGTCCAGCAGAAGGCGCGAGCCGTAGCCGCGCATGTCGTAGGCGTCGTTGTCAAAGCCGTAGAACTGCGGGTTGTTGCTGACGCCCGGCACGTTGCGCAGCAGATCGAAGAGCGTTTGGGGCTGCTGGTCTTCGATGATCTGCCGGGTCAGTATGTGGATGGATTGGGGGATCTGTTTGATCGGCGTGTCGGTTCCGGTGGCCAGAGTGCTTGTCGACGCGGCATAGCCTTCGTCAGGCGGAATGCCCTCGACCTGCACCGGACGCAACGTGGCAGCCCCCGAAACGCCGTCCTCTGCCGCTGCGGTGGTCCGCAATACATAGCCGGCCTGTCCCAATGCCGTCGCGGTCAGGCCGGTACCGCGCAACAATTCCGCGAACGCCGCATCGACGGTGTAGGCGCCGGACAGGCCAGGGCTGTGCTTGTCCCGTATCAGCGCGGGATCGTAGGACAGGGAGAGATCGGCGGCATTGGCGAATCGATCCAGCGCGGCCGACAGCGGCCCGGCGGGAATGGAAAAGACCGCAGGCCCAGGGATGGCCGCTCGCGGTTGGGCGTGACCGATGGCTGGCAGGGCACAGGCTGTCGCCAGGAAACTGGCGAGCAGGACCAGCCTCAGCGGTAGCCTCAAGGGTGGCAGTGCCGCGGCGGGCCGGCAGGAACGCATGCGGCCTCGGCCTAGCGGGGACCGACCGTGACCCAGTAGGCGGTGCGCCGCGTGACGCGGACCGGCAGCGCCTCGGCCAGCAACCGCAACGCAAGGTCCGTATCGTCCAGGCGGTACGTTCCCGAAACGGGCAGCGCCGCCACGTCGGGGTCGCAGCGCAGGATGCCCGGCCGGTAGCGTCCCAGTTCCTCGATCAATTGTCCCAGCGGCACGTTGTCGACCTGGATGCGCTTTTGCAGCCAGAGCGGATCGGCCTGAGAGAGTGAACGCGCCGGCGGTTGCACCTGGTTCCGCGTGAACGTCGTTTTCCATCCGGCCTGCAGAACCTGTGCCGAGGTCGCGGAATCTTTCGGGGTGATCTCCACCGCGCCCTCGAAAACGGCGACCTGCTCTTCGCGGTCGCCCAACTGCACTTCGAAACGTGTGCCCAGGGCGCGCACCTGTCCAAACCGGGTCTGTACCAGGAACGGCCGGGGCGGCTGGGCGCTGTCGGCGGCCGTGACGATGTAGGCCCTGCCCGCCACGACTTGCACGCTGCGACGCTGATCGTCGTAGACGACATTGGCCGCGCTGGCGGTGTCCAGTGTCAAGGTGCCGCCGTCCGGCAGCGCGATCAGGCGCTGTTCGCCGGTGCTGGAGCGGTACTCGGCATTCCAGGCTTGCCAGGGCAGGCGGGTGACCACGTAGCCCGTCGGCGCGGCAAGCAAAAGGAACGCAAGTGTCTTGAGCGCCGTCCGTCTTGCCGCGGCCTTGGGCGCGTTCAACGCAGCGCGGCCGACGCTTCCCGGCACGGTCTGCAGCTTCGCCGTCAGCGATTCCGTCAGGTGCGCGTACTTGCGGTGTTCGTCGCTTTGCTGCGTCCATTGACGCCAGGCCGTCCAGTCGGCCTCGGTGGCGCCTTCGTCGGAAAGCCGCATCATCCAGGTCGCCGCTTCCTGGATCAGGTTGGCTCGGGTCGTTGCTTGTGTCATGTCAGAGTGGCCAGGCATTGAGCGAAACCCATCACCATGTAACGCTTCACGGTGCTAAGCGATACGTTCAGCTTGTCGGCAATTTCCTGGTAGGTCAGTCCATCGACCTGGGACATCAGAAAGGCCTCTCGGGCCTTGCCCGGAAGTTTACTCAGCATGGCATCGATCTCGAACAGGCGCTCCAGGATTTCCGCCTGGGACTCGACTGAAGGAACGTAGTCTTCGGGTTCAAGCGCGAGTGCATCCAGGTACGTTTGCTCGATCGCCTTGCGGCGATACCAATGCGCGACCAGGCCCTTGGCGACCACGGTGAGGTAGGCCCGAGGCTCGTTCAGTTCCTCGGCGGGAGGCTTGGTCAATACGCGTTCGAACGTATCGTGTGCCAGGTCGGCGGCGGTGTCCGGGTTGCCAAGGCGCTTTCTGAGCCAAGCCTTCAGCCAGGAATGATTCTGTTCGTATAGCTCCGCGAATTTGCGCATGGAAAAATGCCAAAAAAAAGCGGCGGGTGCTGATTCCGGGTGGCAAAGCGTAGCATGTAGCCATACCGGTTCGCCAGCACTCGTGGCAAACAGGAGACGGGGGCATAATCCCTGCCAATCGTCAGTCTTCGCAGTCGACCAGGAGTGGACCCATGAGAGCGGCAAAGTTCCTTTCGGTTATCAAATGGAGCCTGTTGTGCGGCCCGCTGCTGCTGGCGGCGGCCGGCTGTGGCACGCGCCAGGCCGCGCCTGTCGCGCCTGTCGCACCCAAGGCGTCGAAGCTGGAGGCGCCCGTGAAACACGTGGCGGACCAGGCGCTGGCGGTCAAGGGCGCCGCCGGAGAAGGCGCGTTGCCGCTCTATGCCTCCGCCGATATCCATGCGCCGGCGCCGACGATCTCGACGGTGATGATCGTGATCCATGGCACGCTGCGCAACGCGGACACGTACTTCGGCACCGGCAAGGAGATCGTGGCGGGGGCGGGCCGGTCGGCGGGCGGCGTGATGGTCGTCGCGCCCCAGTTCCTGACCGCGCCGGATGTCGAGAAATTCTCGATGCCGGCGCGGACCCTGAGGTGGTCCCAGGAGGGCTGGAAAAGCGGCGAACCGGCCATCGGTCCGGCGCCGCTCAGCTCGTTCGAGGCGATCGACGCGCTGCTGGATCACTTCGCGGACAAGAAGCGTTATCCCGCCCTGAAGCGCGTGGTCGTGATGGGGCATTCCGCGGGCGCGCAGATCCTGCAACGCTATGCGGCCGTGGGGCGGGGCGGCGCCGCATTGGCGCGGCGCGGCATCCCGCTGCGCTACGTGGTCGCCAATCCCTCCAGCTACGTGTACTTCAGCGATGACCGCCCCGCGTTGCCGGCCGGCGGCGCCTGTCCCGCCGCGACCAGATGGAAGTACCAGCTCGAAGGCGGTCCGCCTTATGTCGCCTCGCAGGACCCCGCGGCGGTGGAATCGAGATACGCCGCGCGGAACGTGGTGTACCTGCTGGGCCAGGCGGACACCGATCCCTACACCCACTTCATCGACCGCTCCTGCGGCGGCATGGCGCAAGACCCCAACCGGCTGGAGCGGGGCCGCGCCTATTTCGATTACCTGACGCGCAGGCATCCCGCCGGCTTGAACCAGAAGGTCGTGGAAGTGCCGGGCGTGGGCCATGACAACCTGGGGATGTTCACCTCGGCATGCGGCATCGCGGTGCTGTTCGACCGACCGCTGCCGGCGAGCTGCCCGGTGGTCGGGCGATGAGATCAGGGGCGCCCGCCTGCGCTGGTGCGCGCGGCGGGCAAGGCGTCACGCGGCCTTCCTGATCACCACCGGAATCGACTTGTAGCTGGGCGTGCCGCTCTGCTTGTCCTGGTAGTCCAGCGGGCACAGGTTGTTGGCCTCGGGGTAGTAGGCGCCGACCGAGCCGGGCGCGATGTCGTAGGCGATCGCGGTCAGTTGCAGGTGGCGGTGCTCCTGGCCCGGCAGGCCGCTGTGCAGGTCCACCTTGTCGCCGTGCTTCAGGCCGTGGCGCGCCAGGTCGTCGGCATGCATGAACAGCACGTCGCGCCGGCCGAAGACGCCGCGGTAGCGGTCGTCCAGGCCGTAGATGGTGGTGTTGTACTGGTCGTGGCTGCGCAGCGTGGTCAACGTCAGCGCGCCCGTCGCGACCGCGCCCGGATCCTCTTGCAGGCCCTTGAACGGCAGGAACTCGGCCTTGCCCGACTTCGTCTTCCAGATGCGTTCGGTGGGCGGCAGCGACAGGCGGAATCCGCCCGGCTTGAGGATGCGTTCGTTGTAGCCGCGAAAGTCCGGGTAGACCTTTTCGATCAGGTCACGGATGCGGCTGTAGTCCTCGACCAGGTGGAGCCACGGCACGCGCGTGTCCGGTAGCGTCGCCGCCGCCATGCCGGCGATGATGGCGGGTTCGGACCGCAGGTGTTCGGAGGCCGGCGCGAGCTTGCCGCGCGAGGCGTGCACCATCGACATCGAGTCCTCGACGGTGATGGACTGCGCGCCGCTGGCCTGCACGTCGCTTTCGGTGCGGCCCAGCACCGGCAGGATGATGGCGTCGCGGCCGATCAGCAGGTGCGAGCGGTTCAGCTTGGTGTTCATGTGCACCGCCAGGTCCAGCCGGCGCATGCCCGTCTCGCATTGTTCGGTGTCGGACAGCGCCATGGCGATATTGCCGCCCAGGCAGATCAGCACGCGGGCGTCGCCGTTCACCATCGCCTTCATGGCGTCGACCGCGTCGTGCCCGTGGCGCTCGGGCGGCCGGAAACCGAAGGTCTTCTCGATGTTGTCGAACATCACCGGGTCGATCTTCTCGGTGATGCCGACGGTGCGGTTGCCCTGCACGTTGGAGTGGCCGCGCAGCGGGCAGATGCCGGCGCCCGGCCGGCCGAAGTTGCCGCGCATGAGCAGCAGCGCGGCGATCTGCTGCACGTTCTGGGTGCCGCGCGCATGCTGGGTGATGCCCATGCCGTAGGTCACGATGGTGGCGTTGGACTTGGCGTAGGCCGCGGCGACCTGCTCCAGGTTGGCGCGCGTCAGTCCGCTGGCGCGCTCGATGTCGGCCCACGCGGTGGCGTCCAGGTCCTCGACGTAGGCGTCGAAGCCGTGGGTGTGTTCGGCGATGAAGGCGTGGTCGATCGCGCCGGGCGCCTGCCGGTCCAGCGTCAGCAGCGCCTTCATGATGCCCTTGAGCGCGGCGGCGTCCCCGCCCACGCGCACCTGGTAGTACGTGGACGCGATGCGGGTCGAGCCCAGCGTGCCCATCTCGATGGGGTTCTGCGGATCGGCGAAGCGTTCCAGCGCGCGCTCGCGCAGCGGGTTGAAGACGATGATGGGCACGCCGCGGCGGGCGCATTCGTGCAGCGTGCCCATCATGCGCGGATGGTTCGTGCCGGGGTTGTGGCCCATCGAGATGATCAGGTCGCAGGTGTCGAAGTCGTCCAGCGACACCGTGCCCTTGCCGATGCCGATGGTCTGCGGCAGCCCGACGCTGGTGGCCTCGTGGCACATGTTCGAGCAATCGGGGAAATTGTTGGTGCCGTACTCGCGGGCGTACAGGCTGAACAGGAACGCCGCTTCGTTCGAGGCGCGGCCCGAGGTGTAGAACTCGACCGAATCCGGATCGGGCAGGCTGGAGAGGGTGCGCCCGATGTGCTGGAACGCGGCGTCCCATTCAATCGGCTGATAGGTGTCGGTGGCGGCGTCGTAGCGCAGCGGGTGTGTCAGCCGGCCGGCGTCTTCCAGGTCGTGATCGGACCAGGTCAGCAGCTCGGTCACGGTGTGCGCGGCGAAGAATTCCGGCGTCACGCGTTTCTTGGTGGCTTCCCAGGTCACGGCCTTGGCGCCGTTTTCGCAGAACTGGAAGGTCGAGGTGTGGGCCTTGTCCGGCCATGCGCAGCCCGGGCAGTCGAAGCCGTCCGGCTTGTTGGTGCGAAACAGCAGCACCGGCGCTTCGGCGATCCGCATCTGGTCCGCGATGGCTTGCGCGGTGGCCTTGAGCGCGCCCCAGCCGCCGGCGGGCGCGTCGTAGCGTTGGATGCCGGTCAGGTTGCGTGATGTCATGTGAGCCTCTTCATGTCGAGCCGCGCAGCGGCGCGCCGGCCGCTGCCGGCGTCCGGGCGGTCCGGGCCGCGCAAAAATGGTGGGTGGCGGTGGCGCCGGCCACCGCCAGGATCATCGGCACCAGGAACCCCTGGTCCACGCGCGTGAATTCCAGGAGCAGGACGGTGGCCGTCAGCGGCATGCGCATCGAGGCCGCCAGGAAGGCCGCCGCGCCCACCACGGCGTAGGCGCCGGGCGGCGCGTCGGGCCAGATCAGGTTCCAGGCGCCGCCCAGCACCACCGCCAGCAGGGCGCCGATGGCGATGCCCGGCGTCAGCAGGCCGCCGGACGCGCCGGCGCGCAGCGAACCGCTGGTGATCGCCACCTTCAACACCAGCAGCAGGGCCGCCATGCCCAGGGTCAGTTCGCTGCTGAAGCCCAGCTGGGCCGGGCCCTTGCCGTTGCCCAGCAGCGCCGGCAGGAAGACCGCCAGGACGCCGATCAGCGTGAAGTTCACCAGTGCCGCCAGCGGCAGCCGCCAGCCGCGCGCCGCCTGGCGCCGCGCGGCCGATGTCAGTTGCACGAAAGCGTGCGCCGCCACGCCGAAGACCGGCCCGGCCAGCACCGCCCAGACGATCAGGCTGGCGCCCGCCGTCATCGGCGGCACCGCGTATTGGATTTCGTTGCCCAGCCCGATCCAGGCGACGACGGCGCCGATGCAGCACGTGGCCAGCGCCACGGCCGCCGCGGGCCACGCGAACGTGCCCAGCAATACTTCCAGCACGAACAGCGCCGCGCCCAGCGGCACGTTGTACACGGCGGCCAGGCCCGCGCCCGCGCCGCACGCGACGATCAACCGGCGCTGGTCGGGCGGCAGGCGCAGCCATGCCGATACGCCGCCGGCCGCCAGCGCGCCGACCTCGCGCGGCGCCACTTCGCGCCCCAGGGGCGATCCCAGCCCGACGGTCACGATCTGCAGCAGGGCATGCGCCAGGGTGGTCCTGGCCGGCATGCGGGCGGCGGGGTCCTGCACCGCCTGTGTCACGCTGACCAGCGGCCGTCCGAAGCGGTAGACCAGCCACCAGCCGCCGCCGGCCACCAGGCCGCACAGCATCAACACCGCCAGGCGGCGGACGTCGCTGGCGGCTTCGACGCCCTGGAGGAAGGTTTCGGTCCCGACGATGCGGTCCAGGCTGTAGCCGTACGCCAGGTGCTGCACGGCGTGCAGCAACATGCCCAGCAGCATGCCGCCCAGGCCGGCGGTCAGGCCGGTCAGGAGGATGGCGAGCAGGAATCGGGGGCGGGATGCGGGGGGATCGTCAGCCGGCGCTTCATTCATACCAGGATGGGCTCCTGTCGACGGCGAGCGGCGGGGGCCCGCTTTCGATTGATGATGATGGACTGTAGGCCGGGTGGCGTCAACGAATTGTTAAGAGCCGGCGGGGGCAGGCCGCCGGCGGGATCGCCGGCCCGCATCCGCGCCCGGCGGCGGGCTCGGCGCCGCCAGCGCTCAGTAGGCCTTGCCCGCGATGCGGTTGGCCCAGTCCAGGTCCAGCCAGCGCGGATCGGCGGGGATCTTGTCCAGGTTGCCCAGGTCCACCTGCGTCTGCAGCGCATCGGTCAGCGCCTGCGGCGGGATGGCCACGGAGTCGGCGAACACGCCGTCCTCGATCAGGCGCGTCACCGACTTGCGCACCACCTCGGGCGGCAGGTTGGGGAACAGCTTCAGGCCGCTCTGCACCGCCGCCTCGGGATCCTTGCGGATGGCCTTGAGCGCGCGGTCCAGTCCCGAGACCAGCTTCTGCGACACCTTGGGGTCGATATCCTGCCGGGTCGAGATGGCCGAGAAGGTGTAGGGGCCGATCTCGCGCGAGAAGGCGGACACCACCTTGTAGCCCTGGGCCTCGGCCTGCGAGGCGCCCGGCTCGTACAGCACGGCGCAGTCGGCCTGGCCGGCCGCCAGCGGGCCGACCTCGTTGCCCAACGGCACTTCCAGCAGGTTCAGGTCGCGCTTCGGATCGAGGCCGGCCTTGCGGACGATCTTCAGGAAGGCCGAGGTGCTGGTGGTCGGCATGGCGCCGGTGGCGACCGTGGCGCCCTTCAGGCTGGTGAAGTCCTTGAAGGCGAAGGAGGACTTGCACGTCAGCCAGACGCCCAGGCGGTTGAGCGTGCCGCCCACGACCTTGACGGGCGCGCCGCGGCCGAACGAGATGGCGGTCCATTCGGGGCCATGCAGCGAGAAGTCGGCGCTCCTGGAGATGACCGCGGCCAGGGCGTTGGTCGAGGACGAGGCGACGTCGATGCGTACGTCCAGGCCTTCTTCCTTGAAATAGCCGTGCTCTTCGGCGAAGTACACCGGCAGGTAGAAGACCGACTTGAACGCCGCGGACACCACGGCTTTGTCGTTGGCGTGGGCGGCCAGGCTGAAAAGAGACAGGGCGGCGGCGAGCGCCAGGCGGGTACGCTTCATGGGGCGGGATCAGAGTTTGAATTGGGTGGCGTAGGTCTGGTCTTTCCAGCGCAGCAGTCGTTTCTCGGCGATGTCCACGCCGGCGTAGAGCACGAAGCCCAGCAGCATGAGCGTGAAGATGCCGACCCAGACCGTGTTCAGGTCATACAGCGACGAGGCCACGAAGATGACGTGGCCGATGCCGTACTTGGACGAAATGAATTCGCCCACCACGGTGCCGACCAGCGCGAAGCCGATATTGATGCGGAAGGTGCTGATGATGTAGGGCAGGGCGGCGGGCACCACCACCTTGCCGAACACCTGGCCCTTGGTGGCGCCCAGCGACACCATCATGCGCTGGATGTCCGGGTCGGTGTCCTTGGCGGCCTGGAAGGCGGCCAGCAGCGCGACGATGGCGGTCAGCGAGATCGACAGCGCCACCTTGGAGATGACGCCGGTGCCGAACCACAGGATGACCAGCGGGGCGAAGGCGATCTTGGGAACGCTGTTGATGGCCACCAGGATCGGCTCCACTACCTTGGCGGCGTAGGGCGAATACCACAGCGACAGGCCGGGCACGGTCCCCAGGGCGGTGCCGACCACGAAGCCCAGGGCCGACGCCCACAGCGTGTAGGCCGCATGTTCGGCCAGTTCGCCGGAGCGGATCAGCTTCCAGGCGGCGTCCACCACGCCGGCCGGCGAGCCGAACAGGAAGCCGTTGATGTAGCCCGCGCGCACGCCCAGTTCCCAGCTGCCGAACAGGATGACCAGGATGGCGAGCTGGGCGACCAGCACGGGCGGGCGCAAGCGGCGCGGACGCGGCGCGGCGGGCGCGGGCGTGGACAGGGTGGCGCTCATGCGGCCTCCGCCTGCCCGGTCTGGATGTCCAGTTCCTGGCAGAGGGTGTCGAAATAGGAAGAGAAGCGCGGATCGCGCCGCGCCGCCAGCGGCGATGCCTGCGCGCCCAGCGCGATGTCATGGACGCGCTTGAGGCGGCCGGGCCGGGCGCTCAGGACGAAGATGCGTTGCGACAGCGCGATGGCTTCGTCGATGTCGTGCGTCACCAGCACCACGGTCTTGCCCTGCCTGCGCGCCGTGTCGGCGAGCATGGTTTCCAGGAACAGGCGCGTCTGGTAGTCCAGGGCGGAGAAGGGTTCGTCCAGCAGCAGCACGTCGGGATCGGGCAGCAGCGTGCGGGCCAGCGCCACGCGCTGCCGCATGCCGCCCGACAGGGCCTTGGGGTAGCTGTCCTGGAACTGCAGCAGGCCGAAGGTGTGCAGGTATTCGCGGGCGCGCTCGACCGATTCGGCGCGCGGCGTGCCGCGCACTTCCAGCCCGACGATCACGTTGTCCAGAACCGTGCGCCAGGGCATCAGCAGGTCGCGCTGCAGCATGTAGCCGACGCGGCCGCGCAGGTCGGCCACCGGCTTGCCATCGAGCGCGATGCTGCCGCTGTCGGGCTCCAGCAGGCCGGTGAGGATGTTGAACAGGGTGGATTTGCCGCAGCCCGAGGGGCCTATGATGCTGACGAATTCGCCGCTGGCGGCCTCCAGGCTGATGTCGTCCAGCACCTGCACGCTGCCCTGGTCGCCATGGAAATGCTTGCTGATGCCGCGGACCTGCAGCTTGGGAACGGAAACGCTCGACATGCGGGACCCGCTCAGGTGGACGACAGTTCGAAAGCCACCACGTCTTCGGCCGGCACTTCCAGGGCTTCGTTGAATCGCTTGAAGAAACTGCACAGCGCGATGCGGATCGTCAATTCGACCACGCCGGCTTCGTCGTAATAGCGGCTGACGCGGGCGCGCAGTTCGTCGCTGATGCGCGCGGCGTCCAGCGTCACCGCCACGGCGTAGTCGCGCACGGCCAGATCATGGTCGTCCAGGCCCGGCACCTGCGGTTCCAGCAGGCGGTCGATGGCCTCCTGCGAAATGCCCTGCGACGCCAGCTTGGGTTCATGCAGCGCCACGCAGTAGTGGCAGGCATGCGCCTTGGAGGCGGCCAGCAAGGCGATTTCGAGATGGCGCGGCGAAATCAGGCCATCCTTCTTGGACGCGACGAGATAGGAGAACAGATGCCTGAGCGCCGGCGGCCGCGGCAGGAACGCGCCAAGCATGTTGGCGTAGGGGCCGTAGTCTTTGAGCAGCTGTTGGTAGAGGGCGGCGGTGTCGGGATCGAGCTTGCTCGGATCCGGGGGAGAAAGGCGGGACACGATGGATACGGTGATTGACTGACGCCTGCATCCTAGCCAGCGCGGCGCGCCGGGAGAAATACATATGTCCCATATTCATATAACCGCCGCGGCCGCGGCGGTCATATGAACTCCGTTATCGCGATATGTGATACCTCAACGCCGGGGAAGATCCCCGCGATACACGACATGGATCTTGTTGCCGTCGGGATCGCGCAGATAGGCGCCGTAGTAGCCGTCGCCGTAATGCGGCCGGAGACCGGGAGCGCCCTCATCCGCGCCGCCCGCGGCCAGGCCGGCGGCATGGGCGCGGTCCACTGCCTGTGCGTCGGGTGCGAGGAAAGCCACCATGCTGCCGTTGCCGGCGCTCGGGGGTTGCCCGTTGAACGGCGCATAGGCATAGAAGCGCGGCAATGTCGCGCCGGGAACGATCCAGCAGCGCGATGCGGGACCGCCGTCCGGCGTGACCGGCCGCTGGCGCAGGCCGAGCGGCTCGAGGATGGCGTCGTAGAAGTCCGAGGCGCGCGCCAGGTCGCTGACGCCGACGGTGATATGACTGAACATGATGCGTGCTCCTTGCGTGTTGTCGTTGGTCAGCGCACCGCGAACCAGTCCTCGCCCAGGCTGCCGTTCATGCCGCAGAAGGGCGGGCCGAAGCCGTCCTGCTTGACGCCGGGGGGGGCGGTATCTCGCGGGCCGCCAGCACCGCGCCGCGGCGCGTCAGCGACAGCACCCAGGGCGGGCCATCCTGGTAGGTGACGTGCAGGCTGTCGCCGGAGACGACCCCCTTGCCGCTCAGGTCGCAGACCCAGCGGCCGTTGTAGGGCTGGGCCGAGTTGGCTTCCACGAACAACTGGCCATCGGAGCCCTGCTTGATCTCGATTTCGCCTTCGATGTTCTTCCACTTGCCGACGAAGCCGGCGGGTGGCTGCGGGTTGATGGCCTTCAGGAACGCCAGGCGGGACCGCATGCTGGCGCCGATCGCCTTGGCCGGCGTGCTGCCGGAGTAGGGGTCGGCATAGATCTGGTCGCGCACCGCCAGGAAGTAGCGCTGGTCGTTGGTCAGCGACTTGGCGGCCTCGGCGTCGAGCTTGCCGCGTACCGCTTTGTATTGCTGCGCGATGGCCGCGTCCTGGTCTGCCAGCGCCGAGTTGGCGCATAGGGATTTTTCGACGGGGGTGGTGGCTTTGGCGCAGTTGAAGGAGGGGCTGGCTGCGGTGGCGCTGCCTGCCACGGCGAGGGCCGCGGCAGAGACCAGATGACGGATCATGGAATGAAGCTCTCCGGATTGCGTGAACGTTCGGCCGGCATCGTTGGCGCCGGGAAGCCGGCTCAGTTTACCGGTGCTGCGATTTGGCCGGCGCCATGGCGATCATGCACAGGCCCGCGGCCAGCGCGCCGCAGGCGCAGATCGCCAGCGGCAGCAGCGCGGGCCCTTGCGGCGCCAGGCTGACGGAGTAGCCGATGGCGGCCGACATCAGGTAGTGCAGCGTGCCCATCAGCGCCGACGCCACGCCCGCCTGCTTGCCGGCGTGGCTCATGGTCAGGGCGGTGAGGTTGCCGAAGACCAGCCCGAGCGCGCCGACGGCGACGGCCAGCAGGCCCGCGTACACGGCGAACGACGCCTGGCCGGCCCGCGCCGGCAGGAACAGGACCAGCCCCGCCAGCGCGTGTGCCGCGATGCCGGCCAGCAGGATGGCAGCGGCGGAGCGTCTTTGGTCAAGCAGCCGGTTGCTGATCATGCCGCCCAGCACCAGCGCCACCGAGTTGCCGGCGAACAGATAGCTGAACTGCGTGGCGCTCAGCCCGAAGTGGCCGGTGAACACGAAGGCCGACGCGCTGATGTAGTTGAACAGCGACCCCAGGATGAAGCCGCCGGCCAGCGTATAGGCCATGAAGGCCGGATGCCGCAGCTGCCGGCCATAGGCGCGCAGGATGGCGCCGGCATGCAGCGGCGCGCGGCGCTCGGCCGGCAGCGAGTCGGGCAGCGCGCGCCAGCCCCACGCCAGTCCGGCCGCGCCCAGGCCCGCCAACACCCAGAAGATGCCGCGCCAGCCGCCATGCGCGAGCAGGCTGCCGCCCAGGATCGGCGCGGCGATGGGGGCGATCATCATGACCTGCATCAAGAGCGAGAAGATGCGCGCCGACTCGGCCACGCCGCACAGGTCGGCGACGATGGCGCGCGGCGTCACCAGGCCCGCCGCCGCGCCCAGCGCCTGCACGAAGCGGGCGGCCAGCAGCCATTCCACCGTCGGCGCGAGGGCCGCCATCACCGAGCCCGCGACGAAGATGGCCACGCCGGCCAGCAGCGGCAGGCGGCGGCCGTAGCGGTCCAGCAGCGGGCCGTACAGGGCCTGGCCGATGGCCAGCCCCGCCAGGAATACGGAAAGCGTCTGCTGGATGCGTCCGGCCGATACGCCGAAGTCCTCGGCGATGGCGGGCATGCCCGGCAGGTACATGTCGATCGCCATGGCGTCGAGCGCGGTCAGCAGCGCCAGCAGCAGGATCAGGCCGGCGCCGATCAGGCCGCCGCGTTGGGTCGTGGCGGCGCCGCTCATGCCGCGCGCTCCGGCCCGATGGCGTGCGCCAAGGCGTCGGCCTGCAGGCGCTGCATGGCGGCCAGCCGCTGCCCCGCCTGATCGGCATTGGTGTAGACCAGCTTGACCTGCACGGCATCGATCATGCCCAGGTAGGCCTCGGCGTAGCGCGCCGCGGCCGCCTTCGACAGACGGGCGCGCTTGCCGACCCAGGCGCGCAGCCGGGCGTCGAAGTCCGCGCGCAACTGCGCCAGATAGGTTTCGTAGTCGGCGGTGATGGCGGTCTCGAGCGTCTCGGGCGGGACGTAGCTGGCGCGCAGCAGGAAGCGCAGGTGCAGGGAGTCGCCATGGCGCCCGACCAGATGGGCGCAATAGGCGGAGCCGGGCAGGGCGTTGCCGGCCTCGGCGTCGAAGCAGTCCCGCGCCAGCTGCATTTCCAGCGCCAGCGCGTCGGTGAAGATCTCGCGGTACAGGGCGTCCTTGCTGGCGAAATGCGTATAGAGCGAGGCCTTGCGGATGCCGACGGTGTCGGCGATATCGGCGAGCGATGCGCCATCGTAGCCCTGGTTGGCGAAGTGGCCGAGCGCGGCGTCGAGGATGCGCTGGACGGAAGGGGTGCGTGTCATGGCGGGGAGGTCCTGGTCGATCCGCTGAAGGCCGGGGGCGGACGCCGTTGATGGCCGGCCTTCAGGTGGGCGGACTTTAAACTAACTACCGGTCGGTAGTCTAGTGCCTGGCACGCGGCAGGGGGGGGGGGCAGGCGCGGCGGATTCAGCCCGCGGCGAAATCGGTCGAGCGCGCCAGCGCTTCCCAGGCCTGCGTCTCGCGGGCCACGTAGGCCTGCTTGTCGGCGATGGCCGCCAGGGTGTCGCTGCCCAGCGGCAGGCGCAGCGGCGGTTCGGCGGCGTTGGCCAGTTCGACCATGGCCGCAGCCAATTTGACGGGGTCGCCGGGCTGCTGATGGTTCAGGTGCACGGCCTTCTGGCGCACCTGGCCCGACGTGGCCGCGTAGTCGGCGATCTCGCCCGGCGCGACCACCAGCGAGGTGGCATCCAGGAAGTCGGTGCGGAAGTAGCCGGGCTCGACCACGGTGGCGTGGATGCCCAGCGGCGCCAGCTCGTCGCGCAGGGCCTCGGTCAACCCCTCGACGGCGAACTTGGTCGAGCAGTACGCGCCGAAGCCGGCGCCCGAGCGGAAGCCGCCGATGGACGAGATGTTGATGACATGGCCGGCGCGGCGCGCGCGCATGGCCGGCAGCACCGCGCGGGTCACGTTGAGCAGGCCGAAGACGTTGGTGTCGTACATGCGGCGCACGTCAGCGTCGCTGGATTCCTCGACCGCGCCCAGCAGGCCGAAGCCGGCGTTGTTGACCAGCACGTCGATGCGGCCGAAGGCGTCCAGCGCGGCGGCGACCGCCGCCTGGGCCTGCTCGGGGCGGGTCACGTCCAGCGCGACCGGCAGCAGGCTGGGCGACTGGCCCAGGCGTTCGATGATGGCGGCGGTATCGCGGCCGGCGGCGACCACGGCATTGCCGTCGGCCAGGGCGGCCTTGGCGATCAGCGCGCCCAGGCCGCGCGAGGCGCCGGTGATGAACCAGACTTTCTTGAAATTCGTCGGGGTGTTCATGCGTTTCTCCTGTCAGGGGGATGGGGTGAAACGCATGGTAGAGAGCCGTGGGTGTTCCGAATAGCGGCTATTCAATAGAATGATAAACAACTTTTATTTGCCAATTGGCCGCCCCGGCCGGCCGGGAGACCCGCCATGAATGAAGTCCGCGCCCTGACCATCTTCGTGCGCACCGCCATGCTGGGCAGCCTGCGCAAGGCGGCGGTGGACCAGGGCATTTCGCCGCAGGCGGCGAGCCACGCGGTGATGCAGCTGGAGAAAGCGCTGGGCGTGCAGCTGCTGCGCCGGACCACGCGCAAGCTGAGCCTGACCGAGGCGGGACAGCGGCTGCTCGACAATGCCAGTCCGGCTCTGGGGCTGCTGTCGGACGCGCTGGCGGATGCGCGGCGCGCGGGCGACGAGATCAACGGCCCGCTGCGCATCAGCGCGCCGCGGGCGCTGATCCACTGCATGCTGTGGCAGCACGTGCTGGCGTTCGCGCGCGAATATCCCGGCGTGCAGCTCGATGTGCATTTCGATGACCGCTTCACCGATCTGGTCACCGACCGGGCCGACGTGGGTTTTCGCGGCGGCTCGCTGCCGGCGGCGGGCACCGTGGCGCGGCGGCTGGTGCCGATCCAGCTGCTGATCTGCGCGTCGCCCGACTACCTGGCGCGCCACGGCGCGCCCGCGGATATCGACGATCTGGCGCGGCATCGCTGCACCGGATACATCCACGCCAACACCGGCAAGCTCGCGCCGTGGGCATTCCAGGTCGACGGCGAGCAGGTCTACCGCGAGATCACGCCGGCGCTGTGCATGAACGATATCGACGCCGAGGCCCAGACCGTGCTGGCGGGCGAGGCCATTGGCCAGCTGGGCAGCTTCAGCGCCGTGCCGCACATCCGCGCCGGCCGGCTGGTGCCGCTGCTGCTGCGGCACGTGGTCTATCTCGAGGGCATCTACCTGTACTACGGCCGCCGCACCGAGCAGCCGCTGCGCGTGCGCACGTTCGTGGACTTCATCGTCGGGCGGCTGGAAGGGAACCGCCAGTTCTTCCTGGAGCCTGGCGAGCTGGAGCAAGGACGAAGCGGGCCGTGACAGCCCCGCCGCGTCAGGTCCGCGGCGTCTCGCTTTCCAACACCGCCAGCACGCCGATGATCAGCGCCTGCATGCCCTGATCGAGTTCCGCTTCCATCTCGGCCTCTTCGGCGGCGCGCGCCGCCTCGACCACCGGTTCCAGGCCGGCTACCGAATACACCGTGTCGGCCACCGCCATGCAATGGAACGCCACGGTCGCCAGCAGCATGCGCGCCTGTTCCCTTGAAATGCCGTAGGCATGGGCGATGTGGCGCTGGTGCCCCTCGATCTTGGCGATCATTGACGGCGTGGCCGCCAGCCGCCGGATCACGTAGGGCGTCACGCCCGGATGCGCCTTGACGAACTCGCGCACCGACGCGGTGAACACGGTCAGGTATTCCTTCAGCCCGCCGCGGTCGTTGCCGCTGGCTTGCGGGATCTGCCAGCGCTTGAAGATCTCCTCGGCGATCAGGCGCTTGAGCGCCTCCAGGCTCGGCACGTGCTTGTAGAGCGCCATGTGGCTGACGCCCAGCGCGGCGGCGACGCCGACGAAGGTGAGGTTGGGCAAGCCCATCGCTATGCCGGCGTCGGCGATCCGCTCCAGGGTGATGGTGGGCGGGCGGCCCCGCGCCGGACGGCGCTCTGGCGGGTTCATGTCTGGTCCTTGGTGGTGGCGGCGGCTATCCGTCACTTTAACCCGCGCACGATTATTTAGTTTATTGCAATGCAACTAATTCAATATTTAGTTTATAGTCATGCAAATAATTATCACCAACATCTGGGTAGTCCGATTTCATGAGCACGTCCGCAGTCGCCGCGGCCACACCTGGCCCGCTCAGGCAAGTGTTGTCCCCGATCCGCGGGCAACTGATCGCCGCGGCGGCGCTGGCCTCGGTGGGCGCCATGCTGACGCTGGCGCCGCTGGCGGGTATCGCGCACATCGCCCAGCTGCTGCTGGCCGGCCTCGATGCGGCGGATGCCGCCCAGGCGTCGCGGCGGGCCGAACTCTGGTGGGTGGCGGGCGCCAGCGTGGCTTGCCTGTTCGCCGGCATGGCGCTGGTGTCCGCCGGCGAGCTGACCGCGCATCTGGCCGACAACCGCATCACGCATCACCTGCGCCTGGCCGTGGCGCGGCGGCTGGCGCAGGCGCCGCTGGGCTGGTTCACCGGCCGCGCGTCGGGCGAGGTCAAGCAGGCGATGCAGGATGACATCGCCACGCTGCACAGCCTGACCGCGCATTTCTACACGGCGGTGGGCCGCGCGGCGGGCGCCATCGGGCTGTCGGTCATCTACCTGTTCGCGCTGGACTGGCGCATGGCGCTGGCGGCGTTGCTGCCATTTCCGGGGTTCTTCCTGTTCCTGCGCCGCGCCATGAAGGCCGGCGGCGCCGAGATGCAGACCTTCGTCACCCGGCTCGAGCGCCTGAACGGCGCGACCGTCGAGTTCGTCGGCGGGATGCCGGTGGTCAAGGCGTTCGGCGTCGATGGCAAGGCGCATCGCGGCTACCACGAGGCCGTGGATGGACTCGCCGAGGCCTTCCGCCGCTTCACGCGTCCGCTGGTGGCGGCGATGGCCCATGCGCACGCCATGATCGCCCCGGTCACGGTGCTGGGGGGGGGG
>NZ_CYTY01000016.1:0-12815 GCF_001298995.1 Achromobacter sp. 2789STDY5608615
CTGTCGGTCTCCCGCGAGGCGCGGTGCGTGATGGGTCAGACCGGCCCGGCCGCGCCCTGTTCCTGCCTGGCCAGTTCCTTGATGCGTTCCTGCACCTTTCTGGCGACTTCTTCCTTCTGCGCGGGCGTCATCGCGGCATATTGTTCCTTGGTGATTCCGAGCGACTGCAGGATCTGCGTGAACAGGCGTTCCGCCGGCGACATCGTCAGGTAATCCTGCAATTCCTGCTCGGCGTCGGACGGCCCCTGGGCGGCCAGGCCCAGCTTGTGGCGGCTGGCGTCCGCGTCCTGCGCGTCCTGCAGCGTCGCGGCGAACGATTTGCCGCCGGCGCCGGCGGCCATGGCCGGCTTGCCGGCCCAGGCGCCCAGGGCGCTGCCTGTCGATTCGACTTTGTTCACAGTCCATTCTCCGGTGATTGGTTCACCCGGCATTAGACGGCGGGGGCGTCGTCCTCAATGTTCCGAATTTGGCGGTGAACCTGGCCCTTACTTGCTGTTTGACGACCGGCTGGCGCATCCGGCATTGCCGTCCCGCCTGCGCATGCGGGGGAGGGGGGGGATGCCGCCACGCCGCCGTATACTCGATACGCAGTTTCAAGCGACTCATCGCGATATGAGTTTTTTCTCAACATCGGGGAACCGCCGGGGATGACCGACAAGGCCGCCAAATCGCTGTCGCTCAAGCAGCTGGAATTGTTCATCGCGCTGGCGTCCTCCGACAATATCGCCAGCGCCGGCGCGCGCCTGGGCATGACGCCGTCGGCCACCAGCCACGCGCTGAAGACGCTGGAACTGACGCTGGGCGCGCCCTTGCTCGACCGCAATGTCAGCGGCGTGCAGCTGACCTACGCGGCGCAGCAGATCCTGCCGCACGTGCGCGACATCTTCACTTCGTTGCAGGTGGTGCGCGCCACCGCCAGCGCCAGCGCGGGCCTGCGCGCCGGCCTGCTGACGCTGGGGTCGCTGGGGGCCAGCTCGTCGCTGAACATCCTGCCGCCGCTGCTGGAGATGTTCAAGGCGCGCTATCCGGGCGTGGACGTGTTCGTGACCGAGAAGCCCGACCCGGAGATGGAGCGGGCGCTGGTCGAGCGCCGCATCGAGATCGGCGTGGTCGCGCTGCCCAAGCCGGACTTCGACACCCTGCCGCTGGTCACCGACGAACTCATGGTGGTGCTGCCCGTGGGCCATCCGCTGGCGCGGCTCGCCGTGATTGGCGTCAAGGATCTGGCCGACTATCCGCTCATCATGACGCGCGCCGGCTCGCAGCCGGTGATCACGCGCATGTTCGAGCGCGCGGGCATCGCGCCGCGGATCGCGCACGACCTGTCGCAGATCATGTCGATCCTGGAATTCGTCGCGCGCGGCCAGGGCATCTCGGTGCTGGCGTCGCTGGTGCTGCCGCGGCGTTACGACGGCCTGGTCTACCGCAAGATCAGCCCGGCCGCCAAGCGCCGCATCGGCCTGGCCTGTCTGAACGAAAGGAAACTGTCGCCGGCCGCGCACGCCTTCTGGGCGATGGTGCGCGAGGCCGCGCCGGGCCTGACC
The DNA here is from genome assembly GCF_001298995.1 of Achromobacter sp. 2789STDY5608615. Classification (NCBI taxonomy): domain Bacteria; kingdom Pseudomonadati; phylum Pseudomonadota; class Betaproteobacteria; order Burkholderiales; family Alcaligenaceae; genus Achromobacter; species Achromobacter sp. 2789STDY5608615. Next base: position 1,545 of record NZ_CYTY01000016.1, read on the forward strand.
TTTCCCGTGATGTAGGCGCGCGCCTTCTCAGGCGGGGCGCTTGCGGGCCAGCGACTTGGCCAGTTTCCAGAACGCCGCGGCCGCAGGCGAGAGCCGGCCCTCGTTGAGGCAGGCCAGCCCGACCCGACGCGAGGTCTGCGGCGTCAGCGGCTTGTAGACCACGCCATCGTATTTCGCGGGCAGGGCCAGCGCCGCCACCACCGAGATGCCTTCGCCGCGCGCGACGAAGTCGAGGATGGACAGCATCTGCGATAGTTCGTGCGTCACCTTGAGCGTGACGTCGGCGCGGCTGAACATCCTGGCCACCAGGCCCTGCGAACCCGCGTGGGTCAGGATGAAGGGGAACTGCGCCAGCCGCCTGACCTCGATCGTGTCGCAGGCGGCCAGCGCGTGGTCCGCGGGCACCACCGCGACCAGTTCGTCGTGGGCGATGGCCAGGGTGTCGAACCGCGGCTTGGGCAGCGTGACCACGCCGATCTCCAGGCGGCGTTCGATCAGGTCCTGCTCGATGTCGGCGTCGGCCTTCTCGAACACGCGCAGGTCGATGCCGGGATAGCGCTGGCGGAATTGCCGCAGCAGCGGCGGCAGCAGCCGCAGCGACGAACTCAGGCCGAACGAGCCGATCTTCAGCACGCCGCTTTTGAGCCCCTCGCTGGCGCTGGCGGTGGCCTGTATCAGCTGCAGGGCCGCGAACAGGTCGCGCACGTGCGGCAGGATCTGCTGCCCGGCGTGGCTCAGTTCGAGCTGCGGCGCATTGCGGTCGATCAGCATCACGCCCAGCGTGGACTCCAGCGCGCGCAGCGCGTGGCTGGTGGCCGACGCGGTCATGCCGATCTTGGCGCCGGCGCTGGCGATGCCGTCGGCGCCGGCCAGGGATAACAGCAATTCCAGCTGGCGCAGCGTGGGCGCGTTGGGACCGAGAGTGGGAGTCATGTTGAATTCAAATTCAATTGAGATTGAATCATGTGAATTCTAGACTGATTCCTCCCATCCAGGACCGCGCCCCATGTTCGCTCCCATCATTTCCGGTTTGCGTCTGTCTCCCATCCAGGTCATGGCGGAGAAGACCCGCCAGGCCATCCAGCAAGGGCACAGCGTCATCGACATGACGCTGGGCGAGCCCGACTTTCCCACGCCCGCCCATATCGGCGAGGCAGCCATCCAGGCGATCCACGCCGGCCAGACCCGCTACACGCCGATCAACGGCACCCACGCGCTGCGCGAGGCCATCACCGCCAAGTTCCGGCGCGACAACGGCATCGACTGTTCGATCGCCGAGATCAGCGTGGGCTGCGGTGGCAAGCAGGTCATCTACCAGGCCTTCCTGGCCACGCTGGCGGCGGGCGACGAGGTCATCATGCCGGCGCCATACTGGGCCTCGTACCACGACATCGTGGCGATGAACGGTGGCGTGTTCCGGCCGATCATGACCACGCCGGAAACGGGATACGCGCTGCGCGCCGCGGATCTGGACGCGGCGATCACCGCCCGGACCAAGTGGCTGGTGCTGAACTCGCCCAGCAATCCGAGCGGCACCGCCTATGGCCGGGCGCAGCTGGCCGAGTTCGCCGAGGTCATCCGCAATAGCGCCAACCAGCGCTTCTTCATCCTGGTCGACGACATCTACGAGCACATCCTGTACGACGGCCGCGCGTTCCACACGCTGGCGCAGGTGGCGCCGGACCTGGCCGACCGCATCCTGACCGTCAACGGCGTCTCCAAGGCCTACGCCATGACCGGCTGGCGCCTGGGCTACGCTTGCGGGCCGCGGCCGCTGATCGACGCCATGACCAAGGTGCAGATGCAGATCAATTCGCACACCTCGTCCGTGTCGCAGGCGGCGGCGGTGGCGGCCTTGAACGGCCCGCTGGACGAGGTGCGGCGGCGCTGCGCCATCTTCCAGCGGCGCCGCGACTTCCTGCTTGGCGCCTTCGGGCGCATCGACGGCCTGCGCACCCCCACGCCCGAAGGCGCGTTCTACCTGTTTCCGGACGCCCGCGCCTATCTGGGCCGCCAGACCCCGGCCGGCGTGGCGCTGGACGACGACGTGGCGCTGGCCGCCTATCTGCTCGACAACGGCGTGGCGGTGGTGCCGGGTTCGGGCTTCGGCATGCCGGGGTTCCTGCGGCTCTCGTACGCCACCTCCGACGACAACCTGCGCATCGCCGCCGAGCGCATGACGCATGCCTTGAACAACCTCGGTTAATTCCGCTTCCAGATCAACATCGCCCTTCAGGAATCATCATGTCTACCGTTTCCCAAGTCATCGGCCGCCGTCTCCATGAGGCCGGCTGCCGCCACGCGTTCGGCATTCCCGGCGGCGAGGTGCTGTCGGTCATGCGCGGCCTGGACGAGGCCGGCGTGAAGTTCACGCTGGTCAAGCACGAGAACGCCGGCGGCTTCATGGCCGAAGGGGTGTTCCATCGTTCGGGCGCGCCCGGCGTGCTGGTCGCCACGCTCGGGCCGGGCGTCGCCAATGCGGTCAACGTGGTGGCCAACGCCTTGCAGGACCGCGTGCCGATGCTGTTCATCACCGGCTGCGTCGACGAGGGCGAGGCCGCCACCTACACGCACCAGGTGTTCGACCACGCGGCGCTGATGCGGCCGATCACCAAGGCGTCGCTGCGCATGACGGCGGGCGCGGCCGAGGCCATCATCGACAAGGCCCTGGCCATCGCCATGGACGATCCGCCGGGGCCGGTGCACATCGACGTGCCGATCTCCGTGGCCATCCAGGAAGCCGCGCCGGCCCGGGGCGCGCGGCGCGTGGCGCCAGCGCCGGCGGCGCCGGCCGCGACCGAGGCCTTAGAACAGGCGCGCGCCTGGCTCCAGGCCGCCCGGCGGCCGCTGATCATCGCCGGCGTCGAGGCCCTGCATCATCACGCCGAGGAAGAGATCCGCGCGCTGGTGCACGACCTGAAGATCCCGCTCGTTACGACCTACAAGGGCAAGGGCATTGTCGACGAGCGCGAGGACCTGGTCATCGGCGGCATGGGCCTGTCGCCGCAGGCCGACAAGCTCGTGCTGCCGCTCATCCGCGATGCCGACGTCATCGTGCTGGCCGGCTACGACCCGATCGAGATGCGCGTCGGCTGGCGCAACATCTGGGCCGACGACGCGCGCGTGATCGAGGTGTCGGCGACGCGCAATACCCATTACATGCACCAGTCGGCGCTGACGTTCGTGGGCGACATCGGGCACAGCCTGGCCGCGCTCGGCGCCGGGCTCGCCGGGCAGTCGCAGTGGACGGCGGCCGGCGTGGCCGACCTCAAGCGCGCCATCGCCGCCATCTACCGCGCCGACGAGGAATGGGGCCCGGCCGCGATCGTCGACGTGGCGCGCGCCGAGCTGCCCGATAACACCGTGGCGTCGGTCGACAGCGGCGCCCACCGCATCCTGCTGTCGCAGGTCTGGCAATGCTACGAGCCGCGCTCGCTGATGCAGTCGTCGGCGCTGTGCACCATGGGCTGCTCGCTGCCGCTGGGCATCGGCGCCAAGCTGGCCGATCCCGCACGGCCGGTCGCGGTGTTCACCGGCGACGCCTGCCTGGAGATGACGCTGGGCGAGCTGGCGACGGCGCGCGACGCGCAGGCGCCGGTGATCGTGTTCGTGTTCGCCGACGAATCGCTGTCGCTGATCGAGATCAAGCAGCGCGCCAACGGCCAGCCGAACCTGGGCGTCGATTTCGACGGCACCGACTTCGCCGAGGTGGCGCGCGCCATGGGCGGCCTTGGTTTCGATGTCAGGAGCCGTGTCGAGCTGGCCGCCGCGATCCGCGAATCGCTGGCGTCCTCGCGCTTCTCGCTGATCTCGTGCCGCATTCCGAGACAGGCCTACGACGGACGCATCTGAGCCGCGCGTTGACGACCAAGCCCCTTTCGCGAGGGGCTTTTTCATAACCACAAGGGGAAACAACCATGAAGCGTCGCAGTTTCATCAAGGCATGCGCGATCTCGATGGCCGCCGCGCCAGTGGTGCGGGCGGGCCAGGACCGGGTCATCCGGATCATCGTGCCGTTCGCGCCCGGTGGCTCGGCGGATCTGATTCCGCGCCTGGTGGCCCAGGCGATGGCCGAGAGCCTGGGCGACACCGTCATCGTCGAGAACAAGGCAGGCGCGGGCGGCGCGGTGGGCACGCTGTACGTGTCGCGGTCGGCGCCGGACGGGCTGACGCTGGGCGTGGCCACTGTCAGCACCCATGCGATCCAGCCGGCCGTCATGGCTCGTCCCGGCTACCACCCGCTGCGCGACTTCTCGCCGATCTCCAACCTGGCCGACGTGCCCAACATCATCTCGATCAACCCCAAAGTGCCGGCCGGCGACATGGCGGCGTTCATCGCCCTGGCCAGCCGTCCGGATCAGGACCTGATGTTCGGCTCGCCGGGCGTCGGTTCGCTCGGGCACATGATGGGCGAACTGTTCGTGCAGGCGACGGGCGCGCGCCTGCGGCATGTGCCATATCGTGGCGCGGGGCCGGCATTGCAGGACGCCATCGCCGGCCACGTGACGGTGCTGTGCGACAACCTGCCGGCCTCGCTGCCGCACGTCCAGGCCGGACGGTTGCGCGGGCTGGCGGTGGCGTGGCCCGGGCGCCTGGCGCAATTGCCGGACGTGCCCACCTTCGCGCAGACGGGCATCGCGGTGTTGAACGACCCGGCCTGGTTCGGTCTGGTCGGGCCGGCCGGCATGGCGCCGGCGCAGGTGGCGCGCTTGCAGGGTGCCGTGGCCGCGGCGCTGGGTCGTCCCGAGGTGGCGGCCCGGGTCGCCGAGCTGGGCGCGGTGCCGCGCGCCAATGCGCCGGCCGAGTTCTCGGGGCAGATCGGCGCCGAGCTGGAAAAATGGCTCGCCGTCGCCCGCAAGGCCGGCATTTCGCTGGAGGCCTGATGGACGCCGCGATCCGCGATTGCAGCGACGCCACGCTGTCCTGGCTGGCGCACCTGGTGGCCTGTGAAACCGTCTCCGGCGCCGCGTCCAACCTCGACCTGCTGCGCCGGGTGGATGGCGCGCTGCGGGGCATGGGCTTCGCCATCCGCTACACCTACAGCCCCGACCGGCAGCGCGCCAACCTGTACGCCAGCCTGGGCGGCGAGGTGGGCGGCGTCCTGCTGTCGGGCCACACCGACGTGGTGCCGGTGGCCGGCCAGGAATGGTCGCGGCCGCCGTTCACGCTGACGCGCGAGGGCGACCGGGTGTTCGGTCGCGGCGTGTGCGACATGAAGGGGTTCCTGGCCTGCGTGCTGGCGGTGCTCGAGCGCCTGGACCGGAAGGCGCTGCGGCAGCCGGTGCACGTGGCCTTCACCTTCGACGAGGAGATCGGCTGCGTTGGGGTGCGCAGCCTGCTCGAAGACCTGCATGTCTTCGGCATCCGGCCCGCGGCCTGCGTCGTGGGCGAACCGACGCGGATGTGCGTGGTGCGCGCCCACAAGGGCCGCCATGCGCTGCGTTGCGCCGTGGTGGGTCGCGCCGAGCATTCATCCTTGAGCGGCACGGGCGTGAACGCGGCCGAAGTGGCATGCGCCCTGGTGGCGGAGATCGCGCGTCAGGCGGACCAGTTGGCGCGGAGCGAGGTGGACGGAGATTTCTATGTGCCGTATTCGACGCTGGCGGTATGCCGGGTTCAGGCGGGCCAGGCCACCAACGTCATCCCGGAGCGCGCGGAGTTCGATTTCGACCTGCGCTTCCTGCCGTCGGCGGATCCGGACGCGGTGCTGGCGCCGATCCACGCGCACGCCGCCGAACTGCAGCGCCGCATGCGCGCCAGGGTGGGCTCGTCGCGTATCGAGGTGTCGCGGCGCACGGCGGTGCCGGCGCTGTTGCCCACGGCCGCCGAGGAGGCGATCGTCGAGCGCCTGTTCCAGGCCGGGGCCGCGCGCGGCAGCCACGTGGCGTTCACCACCGAGGCCGGGCTCTACCAGGCCGCGGGCATTCCCACGGTGGTGTGCGGGCCGGGCGATATCGCCCAGGCCCATACCGCAGACGAGTTCATCACGCTGGCGCAGTTGGCGCTGTGCGAGGACATGCTGGCGCGCCTGCTGGCGCCCTGATGCCGGCCCGGCTCAGGCCTTGCCGCCGGGCGCCTGCCGCTGGCTGCGCCGCTCGGCGCGGCGCCGGCCCAGGTGCATCAGCGCCATGCCGGAAATGGCCAGGGCCGCGCCCAGGAACAGGCTCGGGCTGGTCGCCTCGCTCAGCCACAGGCTGGAGAACAGCACGCTGAACACCGGCACCAGCGTGATGTAGCCGGAGGCCGCGCCGGCGCCCAGCGCCTTCACGCCCTCGAAGTACCAGGCGTAGGCGATGGCGGTGGCGCCGAAGGCCAGGGCGGCGAGGCTGCCCCAGGCCTTGAGCGGCGCATTGCCGAGCGCCTGCCAGGCGGCCGGGCCTTCGACGCCGAGGCTGGTCAGGAGCAGCATCAGCGCGCCGATCACGGTGGTGACCGTGGTGGTGGTCAGCGCGTCCACGCCCTTGAGCACCAGCCGGCCGATCAGGGTGTAGGCGACCCAGCAGGCGACGCAGCCGAGCAGCAGCAGTTCACCGATGCCGAGCGTGCCCGGCAGGGCGGCGCTGGAGCCGCCGCTGATGGCGATGTAGGCGCCGATGGCCGATAGCACCATGCCGGCCAGGATGGCCGGGTTCAGGTGCTCGCGGAACAGGATGGCGGCCAGCAGCAGCGTGGCGCCGGGGTTCAGCGTCACCACGATGGCGGCCTTGCCGGCCGGCACCAGCTGCAGGCTCAGCATGAAAAAGCTCGAATAGCCGAACACGCCCGCCATGGCGGCGGCGCTCAGGCCGAACCACTGGCGTCCGCTCAGCTTCTTCAGGTCGCGCAATGCCGAGGCGCGGTGCATCCACAGCAACAGGACCACGCTGGCGAACAGAAAGCGCAGGCTGGCCGCGGCCAGCGGCGCCATCGATTGGGCCACCACCTTGCCCCACGACCACGACGCGCCCCAGAGCGCGGCCATGCCGACCAGTCGCAGGTGCGTGGCCATCAATGTGTTTTTCATGTGTGGTTCTTGAAAAAAATCTCAATTGAAGGTGAGCGGGGTGAATTCTAGACTGCCCCGACATCACTCATGGAGACAGGCATGCAGTCGTTGACCCCCGGCGCGCTCGATGGCGTGCGCATTCTCGATCTCTCGCGCATCCTGGCCGGTCCCGGCGCCACCCAGCTGCTGGGCGACCTGGGGGCCGACGTGGTCAAGGTCGAGAAGCCCGGGGAGGGCGATGATACGCGCAAATGGGGGCCGCCCTACATCGTCGGCAAGGACGGCCGCGAGACGGACGAGAGCGCCTATTACCTCAGCGCCAACCGCAACAAGCGCTCGATCGCCATCGACATCGCCAGCGACGCCGGTCGCGCGCGGCTGCATCGCCTGCTGGCCCAGGCCGACGTGCTGGTGGAGAACTACAAGGTCGGCGGGCTGGCCCGCCACGGCCTGGACTATGCCGCTTTGCGCGAGCGCTACCCGCGCCTGGTGTACTGCTCGGTGACCGGCTTCGGCCAGACCGGCCCCTATGCCACGCGCGCCGGCTACGACTTCCTGATCCAGGGCATGGGCGGCATCATGAGCCTGACCGGCGAGGCCGAGGGCACGCCGATGAAGGTCGGCGTCGGCATCGCCGACGTCATGACGGGCATGTACGCCGCCGTCGGCATCCTGGCCGCGCTGCGCCACCGCGACGCGACCGGCCAGGGGCAGCATATCGACATCTCGCTGCTGGACAGCCAGATCGCCTGGCTGGTGAACGCGGGCACCAACTACCTGGCGAGCGGCCAGCTGCCCGCGCGCCTGGCCAACGGCCATCCCAACATCGTGCCCTACCAGGTGTTCGACGCGGCCGACGGGCCGATGATCCTGGCGGTGGGCAACGACGCGCAGTTCCGCCGCTTCTGCGAGGTGGCGCAGATCGAGGACGTGGCGCGCGACAGCCGCTTCAGCACCAATGTCGCCCGCATCCAGCACCGCGAGGCGGTCTGCGGACGGGTGCAGGCGGCGCTGCGCACCCGGCCGCGCGACAGCTGGCTGCGCAGCCTGGAGGCGGTGAACGTGCCCTGCGGTCCGGTCAACACCCTGCGCGACGTATTCGACGATCCCCATGTGCAGGCCCGCGGCGCCCATCTGCGGATGGACTGCGACTGGGCCCGCGACGGCGCGGTGAGCCTGCTGGCGAATCCGCTGAAGCTGTCGGCCACGCCGGTCTCGTACCGGCGCCCGCCGCCGCGGCTGGACGAGCACGTCGACGAGATCCTGCGCGACTGGGCGGACGACGGAACACAACCGCCCGCCTGAGCGCCGGCCACACAGATCCATTGCAGCAGAAACCAGGCCCCGTTTCGAGGGCCGGTCCACCAGGAGACAGAGATGGACAGGAGACAGTTGTTGTTGCTTGCCGCCGCCGCGCCGTTCGGCCGCGCCCTTGCCGCCAGCGGCTATCCCGCGCAGACGATACGCCTGGTCGCGCCCTACGCGCCGGGCGGCACCGTGGATATCCTCTCGCGCCAGCTGGCCGAGCCGATGCGGGCCGGGCTCGGCCAATCGGTGATCGTGGAGAACCGCGGCGGCGCCGGCGGCACGCTGGGCGCGGACGCGGTGGCCAAGGCGCGGCCGGATGGCTACACCATCCTGTTCGGCGCGGTGCACCACGCGATCGCGCAGTCCGTCTATCCGCGCCTGGGCTACGACATCCGCGACATGACCGCGGTTGGCTTCCTGGGGCGCGTCAACCACGCGCTCATCGTCAACAAGGACCTGCCGGCCAGCAACGTGGCGGAACTGGTGGCGCTGCTCCAGGCCAATCCGGAGAAGTACAGCTACGCCACGCCCGGCGCCGGCACCATGCAGCACCTCATGGCCGAGTACTTCAAGAGCGTCACCGGCACGCAGATGATGCACGTGCCGTACCGCGGCTCGGCGCCCGCCATCGTCGACATCATTGCCGGCAACGTGCACATGATGTTCGAGACCATGCCGTCGGCCATCCAGCACATCCGCGCCGGCAGCGTGCGGGCGATCGCGGTGACCTCGGCGCGGCGTTCGCCCAGCCTGCCCGACGTGCCGACCGTCGCCGAGAGCGGCGCGGCCAACTACGACGCCACCAGCTGGTACGGCATCTACGCGCCGCCAAAGACGCCCGAAGCCGTGGTTGCGGCCTTGAACAAGGCGATCAACGCGGCGTTCTCCGATCCGGCGTTCGTGACGCGCTGGGTGGAGCTGGGCGCGGACGCCGGCGGCGGCTCGCCGGCCGAGCTGGCGCGGCTGACGCGCGCGGAAGTCGAACGCTGGGCGCAGGTCGCCAGCGGCGCCAACATCAAGGTGGGCTGACGGCCCGCGCCGCGGCAGTTTTTTTCAAGGATGGCAAGGAGTCATCATGGTGGTACTTTCGAAGGAACAATTGGCGCTGCAGCAGCGGGCCCGCGAGCTGGCGCAGCAGGTGTTCAAGCCGACCGCGGCCCAGACCGACCTGAGCGAGCAGTATCCGTGGAGCAATGTGCGGCAATTGTGCGGGCACGGCTTCATGGGCATGACCATCCCGCGCGAGTACGGCGGGCAGGGCCGCAGCCATCAGGACACGATCATCGTGGTCGAGGAAATGGCCAAGGCCTGCGCCACCATGGGCCGCATCGCGGTCGAGGCCAACATGGGCGCGATCGGCGCGATCATGCAGTACGGCACCGACGAACAGAAGCGGCGCGCGGCCGCCTGCGTGCTGGCGGGCGACAAGCCGGCCATCTGCATCTCGGAACCGCAGGCGGGCAGCGCCGCCAGCGAGATGACCACGCGCGCGGTGCGCCGCGGCGACGACTACCTCATCAATGGCGAGAAGTACTGGATCACCGGCGGCGGCGTGTCGCGCTTGCACCTGATCTTCGCCCGCGTGATCGAGGACGGCGTGGACCTGGGCATCGGCGCCTTCATCCACATCAAGGACGACGCCGACGCCCAGGACGGGCTGGCGGTCACCAGGCGGTCCTACGCGATGGGCGTCAGGGGGATTCCGGAAACCTACCTCCGCTTCACCGACCTGAAGGTGCCCAAGTCGATGCTGGTGGTGCCGCCGGAAGGCCTCAAGCGCGGCTTCGCCGGCCTGATGCAGGCCTATAACGCCCAGCGCGTCGGCGCCGGCACCGTGGCGCTCGGCATCGCGCAGGGCGCGTTCGAGGAAGCCGTGGACTACGTCAGGCAGCGCCACCAGTTCGGCCGTCCCATCGCGGAATTCCAGGGGCTGCAGTGGATGATCTCGGACATGGCCATCCAGCTCAACTGCGCCCGGCACATGCTGCACGCCGCCGCCAACAGCGGCACGCCGGCGACCTTCGGCTTTCCCGACCTGTCGCTGGCCGCGCAGGCCAAGATCGTGGCCGCCGAGACGGCGCAGCGGGTGACCAACGACGCCTTGCAGCTGCATGGTTCGTCGGGCTATGGCCGCGACCTGCCGATGGAGCGCCACGTGCGCGACGCCCGCATGTTCACCATCGCCGGCGGCACCGCGCAGATCCTGCGGACCCAGGTGGCGTCGTCGATCCTGGGCATGAAGCTGCCGCAGACGCGCGACGGCTATAGCCGGGCGGGGTGAGTCGGGCTAGGCGTCCGGCAGATGCGAACGGTAGGACGCGGCCTCGCGCAGCAGCCATTGCCGGAACGCGTCCAGCCTGGGCAGCGCCTGCATGTCCGGCCGGTAGATGACGTAATAGGCCAGCGTCGACGGCACCACGATCTCGGGGAACAGGCGCACCAGCCGTCGCGCGGCCACGTCGTCATGCGCCATGACGCTGCGCGCCAGCGCGATGCCGTGGCCGTCGATCGCCGCCTGCAGCACCGCCGCGGAATTGTTGATCTTCATGCCGCGGCGGGTCGATACGCCGCCGATGCCGGCCTGTTCGAGCCACGCGTCCCAGGTCGGAAAACCCAGCGGGCCGTCCATCGACAGGTCATGGATCAGCGTTTCGCCCGCCAGGTCGGCGGGACGGCGCGGGCCGCCCTGCCGGCGCAGCAGTTCGGGCGAGCAGACCGGATAGACCTCTTCGTCCATCAGCTTCTCGGCCGCCAGCCCCGGCCAGACGCCGGCGCCGTAGCGCACGCCGATGTCGATCTGCTGGGCGGCGAAATCGACGGGCTTCAGGTTGGTGTCCAGGCGCACGTCGGTTTCGGGGCATTCGGCCTGGAACCGTTCAATGCGCGGCAGCAGCCACTTGGCCGCGAAGGCGGGACTGACCGCCACGGTCAGCGGCCCGTTGCGCGTGCCCTCCTGCAGGCGTTCCAGCCCCACCGCC
>NZ_CYTY01000016.1:13026-104420 GCF_001298995.1 Achromobacter sp. 2789STDY5608615
ATGGCGATAAAGAATTTCTTTTAGTGATGGGAAGTTTATCTGATTTGTCGCGGGGCGCTGATCAGCGAAGAATCTCGGTAATGGGGCGCGGTTGTGTTGATCGCGCCGGCGGCCGGCGCGGATGGGTCGTAGACAGGTTTTCTATCAAGCCGTCGCCATTCGCGTCGTGGCATTCCGTGATTCCTGCCCGCACCGCGGGCCCGTGAGGCAATTCAAATGAACAAGCAATTCAGTGGCAAGAAACTGTTGGTGGTCGGCGGCAGCAGCGGCATGGGGCTGGAGACGGCGCGCCAGGTCCTGGCCGAAGGCGGCCGGGTGGTCATCGTCGGCCACCGTGCCGACAAGACCGAACAGGCGCGCCAGGCGCTGGCCGAACTGGGCCAGGTGTGGGCCTTGAACGCGGACCTGGCTTCCGACGCCGGCCTGCGGGCGCTGATCGCGGAAATCGACGCGCGGCATGCCGACATCGACCTGCTGGTCAACGCCGCCGGGGTGTTCTTTCCCAAGCCGTTCCTGGAGCACCAGGAGGCCGACTACGAGCCGTACATGGCGTTGAACAAGGCCTTCTTCTTCATCACGCAGAGGGTCGCGGCCAACATGGTGGCGCAGGACCGTCCCGGCGCCATCGTCAACATCGGCTCGATGTGGGCGCGCCAGGCGATCGCCGCGACGCCGTCGTCCGCCTACTCCATGGCCAAGGCCGGCCTGCATGCGCTGACCCAGCACCTGGCGATGGAACTGGCCGCCAAGCGCATCCGCGTCAACGCGGTGTCGCCGGCGGTGGTGCAGACGCCGATCTACGAGGGCTTCATCCCGAAGGCCGAGGTGCATGCCGCGCTGCAGGGCTTCAACGGTTTTCACCCGATCGGCCGGGTCGGCACGCCGCAGGATGTCGCCGGCGTGGCGGCCTTTCTGCTTTCCGAGCAGGCCAGCTGGGTCACCGGCGCGATCTGGGATGTCGACGGCGGCGTGATGGCCGGCCGCAACTGATCTGCCCCAACCCTCAAAAGGAATGACGACCATGATGCAAGACTGGAATGCCTACCGCGACGCGCTGCTGGTCCGTGTCGGCGACTACGCCGGCCAGAGCCCCGACGTGATGCGCGGCCTGATGACGATCGACGGCGCCGCCGCGAAGAGCGGTCTCCTGGAACCCAGGATCCATGAACTGATCGCGCTGGCGGTGGCCGTCACGACGCGTTGCGACGGCTGCATCTCGGTGCACACGAAAAAGGCGGTGGAGCATGGCGCGACGCTGGCCGAGATTTCGGAGGCCCTGGGCGTGGCCATCGCGTTGAACGCGGGCGCGGCGCTGACCTATTCGGCGCGGGTGCTCGAGGCGCACGCGCAGTTGTCCGGCGCCTGAGCCGCGCTTGCGCCGCAACGTCCACCCCCATCGCCGCCACGCCATGCTCGTCAACGCCGATTTTTCCCGCCCCGCCAGCGTGTCGCCGGCCGATTACCGTTGGACCGCGTCGCCGCAAGGCGGCGTGGAGCGCGTGCTGCTGGACCGGGTCGGCGCGGAGCAGGCCCGCGCCACCAGCATCGTGCGTTACGCGCCCGACAGCCATTTCCCGCGCCATGCCCATCCCGGCGGCGAAGAGATCCTGGTGCTGTCGGGCACGTTCTCCGACGACGGCGGTGATTATCCCGAGGGCTGGTACCTGCGCAACCCGCCGGGTTCCAGCCACCGGCCGCATAGCGCGGCGGGCGCGATGATCTTCGTCAAGCTGCGGCAGATGGCGGCCGCCGAGCGCGACCGCGTGCGCATCGATACGCGCGACGCGTCGCGTTGGCGGCACGCGGGCGGCCGCGCGGAATGCCCGCTGTTCCAGGATGGCTGCGAGCGCGTCAGCCTGCTGCGGCTGGCCCCTGGCCTGCCGCTGTTGGCGCCCGCCGCCGGCGGCGTCGAGGTGCTGGTGCTGGCGGGCGCATTGGCCGGTGGCGGCCGGCTGCTCCCGCAGGGCAGCTGGCTGCGCCAGCCGCGCGGGGCGGCGGCGGTGTTCATCGCGGGCGGACAGGGCGCGACGGTATACCTGAAGACCGGCCATCTGGCCGACACGCGGGAGGCGCGATGAACACGCCAACGCGCGTCATCGTCATCGGGGCGGGGCTGAGCGGCTTGTACGCCGCGCATCTGCTGGCGCGGCGCGGCGTGCGCGACTACCTGGTGCTGGAGGCGCGCGACCGCCCTGGCGGCCGCATCCTGGGCGCCGGGCCCTACGACCTGGGACCGGCCTGGTTCTGGCCCGAGGTCCAGCCGGAACTGGACCGGGTGATCCGACAGCTGGGCCTGGCGCGCGACGCCCAGTACGAAAGCGGCGCCACGCGGGTGGAGCGCGGCGGGCCTGTCCTGTCGATCAACGGCTACGCCAGTTACCCCGCCTCGGTGCGGCTGGCGGGCGGCATGCGGGCGTTGACCGACGCGTTGTGCCGGGGCCTGGATCCGGCGCGGCTGCGGATGGGTCATGCCGTGAGCCGGCTACGCGTCGACGCGGGCGGGGTCGAGGTCGAGACGACAGGACCGGCTAACGCCTTCGCCACCCATGCCGCGGATCATGTGCTGCTGGCGTTGCCGCCGCGCCTGGCGCTGGCCACGATCGCGTTCACGCCCGGACTGCCGCCGGCGCTGGCGGCGCAATGGCGCGCCACGCCGACCTGGATGGCGCCGCACGCCAAGTACCTGGCGGTCTACGACACGCCTTTCTGGCGTGAACAGGGGCTTTCCGGCCAGGCGCGCAGCGCACTCGGGCCGCTCGGCGAAATCCACGACGCCAGCGTCGAGGGCGGCGCGGCATTGTTCGGCTTCTTCAGCCTGCCCGCCGCGGCGCGCGCGCAGGCGGGCGAGGAGGCGCTGCGCGCCCATTGCCGCGCCCAGCTCGCGCGCCTGTTCGGGCCGCTGGCGGCAAGGCCCAGGGAGGCGTTCATCACGGATTGGGCGCAGGACCCGCATACCGCCACCCAGGCCGATCGCGATCCGGCCGCCGGACACGCATCGGCGCCGCCCGTCCGCGCCGCCGATGGTCCCTGGCACGGACGCCTCACGGCCATCGCCAGCGAATGGGCGCGCACCTATCCCGGCTATCTGGCGGGCGCGGTGGAAGCCGCCACGGCGGGCGTCGAGGCGCTGGCGGGCAACCCCGCCGGCTCGGTCGGCGGCTCATAGCAAACCATTGAGATGAAGGAGACGATCATGATCCACACCTACCGCGCCATCCAGTCGCCGGCGCCGGGCCGGCTCGAACTGGTCGAGCGTGAAATGCCGCCGCCGGCGCCGGGGCATGTCGTGCTGGCGGTGCAGGCCTGCGGCGTCTGCGGCGCCGATGCCGCCGACATCGACCATCCGACGATGGCGCGGCCGCGCGTGCCGGGCCACGAAGTCGTGGGGCGCATCATCGCGCTCGGACCGCAGGTGCCGCCGCCGTGGCGCGTCGGCCAGCGCGTGGGCGTGGGCCGACTGGGCGGCCATTGCAACGCCTGCGAGCCGTGCCGCCAGGGCCGCTTCAACCTGTGCGTCGACCAGCCCGTCGTCGGGGTGGACTGCGACGGCGGCTATGCCGAGCGGATGCAGGTGCGCGCCACGGCGCTGGCGCGGATTCCCGACGAACTGGACGCCTTTCATGCCGCGCCGATCCTGTGCGCCGGCATCGCCACCTTCAATGCCCTCAGGAAATGCGGCGCCGAGGCCGGCGATCTTGTCGCGGTGCTCGGCATCGGCGGATTGGGCCACCTGGCGTTGCAGTACGCGCGCAAGATGGGGTTCCACGTCGTCGCCATCGGCCGGGGCGCGGACATCGCCCGCGACGCGCTCGACCTGGGCGCGCACGCCTACATCGACACCCGCGAGGAAGCGGCCGGCGAGCGGCTCAGGCAGATGGGCGGGGCGCGCGCGCTGATTGCGACCATCGGCGCGCCGGATGCGATCTCGGACGCCCTGACGGCGCTGGCGCCGCAAGGCCGTGCCATGCTGCTGGGGGTCGGCAAAGACCCGCTGTCGGTGTCGTCCGGCTGGCTGGTGGGCGGCGAGCGGACCCTCGCCGGTTCGATCACCGGCACGCCCCACGACAGCGAGAGGACGCTGAAATTCAGCGTGCTCGCCGATGTCCGCCCGATGATCGAGATCGTGCCGCTGGCGCAGGCCGAGACGGCCTACCTGCGCATGAAGTCGGGCCAGGCGAAGTTCCGCATGGTGCTGGACATGGAGGCCGCGGACGCGGCCCGGCCCTGATCTAAGATTGCGCTCCCACACTGCTGTTCAACCTAGAGGCATCCC
Source organism: Achromobacter sp. 2789STDY5608615 (assembly GCF_001298995.1). NCBI lineage: Bacteria > Pseudomonadati > Pseudomonadota > Betaproteobacteria > Burkholderiales > Alcaligenaceae > Achromobacter > Achromobacter sp. 2789STDY5608615. The sequence goes on from NZ_CYTY01000016.1 coordinate 17,300, forward strand.
TTGTCGACCCCTTTATCCGCATCCTCGATCGATCCGGCGCAGGCGCTGTCGCCGCGTGAGCAGCGCGGCAACATCGCGCGCCTGACCGTGGCGCAGGCGCTGGCCGGCGCCAATTCGGTGGTGGTGTACGCCACCGGCGCCATCGTCGGCGACCTGCTGGCGCCGGACAAGGCCCTGGCGACGCTGCCGCTGTCGATCTTCGTGGTCGGCATGGCGGCCTGCATCCTGCCCGTGGGCGCGATCGCGCGGCGCCATGGCCGGCGCACCGCCTTCCTGGCGGGCACCGTCTGCGGCGTGCTGGTCGGCCTGCTGGCGGCCGCGGCCGTGGTGCTGGGGTCGTTCGCGCTGTTCTGCCTGGCGACCTTCTTCGGCGGCGCCTACGCGGCGGTCGTGCTGTCGTTCCGTTTCGCCGCCGCCGACGGCGTGTCGCCCGCCCGGCGGGCCCGGGCGCTGTCGCTGGTGATGGGGGGCGGCGTCGTGGCCGGCGTGGTCGGCCCGCAGCTGGTCACCCACACCATGTACCTGTGGCCGGCCCACATGTTCGCGGCGACCTTCGTGGTGCAGGCCGCCGTGGCGGCCCTTTCGGCGCTGGTGCTGGCCGGGGTGCGCCTGCCGATGCCCAGCGCCGCGCAGGTGGCGCAGGGAAGGCCGCTGGGCGTCATCGCGCGCCAGCCCCGCTTCATCGTCGCGGTGGTCTGCGGCGCGGTGTCGTACATGCTGATGAACTTCCTGATGACAGCGGCGCCGCTGGCCATGATCCTGTGCGACCACTCCCAGGAGAACGCCAATCTCGGCGTGCAGTGGCACGTCATCGCCATGTATGCGCCCAGCTTCGTCACCGGCCGCCTCATCTCGCGTTTCGGCGCCGGCCGCATCGTGTCGGCCGGGCTGCTGCTGACCGGGCTGTCGATCGCGGCGGGACTGACCGGACTGACGGTGGCGAACTTCTGGCTGACCCTGGTGCTGTTGGGCGTGGGTTGGAACTTCGGCTTCCTGGGCGCCTCGGCGCTGGTGCTGGAGTGCCACCGGCCCGAGGAGAAGACGCGGGTGCAGTCGCTCAACGACTTCATCATCTTCGGCATCATGGCGGTGGGCTCCTTCGCTTCCGGCGGTCTGCTGGCCCTGTACGACTGGATGACGGTGCTGTGGGTATCATTCATTCCTTTGGCACTGGCGGTGGCGGCCTTCGCCGCGAGCGCCGCCGGCGCGCGGCGGCAAGCGTAGACGCCGCCGTGTGGAATGCGTCGCGGAAACAAAAACATGGGAGTCGTGCATGCCGATAGATTTCGAGCCGATCGAGCAGGCGTTCATGCAGACCCTGCGCGCGCAGCCCGCGTTCGCGGGCTGGAAGAAGCGGCGCAAGCGTTGCCTGTGGCGGGCGCTGGCCGACGGCGTCGAGCAGGGCGTGGAACTGCTGCGTTACCGCGACTCGTTCGAGAATCGCCAGCTGGTGTCGCTGGGGCTTTACGTGTCGGTCCCGTGCGAGCGTGAATGGCCGGTCTACGTGCCGCCGGACGTGTGGGACAAGGGGCGGCTTTACCGCCGCGCCTGCCTGGCGCCGGGGCAGGGGCTGGTCGGCGAGGCCACGTTAGGCAGCGGCGCGGTGATCGAGCTGTGTTCGCCCGACGACCTGGCGCGCTGGCTGGCGGTCTTGCCGGTCGATATCGAGCGGTATGTCGGCCCCTGGTTCAGCCAGTACGACACGCTGGCCACCGCGTCGTACGAGTACGAGATTCCACGTTGGCGCCTGCAGCAGGCCGGCCTGCTGCCGTAGCGCCGTCCGCGCCGTGGGGCGGCCTGGCGCCCCTGTACGATGAAATGACAGTGCTGTGGGTATCATGCAACCCTCAGGCGCTGACGGCGGCCACGCCCGTCGCCCCATTTCCGCAGAGACCAGGAGTACCCATGATTCGATTGCACGCGCCCAGCCGCTTCCTTTTTGCCGTCGCCGCCTTGCTGGCGGCCGCCGGCAGCCACGCCCAGGGCCCGGACCGGCCCGCCGTGCTCAAGGCGCTGGAGGCGCGCGGGCTGCGCGTCGTGGAAGAGTTCAAGGTCGGCGGCGACCTGCGCGCGTTCGCCGGCGTGGCGGGCGACCAGCCGGTGGCGATCTACGTCACCCGCGACGGCAACGCCATCGTCGGCGCCCGCCTGGACGCCGAGGGCAAGCCGCTCGACGAAGCCAAGCTCGAAGCGCTGGTCAGCAAGCCCATGGGCGACCAGGCCTGGGCGCAGCTCGAGAAATCGACCTGGGTGCTCGATGGCAAGAAGGATGCGCCGCGCATCATCTACACCTTCAGCGATGCCAACTGCCCCTATTGCCACAAGTTCTGGGAAGCGGCGCGGCCGTGGGTCGATTCCGGCAAGGTGCAGTTGCGCCACGTGCTGGTGGGCGTGATCCGTCAGGACAGCCCGGCCAAGGCCGCGGCCATCCTCGGCGCCGCCGATCCGTCGGCGGCCCTGCTGGAGAACGAGCACAAGTTCAACGCCGGCGGCATCACCCCGGCCAAGAGCGTGCCCGACAACATCGGCAAGATGCTCGACGACAACCAGGCCTTGATGGTGTCGCTGGGCTTTCGCGGCACGCCCGGCATCGTCGTGCGCGACGACGCGGGGGCGCTCAAGAAGTACAACGGCATGCCGCAGGCCGCCAAGCTGGCCGAGGTGTTCGGGCCGCGTTGACGCGGCCCGTTCGGCGTCGTGATCGCCGCGGGGCGGTCCGGCGCAAGGCGGCCGGGCCTGTCGGTTCAGCCCTTGCGGCCGGCGGCCTGCAGGATCAGGTCGGTGATCTCGTCGGGATGCGACAGCAGCGACAGGTGGCCCGACGCCAGTTCGATGGTGTGGGCGTTCATGCGCTTGGCCAGGAAGCGTTCCAGCTCGGGCGAGGTGGTGCGGTCGTTGGTCGAGACCGCGTACCACGTCGGCTTGTGGCGCCAGGCGGCCTCGGTGGTGCGCGAGGCGAACAACGTGTCCGAGATGCGGCCCTGTTCGGCGTACAGCACGCGCGCCTGGACCGGATCGAGGTCGCCGGCGAAATCATGCAGGAAGGCCTGTTCGTTCAATTGCGCGTAGCCGCCCGACTTGACCAGCCCGGCGCTGGCGGGCGGGGTGGGGAACCTGGCGGCCAGCGCGCCGTAGTCCTCGCCGGCATCGGGCGCGCGCGCCGCCACGTACACCAGCCCGGCCACCTTGGGATCATTGCCGGCCTGGCTGATCACGGTGCCGGCCCACGAATGGCCCACCAGGATCGTCGGGCCGTCCTGCAAGGCCAGGGCGCGTTGCGTGGCGGCGGCATCGTCGGCCAGCGAGGTCAGCGGATTCTGCACCGAAGTCACATGCAGGCCGGCCTTCTGCAGGCGCTCGATCACGGCCGACCAGCTCGAGCCGTCGGCATAGGCGCCGTGCACCAGCACGACATTGCGGATGGGGGCGGCCTCGGCGGCCGACGCGGTGTGGGCGAGGCCGGCGCCGGCCAGGGCGAGCGCGGCGGCGATGAGGGAATGCTTGATCTTCATGGGATATCCTTCGGTTCTCGGTCGATAAGAGGCATGCAGGCCTGGGGCGTCCGGCGCGATGTCGCCGGCGTCTGCCTGTCCGCCGTAAGACGAACGGGCCTCGGGCTTATTCCCGGGACATGAAAGAAAAAGCCGCCCGGTTCGGGGCGGCTGGCGCGTGGGTCTTTTGCGGCGGTCCGGCCTGGTTCGGCTGGCTCAGGCGTCCGGCGCCACCGCCTGCTGCACCGCGCGCGCGGCGGGCGTATCGCTCGGGCTGACCACGCCGTAGAAGTAGCGCCCCTGTTTCCAGTACTGCGCCGTCAGGTCGCCGTCGCGCCGCTTGCCGTCGCCGAAATTGACCACGCCGCCGGGCGGGCGCACGTAGTACAGCACCGACTCGCCCGCCGGGTTCTGGTACAGCACCATCGCCGCCGGTCCGTACTCCGAGGACATCAGGCGTCCGCCCACCGGCTGGAAGCCGAAGGCGTTGAAGTCGGGCAACGGCGCCGGCTGCACGAAGTGCCGGTTCAGCCAGGCCTGCAATTCGGCCGGCTGGCTGGAACGGAAGTCGACCATCGACGGCGCCGCGTCCGAGGCGAACATGCGGTAGGCCTGCACCGCGTCGGCCATCGGCAGGTAGCTGGCGCGGATGGCGGCGTCGCGCATCTGCCAGCCACCCACGCTGCCCAGCCCCAGCGTCAGCACCAGCGAGGCCGCCAGCGCCATGGCGCGGCGCCGGCGCGCCGCCTGGGCCAGGCGGATCTGCGTCGGGTCGAGCCGCGGCGGCGGCGCGAAGTGGCCCAGGTCGGCGTGCTGGCGGCGCAGGCCGTCGGTCTGCTGGCGGATCGCGTCGACCTCGCGGGCGGCGTCGGGGTGGTCGGCCAGATAGCGCTCGACCTCGCGGCGGCGCTCGGCATCGAGTTGGCCGTCGGCGTAGGCATGCAGTTCTTGATCGCTGGGAGTCGGCATGGTCATTTCATCAATCGCAGGGCAGGCTTGGCGGCCACATGGCCTTCCGTGATCTCGCGCAGCGCCTTGCGCGCCCGCGACAGCCGGGACATTACCGTACCGATGGGGATATCGAGCACGTCGGCGGCCTCCTGGTAGCCCAGGCCCTCCACCGACACCAGCAGCAACAGGCTCTGCTGGTCGGCCGACAGGCGCGCCAGGTCGCCCAGCGCGGCGCGGGCCAGGGCCACGTCCTCGGCGGACGGCGCCACCGGCTCGGGCGCGCCGCTGAAGAAGTCGAGAATGCGGGCGTAACGCTTGCCGCGCCGCTGGCCGTCCAGGAAACACCGGTACAGGATCGAGAACAGCCAGGCCCGCAGGTCGCCGTCGGCGCGGCGGCCGCCGGCCCGCGACAGCGCGCGCTCCATGCACGACTGCACCAGGTCGTCGGCGTTGGCCACGTCGTGGGTCAGCGACAGCGCGAAGCGGCGCAGCCGCGGCAGCACCTCGCGCAGATCATCGTCGGTAAAGCCGCCAGTCATGGGGAAACAAGCCTTTCACGGGTCCAGGGTTGCCGTAAGACGACTGACGGTCGGGATTATTCCCGGCCTTGGCGTGAATATTACATTTGGGCGGCGGCCGCGGGAACGCGGGGCGCGTTCATCTCGGTCGGGGACGGTTCAATAGCGTCCCGCTGGCAAGACGTCGTCGAGATACGCCGCCGCATCGGGGCGGGCCGTCAGCATGTGCCGGATCCAGGCATTGCGCTCATGGCCGGTCACCGCCAGTTCCCACACGCAGGCCAGCGCCGGCGCGGTGACCGGGGTGAAGACATCGGGCCGGGCCAGGGGCGCCGACAGCATGCGCTGGCAGACGATGCCGCCGGTGATCCACCAGTCCACCAGCAGCCAGACGGCTTCCTGGCCCACGTGCACCATGCAGAAGCCGAGGCCATGGCTGCGCGCGTCCTGCGCGTGGTCGGCCAGCGTCGCGCCAACCGCGGCCCGCGCGGCGGCGGCGACCGCCTCCGTGAGCAGCGGCGCCGGATGCGCCGGCGCGTGGTGGATGCCATACGCCTTGATGGCATGGCCGGCCAGGCGCCAAGCGGTTCGATGCGGCGGGGCAGGTAGGGTTCGGGCGGGTGCGGCATGGAAGGAGGCGGCCGGCTGGAAAGGTGCCGTCATTCTAGTCGGCTCGCCGTCGTGCATCCCTCGGTGGCTCCTGCCTGCGCGCATCCGCCGACGGTGGGGCGACCGCACGGCGCCGACCGCCAGCGGAAATTAGTCGAACTGTGTCTTCATCAGGGCGGTCATGCTGTCAGAATACCTTGTCCATCAGCCATGACGCCAAGCCGGCGTCCATCGCCATTTCCGCGACCCGTTCGGGGCCGAGTAGGGTGACGCGTGAGGCATGCGTCGGGGGCGGCGCTACCTCACCTGTGTGATGAACGAAGAATAGCCTGTGGTATCCATCACTGTTTGCCAGAACCGCGATCGAGTTCTGGAGGTCCGCTTGAGTGGCTTTGCTCTTTACCTGTACGAACGCGCGCTCTTGGGTGGTGGGAAGATAAAGGTCGAAATCGGTATCGCGCTGCGACTTTCCTATGGGTGTCAAGCGGCGCCAGCCGCTTGTGGAAAAGATCAGCTCCAATAAGAGTTCGAAATCCTTCGGACCAAGCTTCCGGATAAGTTGTAGCAACGCCACGCGCATTGCAGTCGCAGCCGCGATTGCATTTTCCACTTCAGGGAGCGGCGTGTCCGTAATCTTGCGAATGGCGTAGTCTCGGGCGCGGACATTGCATATGGTTTGACGATACATCTGGACGCAGAGCAGTTCACCGCTGAGCGAGGAGGTCGTCAACGGTTTCCCGGATATGCTGCGAGACTGCCATCCGCCGATAGCTTGACGTTCGGTCGTGCCGTCGTCGTTCCAATGGACGGTCGCCGCCGCTCGGCTCCATAGCATCGATCCTTCTGCAAAGGTGACAAAAACGGCAGAGTCCGAGGCGGTGTGAAACACTGAGGTCTGACGAACGATGCTTTGCGCCACCGATGGATTTTTACCTTCCTTTTCAATCCAGTAGCGCCTTAAATCCTCCCATTTTGCGTTCTCCGCGAACGCTCTGGGCGCTGCTTCATATCCAAACTTCAGCTTGTGGTTGTCGAAGCATTCCCGTTCCCATTTTCCGCCCTCCCCGAGTTTGATGAAGTAGACGGGGGCATGGCGAAGCTCGTGGTAGGTAGGATGCATGTAGGGTGGGGCGTCATGGTTGTCTTTCATGGATGAAGCGATCTGTGCTGATGGCGGTGAAATCTCAGCCAGCGCCTCCTCCTTTTCTGTTCCAGGTTTTCAGTCTCAGGTTGAACGTGCGCGGATGCATACCGATCAGCCCCGCGGCCTTTGTGCCGCTTCCACTGACCGCCTGTGCCGCATACAGCAGACGTCGCTCCCATTGCTCGATCGCTGCATCGCCAGGAAACGAGGCGCCCGTGGCCTGGACGTCCCGAAGGAATCGTTCACACCTGGCCTGTGTCGGCAGTTCATCGATCAGCGAAGACGACGGACCGGTCATCGGCATGTCGATACTGTTCTCCGCGTCCCGCAGACGTTGCAGCTCTCGCTTTATCGTATCCCCAGACATGGAGACCTGGCGCCCGCCCGCGAGGCCGGCGACGATCAGGCGGCGGGCAAGCCGCTCCAGGTCTCGATAGTTCCCCGGAAGGCGCATGGACCGGAGTGCGCTAACTATCTGTGACCGATGAGGGCGGAACTCACTGAGAAGTCCGTCCAGGGGGGTCTGCGACCGCCGTTCATCGAGGTTGAGCAATTCCTCATACGCTCGCAGAAGTACCGACTCCCATATGTCATCAAGATCCTCCGCGCAATCGCGCAATTCGGGCAGTTCGATGACCAGGTCGGTAATGCGGTCGAGAAAGTCGGCGTTGAGATTCTCCCGTAGAACCTCGAAGGGTCGGTTCGTTGCGGCGATAAGCCTGAATTTCACAGGGATTGATTTATCGCCGCCGATACGCCGGATGCTGCCCTCGCGTTGGAGTGCGAGCAGCAGCAATGCCTGCGCCGACACATCCATCCAATGGATTTCGTCAAGGAAGACGCAATCATTGTGGGCTAGTTCGAGCAGCCCCGTCTTTCCCTGCTTGTTCGCGCCCGTAAACGTATTGGGTTCATAGCCTGACAAGGTGCTGCGCAGCATGTCAGGATTGCCCATGAATTCGGCGCAATTGAGGTGAAAGGACCATTCCTGCTCCATTTGCCGTCCGTCGGCTCCTTTGGGGCCTGGACGGTGGCTGGATCGCGGCGTCTGCCACTTGAGAAAACCCTTGCGCAGGTCCCGGGCAATGGTCGTCTTGCCTGTTCCCCGCGCGCCGATAATCAATACGGGGAACGGGACGCCGCCGTATTCCGACACCAGTCGGCTCACTTCCCGAAGCTTCGGCGAGCGCGCTTTTTCAAGGGTCCATTTCTCGCCGCGTTGGCGCAAGGTCTGGATTTCCGAGGGCTTGGCCGAAAGGGTGTCGAACAAGTCCCACGGTACTTCTTTGAGAGGGGACTGACCGGGCAGACGCTTGCTTTGGGGCGTACCCTGATAGGCGCGTACGTTGTCGCCCGCGACCCGGGCCTGCAGCGCTAGCAGCAGGACAGTCTGGGCCGCGGGCGTGCCGGGGCTCAGATTGACGGCAATGGGAGAATTCGGGTGCTTGAGGCGGATATTCCCCAGCGCCTTCACTGTGAATTCGAACAGGGCGGCATGGTCGATCGGCGTCGCGTCGGTATGCCATGGGATGATCTCCACCGCCGGCGCGTCCGGAAACGGCGCGATCTCCCGCTTGAGCTCATGAGCGACCTCGGACTCCGTCGAGTCCTTGTCGCGCAGCCCCTGGTCAGGCGTCTGGGGAACCCTTACGAATACATAGTGCTTTTCGGTTTTTCCGGCCAGCGGCGATCCTTCCCCGAAGAGAAATTCCAGTGTCGGACCGCGCGTCTTCTGGCTATCGACCAGACGGTACTGTCCATTCTTGTCTCGCTCATAGGGGTCATGATTGAACGATACCCAGGATACCGTGATGATGGTCCGCATTGATTCACCCATTCCGCTCTTGAACCTGTCCTGCGGGGAGACTGGCGGAGGGGGCCTGCGCGACTCTCCCCGCGGTGTGTGTAGCGCGCGCCATGACATCCGCCGTCCAGTTGGCGACTGCCATGGCGACGGCCGGGTCATCGACCACAACCCCCACCTCTATGCCATCGGACCAGCCGTGCCTCCCGTCCAGATTTCCGGTCCATAGCAACACCTTCTGGCGGTCGGCTACCAGAGACTTGGTGTGCGTGCGTCGGTGGCCAAATATCTGCAATTGCGCGGAGCCAAGGTCGGAGAGCCAGGCCAGCGCATTGCGCTGCGCTTCGACGTGATTGCGCGGTTGGACCAGCAGATCAATCGAAACGCCCCGCGTCAATGCGCGTTTCAATGCCGCGCCGACCACATGGTCCTCCATTGCCAAAAAGCTGTACGTGGCAATGGCGAGATGGCGGTGGCTGCTATCGATGATCTCTATGGCGGCGGATTGAAGCGATGCCTCGGCTTGTCGAATCGTAGCGACCGGTCGCACGCTACCCGCCGCCGCCAGCGGGCGCCATATGGGCGGCTGCGCGACCTGGCACGATTGGACGTTGAGACGTTCGCCTGGTGTGGACTCCAATGAAGTGAGATGGCGCCAGATGTGGGCGAAAAGCCGACCGTACTCACGTGCGACTTGCGCTTGGTGGAAAACGAGACCGTCTTCTGGATTGGATTCGTAGGCTTCCGGAGTGGCATTGGCTGAAGTGATGATCACGCATTCATCATCGATCACGCAGAACTTCGCATGGCAGCCGTCCGCGCTGCGCAGCCAGGCACCCGCATAGGCCAGCTTTCGCAGATGCTCGTCATGGCGTTTGGCGCGCTCTTCGTGCTTCAGCGTAGTGGCATCTGGATCAGCATCCAGTTCGAGCACATCAGCGCGCAGGTGTTTGCCTAGTGCCGTCAGGATGTAGACACCACCTCGCAGGCGCTCCGAGGCCTCGCATAATGCGTTGACGATCGCGTCATCGGCAAACAGGAAGCTGCAGAAGAACACTTTTTTCTTCGCGTGCGCGATGTTCTGGATGATCGCATCCCGGATGTGCGCCGTTCGCGAAAGGTCGTCGGTCGAGACGTGCCGGATATCAATGCATCCGGTGTCGTGGAGTCGATGAGGGGCGGCGGGCGCGTGTTTGTCGAGCAGCGGTTCGAAGACGATCCCCGACATTTGAGGGGGGGATGCAGGCAGGGCATTCGGGGCATTCGGGGCTTTCGGGACGCCCGCGCCAGAAAGCTGATGCGATCCGTGGCTTCCGTCGTTCATGTTCATATTCGGATTCTTTTCTATTATTTGGTCTCGTCAGCCGCGGCATATGCCGTGGTCAGATCTTCACGCAGGCGGCGATTGCATAATGCCGCGCGCATTTCGGCCTGGCGCCACAGGGTCGTCGCTGACTCCTCGATAGAGGGAAGGCCCGGATTTTCGTTCCAATACTGGATGAGTTGAGTGGCCACGGTGACGCAGGTGCCGTCGAAATCCTTGCGCAGGTCCATGTCGTGCCGTCGCAGGAATTCAAAGTAGGCAGAGCGGCCCGCCTCGATGTCGGCAGGCTGGCCATGCACGCGTAGACCCGCCCACCACTGACCCAGCGAAATAGGCAGCAGCGTGTCGCCGGGACGGTCTGCCTCACCTAGCAGGGCAGGCAGGCGTTCGGATCCGCAACGAAAGTTCAGCGCTCCGTCGGAGCGTAGCGAGGCCGCATCGGGCAAGGCCGTATGGCCTGCGAGTGCGCTCAATAGCCCCTCGAGCCGCTCCGAAGCCGGTGGCAGCAACCGGATCGGCTCGAGGTTCTCGCACGGACGGAGATCCCGGATCTTGCGGTAGCTGCGCCAATGCAGCGATCCGGCTGGCTTTTGCGCAAACGCCGCGAGAATGATCTGCGCGCTCTGCTGGCTCATGGGAGGGGTCTGCCCGCGATGGCCCGACGCCGGCCGGACTTCCCATTGGCTGCCTGGGACGACGCCGATGAGATTTCCCTTCATGCGGACGATGCCCGTGTCGATGCCGCAGGCGGCCATACGATGGGCGGGCGCAAGCGCAAGAATTTCATCGAGCCTGCGCAGGGTCTGCGGGACACGCTCGGGTAAGAGGGGCGCAGCGCGCTTGTGTTGGACATGGGAGTGTGTTCGCTCGTCCTCCACATCCAGAAAAAGCAGGGGCTCGGCCAGAAAGCGCAATCTTGCCGGCCTTTCGCGCCTGCGGATGACGACGCCGCGGTCGAGCGCCTGCAAACCCGCCGCTGTCAATTGGCAGCGGGGGCTGGCGGGGGGCTCGCGGAGCATGCAATGTGCGTGCCTGCGTCCGTTGGCGCGTCACGTCGGGGCTGGAGGGGGCCGCCCGCGACATACGGGATAGCAGCCGCTTCAGCAATCCGCTTTCCGGTCCATCCTCCTGCCGGGCGTCATCGGTGGAGCACTGGACCAGCAAGTGGTCCTCGAGCAGGCGATGCATGACCACCTGGGAAACGACTTCTCCCAGCCCCAGGTAGGCATCGACATCTTCGGGATCGACGACGCCCAACGCGCGGGCCAGCGCCAACACCGCCCAGTCGCTGGCGTGAAGCTCGCTCTCTTCGGTGAATTCCAACGCGGTGAAGTCCACCTCGTAGATGGGGGTGTCGCACAGGAGCAGGGCCGTTGGCGGGACGGGGGCACCCGTCTGCATGATGGCTGCCGATAGCTGGGCCAATGTGGTGGGATTCATGCCTGACCTCCAAGTGCGTGACCCCACTTGGGCTTTTGTTCGGAGTCCTGGTAAAGCCGCAACAGCAGGTCTGTTTCCGCACGGCGCCGGCCCTCGCCTTGGCCCGCCAGTGTGGTCGAGTCGCCGATAATGATGCGCTTGTGTCGCGCCCGGGTGACGGCGACGTTCAGTCTGTTGAGGTTGTCCACGTGTCCGCGCAGGCCCTTCGGGTTGCTCCGGGTCGTGCACAGAATGACGAGGTCCTTTTCCCTACCCTGGAAGCGATCGACGATACTGACGTGGATGTCGATGGCCGCTCGGTTTGCCGCGGATTCCTTCCATTGCCTGCGCCACGGATCGTTGCCCGGCGCGAGTTTTTTGAAGATGGCATCGCGCAACATCTGCGCCTGCTTAAGGTAGAAGCAGGTCACGCCGATCTCGAAATCGGCATCCGGGCCGCGCCCGTTCGGGCGAGGGTCTCCGCGCCAACTCTTGACGGCCCAGGTCGCGCAGGCCTCGACCAGTTCCATGGCAACTTGCAGCTCGAGTGGATTATGGTAGCCGCCTCCCGACCAGTCCTTGCCGCTCTCGGCGGTTCCATTTCGCGTCGGGCGGGGAAATTCATAGCGGCGCTGCGGACGCGCGTATGCCGTATCTATCCATATTGCCGGTGCCTCCAGTGTCGGAATCTCCAGGCCGAGCTGGTGCGTGGATACCGCGGAAGGATAGTCGCCTTCATAGACCATATCCGACGAGAACCTGGCCAGGGCCGGCATCATGCGATGTTGATAATTCAGACGTACCGCGCGGCTGTCAGGCAGACGCGTCAAGCGCTCGAACACGCTGGGTAGCGCCAGGGATTGCAATTCGAGCAGTTCGGCTCCCAGACGAATCACCTGTTCCTTGGCGGTGTTCCGTTCTTTCCCGGGGCCCGTGTGCCGGCCTGCGCGTTGGTGGTGTTGGCGCCACGTGCCGGCATCGGCGGGCAGCGCGTGCAGCTCCTCGATATCGGCCGGATCAAGCTGGAACGGCCGGATCAGCTTGTCGATAAGACTGCGCCATGCTTCCCGCTGGCGGCGGTCGTCGGGGTGCATGCGGTTATCGAAATGCCGGCGCAGCTCGGTGCTCACTTCGTCCAGCCAGTTGTCGTCCGGATCCTCGAAGCCCGTTCGTTTAACCCTCTCCGATATCACTGCCTTCAGTTCGCCGACATCCACGTACGGCGGCAACTGACGGTGGTCTCCGACCAGGATCCACTTTCGAGCCCGGGCCGCCGGAACGAGAAAGTCCGTGAGCGAGGCCTTGCTGGCCTCGTCCATGATCATCACATCGAACGCCGTCTCGACATCTCGGAACTCGCGGGCCATGGCGATGCCGATCGGAGTGGCGCAGATGAGGTTGGCGTTCAACAGCAACAAGGCCCCGGCTTCTTCGTCCCGGGCAATGCGCCCGGCCCACTCGCGCTGCACCGCAACGACGGCATCTTCGGCGGCGGCGTCTTCGACGGCGGTGTGCAGGGCCGTGGAGAGCCGAGCCGTCAAATCCAGGGTGCGATTCTGCAACAGGTAGTTCTGGGCCCGAACATCGACGTTCGCTGGCGAGCCCAGCCGGATCGCGGTCACGCCCGGTGCATTGCCGACGCGTTCGAGCACGTTGTCCAGGGCGACATGTGTCGGCGCCACAAGCAAGACTCGCTTGCCGCTTCGGACCAGTTCCTGGACGATGCCGCAGATGACGGTGGTTTTCCCCGTGCCGGGAGGGCCATGGATGAGCGCGATGTCGGGGGTGTTGAGGGCCAGCGCCTTAGCCGCCTGCTGTCGTCCGGCCTCGTCGTGTATGGCGGGCACGTGTATGGGCGGCAGGGGTTGCAATTGGTCGGGGCGCGTCAGGGCTTCGATCAGGCGGACGTGGCTGTCTTCGGCGCCCATTGCGATGACGTCCAGAGCCTCTCGCATGCGTTGAAGAGCATCCGTGCCTGGCTGGATATGCAGTTCCCCGTCGGATGCCAGGTCGCCTTTTTCGTCGTCGCCATCCAACGTCAGTACGCCGTCATCGGATACGTCGCATACGGCCAGCCGTCGGGAGCGGCCGCCAAGGGTTGGCAGGACGAGCTGAGTATTGGGACGCGCAAAGACAAGGGGCCAGGGTTCCTCGGTTGCCGTACGCAGGCGTACCGGGGAGCGCTCGCTGATCTGATATCGGATCTGGGGCGTTGACGACCGGGCATGATCGCGCAGGGCTTCCAGGTAGCGGCGCACGCCGGTGACGAAGTCGCGGTCCGCCGCGGCTTCCGCTTCCACCGCGCGCACGTTGACGGCGGTGCGGACACGGATCTGCATGGCCACCATGGAGCAGAATCCCCGCAGATCCAGGCCTCTTTCGCCTGTCGTGCCAAAGTCGGCGACGATCAGGCTGGCGCTGGACGGTCTGTAGATTTTGCTTGAGGCATAGATTGCCTTCAGGCTGCCGCCGTCGCTGGAAAGCTGGCACACCAGCGCCAGCTGGGAGTTGCCGAGAACCAAACGGAAATCGTCCGGTGTCAGGATGCCTTCGCTGCATTCGATAAATGCTTGCGGCAAAGGCTTGTCTCTCTCCGGTGTGCGGAATTTGTGGTCGGGAGTCTTGATCTGGATCCAGGCCCAGGCGTCGCCGCGGCTGAATGCGGCCAGGATGGTCTCGAACTCCAGTGCCGGGTCGATGTCCTTGATCAATGCCGGCAGTTTCGCGGAGCACGAAATGCCGATGGTGCCACCGTGAAAACGGAGCGTCCCGTACAGCCCCAGGTGCGTTTGGCCGGAAGTGGAGACGATGGGAATGTTGAGGCGTTGAGCGAGCAGGGCAATTCGTTGAACGTAGGTGGACATGACTCATGCCCCCCAAGTGCTGAATGTCAGGCCGTGATCAGGCAATGCGAATGTCTTCATTGGGTCAGTTTGCGTCATCGAGCCGGGTGTATTCCCGGGTGCAGATCTCCTAAAGCAAAGTCCGTGCCAGATAGGTTTTTCATTAATAATCATTGGGTTATGTTGATCCGACGTTTTCTTGTTTCTTGTTTTCGGGAATATTTATTCCTGATTATCGGCAGATATTTGTTTTTTTTAAATCGAGCAGAAAATTGCTTATGTATGAGAAGGATTTTGCTAATTGATCTGAAGAAGGAGCTAGGCTGGATCGGATTATTTTTTTAAGTTATTGATTTATATGGGTAATTATTTTTACTGAACGAGTTGGCACGGAAATCGCACAGGCAATGGTTGCCCCATCAGGAGACTTCCATGACTTTCTTTTTCCATGCAACGCCCGCCGCATCCGATTCCTTGCAATTGACGAGCCATGCCTGCCTGCGCATGCAACAACGCGGCATATCGCGCATGGCAGTCAACGCCGTTCTGGCTTACGGACGCCGCATTCATGCCAAGGCCGCCACCTATTGCGTCGTGGGACGCAAGGAGGTGCAGCGCTATGCGTCCGAGGGAGTGGACCTGTCCCGCCTGACCGGTTTGCAGGTGTTGGTCAGTGCGGAAGGGTCGGTCATCACCGTCTACCGCAGCCAGGATCTGCATGCGATCAAGGCAGTGCGGCGGCCGCGTATCCGAGGCGGCAAGTGATTCGGATATCCGATAATCCCGCTCCGCAGGCTATTCCCTTTCTCGTAAAAATAAACAGGCATCAAGAAATGAATATGAAAGGCCATCTTCTGTACCTCGACATAACCCAGATCTGCGGCATCGGCTGTGCCTTCTGCATGTATGCCGATAAGCACAAATCGGGGCGGCACATGACCCTGTCCGCGCTTGCTATCGAAAACCTCCGGAATCTGATCAATTCTCCTGACGTGAAAAGGATCTCGGTCAGCGGCGAGGGGGAGCCGTTGAACAACGTGGAGGTATTTCATGAGGTGCTGGGGCTTTCCAGTGGGGGCAACGCCTTCGAATTCATCACCAGCGGGTTTCTGCCTCCAGAAAAAATGGAGGCGTTCTACGAACGCACCAACGCGCAGGCCCACGCCAATGGCGACCGGTGCAATATCAGGTTGAGTTCGGATTCGCACCACATCGAGAAAGTCAAGCACAGGTCTCATGGATTCAGTCTCGAATACTTGCAACGCAAAAGACCGCACGCGCTGACGTTTTCGTTCCGCTCCGTGGATACGGATCGGATGTTTACGCGTGACTTTCTCATCGGTGAACTCTCCCGCTGGGGGCTGGCGGCAAGGATAGAGCAGCGGGGGATATTGGAGGACGCCTTGATTACCGGCGATGAAACCTTCAATGTCGACTACAAGAATCTGGTGCATCCGGGTCCCGATGCACCGAGTGGCTACTTGGATATGAAGGGATATGTGGCCGCGATCGAGGACAAGGTGCAGAAACGGTTCACTTTCGGCAGTCTCAACAAAGCGCCGCAGGACAACGGACTGGATATCACGATCAAGCCGAACGGCGATGTGCTCTTGTATGGCATTGAGAACATTGCCCTGGGCAATATCCACATGGATCGTATCGATTGGGAGATGCTCGTCAACCGGGCGCGGGAAACCCCATTGGTCCACGCGCTCTACACTCGCCCTTTCATCGATTTGGTCGAACGACTGGACGATGATGGGCTGGCGCAGTCCATCCTGGCCACCGCCAACAACCCCTACTGGGTCGTCAAGGCCATGGCGCGTCATGATGGATTGCTGGAAAGGCTGATTGCTCCATGATGATCGACTCCCACGTTCACACCGGTTACTCGAAACATGCCGCTGGTAGTGTCGATGACGTGGTCAATGCCGCGTTGGCGGCCGGTGTCAAGGTACTGACCATCACCGATCACGCGCCATTTCACATAGACAGCACGAATCGATTGCTGGATAGCGAACTGGATCGCTATTTCACGGACATTCACAAGGCACAGACGGCATACCGGGGTGACATAAAGATATTGAGCGGGCTTGAATGCGACTACATGCCGGGTTGCGCCGAGCAGGCGGCCCGATTGCTGGCTCGCTACGACCTTGACTTCGTTATGGCGTCGATCCATTACATCCCTACGCCCGAAGACGGATTGATCAAGGTCTGGGACCTTCCTCGTCTCAATCGGTCGGTGGTTCTCGAGTCGTATTTCTCCACCCTGGCCGAATTGTTGGAGTGTGGGTTGTTTGACGCCGTGGGTCATGCAGATGCGTTGCTGCGGGGCGTGCCGGAGGAGATCGTATGCCACTACATGGAGCCCTTGCTCGGCGCCTTCGCGCGCAGCAAAGTCGCATTCGAACTCAATGCTTCCGGCCTGCGCAAGACGGTTCTGGATCCAAATTCTGGCCGTGAGGAGCGTGGCAGGCAATCTTATCCGTCGCGATCTCTGTTGCCCAGGCTCATCGGCGCAGGTGCGGCGTTCACCATCGGTTCGGATGCCCACGCACCCGAAGACGTCGGGGTTGGTGTGCAGGCGCTTATCCATGCCCTGCTGCCTTTGGGCCTGAATGCCATCAGCTACTTCGAAAACCGGCGGCGCGTTGATATCGATGCGGCGTCACTTCTCTCGCCTCAGGCTTTGTGATGACGAAATTCATGGACATGACCCACTCCAAAAAGCCCATTACGCCCCCGATAGGCCGTCAGGCACCATTGGCGCCGAATTGGCGCCAGATGCGTGACACGTCGTCGGTTAGCAGGCTTCATTGCTTTCGCGAAGCTTCGGAAAAACCTCGTCAGGAGGACGTGTCCGCAGGCTTTCGGGCATTCTCCGGGGCGCTGTTCGAGGACGGCTTGATCGGCATGCGCGAATATGTGCGGGTTTTTGGCGGTGAGGCGCTGCATCACCTGACCCACGACGGCCGGGGTTTTCGCGATATGGAGACCGAACTGGATGCTGATGGCCTTTCCGCCATCTACAGCCGTGCGAAATATGGCAGTTTCAGTGACATCAGCTACCTTGCAAAAGAGGTGGTCCAGCATCTCAGCCAGGCTTTGGACGATCCCGAGAGCCATTGGACACGCCTCTTTCGCGATGCGCGTAGAGACGGCGATTGTGTCGTAATGATGACGACCGGTTGGCGAAATGTGCCCTCCACCGCCAACGTGATCTATCAGATGGTCGTCGATCGCATAAATCTAAAACTGGCGCATCTCGGCCTGCCGACCATTATCAATGTGAAGTTGCCGAGGCTTGCCCCGCCATGCGAGAACTATGCATCCTTGACTCTCGCTGAGCGTGAGCGCGTGAACCAAGTCCAGGATCATGTTATTCCCGGCCCGAATTTCTACGCGAACGCCGGTGTCCACGTCATATTCGGCGACGATGTGCTCATCACCGGAGCTACCGCGGATAAGGTCTTCGCGGAATCCATGCGCAATGGCGCAAGATCGTTTCGAGCACTCTATCCGATCGCCATCGATCCGCGAATGTCATTGAGCGATGCCACTATCGAAGAGCGGCTCAACACTGTGAAAGTGTCTGGAAAGCTGGATCACACCCTCGCCGGCCTGCTGTCAGAGCCTGATTATGTGCCGATCCTGCGAACACTCAGGTTGGTGTTCGCAGGTAGGAATCACGCCGATTTTCGGTCCTTCCTGGCACAGATTCCGAACGACAATTGGCTACGGCTGTATATGGCGGCACTAGGCAACGATTTCCTGGGGCAGGAGGAGTGCCGGCCATCGTTGCTCATGCTGCGTGACCATCTTCAGCGGCATGAGCTGTTGGATGGAGGTGGCTTGGTGTAAAGCCGCAGATGCCGGTCGCATTGCGCCATCGTCGGTGCGTTATATGGACTGCTGCCTCATCCGCGCCGACAACGCCTGCGCGCTTTCCTTGCGCTCGCTGTAGCGGTCCGTCAGATAGGGCGAGGCGTCGCGCGTGAGCAGGGTGAACTTCATCAGCTCCTCGACCACGTCGACGATGCGGTCGTAGTACGGCGACGGTTTCATGCGGCCGGCGTCGTCGAATTCCTGGTAGGCCCTGGCCACCGACGACTGGTTGGGGATGGTCAGCATGCGCATCCAGCGGCCCAGGATGCGCATCTGGTTCACCGCGTTGAAGGACTGCGAGCCGCCGGACACCTGCATGACGGCGAGCGTCTTGCCCTGGGTCGGCCGCACGGCGCCGACCGACAGCGGAATCCAGTCGATCTGCGTTTTCATCAGGCCGGTCATGGCGCCATGGCGCTCGGGCGAGCTCCAGACCATGCCCTCGGCCCATTGGACCAGCGCGTGCAGTTCGCGCACCTTGGGGTGGTCTTCGCTGCCGGCGTCATCGACCAGCGGCAGCCCGGCGGGGTCGAACAGCCGCGTCTCGCCGCCCAGCGCGCGCAGCAGCCGCGCGGCCTCCTCGGCGGCCAGGCGGCTGTACGAGCGCTCGCGCAACGAGCCGTACAGCAGCAGGAAGCGCGGCGCATGCGCGGCGCGTTCGGGCGACAACAGGCGCGTCCGGTCCGGCGCCTCGAACAGCGCGGCGTCGAGGTTGGGAAGATCGGAGGGCGACGTGGAATGCATGCAATGCCTCGTGATGCAGGATGGAAATCTCAGTGGGGATGGCGCGGCGCCCGCAGCGCCAGCAGCGCCGCCCAGGCGGCCACGCCGATCGCGCCGGACAGCCACAGCGCCCGCACGCCCCAGGCGTCCAGGGCCAGGCCGAAGGCGAACGGCGCCAGCGCCTGCGCGATGCGCGCCGGCATCATCAGCCAGCCCTGGCGCGCGCCGTAGCCTTGCGGACCGAACAGCGCCAGCGGCAGGGTGCCCTTGGCGATGGTCAGGATGCCATTGCCGGCGCCGTGCAGCAGCGTGAGCGCGGGCGCGGCGACCGAACCGGCGGCCAGCAGTACCGCCACGCCGGCGGGGTGGGCCAGGGCCGCCAGGCGCGCCGACCGCAACGGATGCACGCCGCGCAGCAGCCCGAATTCGAACAGGCGGCCGGCGACCTGGGCCGGGCCGATGAGCGCGCCCGCGGCCACCGCCGCGGTCAGGCCGACGCCGGCGTGCTCCAGCAGGCGCGGCAGGTGCGTGGCCATGGCGGTGCTGATGAACCAGGTGGCGGCGAAGACGAAGGCCAGCAAGGCGGTGGCGCGTCCCGCCTGGCTCGGCGGCGCGGCAGCCTGCGCCGGTGGCGCCGAGTCGCGCTGGGCGGCGGCGGGCCGGACCGCGGCCTTGGGCAGCCAGGCATTCAGCGGCAGGCCGATCAGCAGGTGCAGCGCGGCCCAGCCGAAGCACGCGCCGCGCCAGCCGAGATGGCTGTCCATCCAGGCCGACAGGGGCCAGCCGACGGTGCTGGCGAAGCCGGCGATCAGGGTGATGCCGGTGATCGCGCCGCGCGCGTCATGGCCATACAGGCGCACCAGGCTGGCGAAGGCCGCTTCGTACAGGCCGGCCCCCATGGCCACGCCGAGCACCAGCCAGGCCGCGGTCATCGACCACACGCCCTGCGCCAGGCCGAGCAGGGCCAGCCCGCAGGCGAACAGCACGCTGGTCGCGGCCAGCACCACGCCGCCGTGCCGGTCGATCAGCCGGCCGGCCCCGGGGCCCGTCAGCGCCGAGACCGTCATCGCGCCGGAGAAAGCCGCATAGACCGCGGCCGTCGGGATGCCGAGGTCGCGCGCCATGGGCGCGGCCAGCATGGCGGGCAGGTAATACGACGAGGCCCAGGCCAGGGTCTGGGCCGTGCCCAGCGCGCCGACCACGCGCAGCGCGGCGCCGGCCATGGCTCAGCGCCGTCCCGGGCCGGCGTCGTACCAGCCCTTGCTCTGGTTGACCACGCGCACCACCAGCAGCATCACCGGCACCTCGATCAGCACGCCCACCACCGTGGCCAGCGCCGCGCCGGACTGGAAGCCGAACAGGCTGATCGCGGCCGCCACGGCAAGCTCGAAGAAGTTGGACGCGCCGATCAAGGCCGACGGACCGGCGATCTCGTGGCGTTCGCCGACGCGGCGGTTGAGCCAGTACGCCAGGCCCGAATTGAACAGCACCTGGATCAGAATCGGCACCGCCAGCATGGCGATCACCAGCGGCTGGGCGAGGATGGCGCGGCCCTGGAAGGCGAACAGCAGCACCAGCGTCAGCAGCAGCGCCGCCATGGAGAACGGCGCGATCCGGGCCAGGGCCGCGTCGAAGACCGCCTGGCCGCGCCGTTGCAGCGCGCGGCGCCACAGCTGCGCGAGAATGACCGGAATCACGATGTACAGCCCGACCGACACCAGCAGCGTGTCCCACGGCACGGTGATGGCCGACAGGCCCAGCAGCAGGCCGACGACGGGCGCGAAGGCGAACACCATGATGGTGTCGTTGAGCGCGACCTGCGACAGCGTGAACGTCGCGTCGCCGCCGGTCAGCCGGCTCCACACGAACACCATGGCGGTGCACGGCGCCGCGGCCAGCAGGATCAGGCCGGCGATGTAGCTGTCGAGCTGGTCGGCCGGCAGCCAGGGCGCGAACACCTGGCGGATGAACAGCCAGCCCAGCAGCGCCATCGAGAATGGCTTGACCGCCCAGTTGATGAACAGCGTCACGCCGATGCCGCGCCAGTGGCGGCCGACCTGGCCCATCGCGCCGAAGTCGACCTTGAGCAGCATCGGGACGATCATCACCCAGATCAGCAACCCCACCGGCAGGTTGACCTGGGCGACTTCGAGCCGGCCGATGGCCTGGAACAGGGACGGCATGAGCTGCCCCAGCGTGATGCCCAGCACGATGCAGAGCACGACCCAGAGCGTGAGATAGCGTTCGAAAACACTCAACCCCGCGGGCGGCCGCCGGGCGGGCGCCTGCTGTCTGGAGAGCGACATGGCTTTACTCCCGCGATGCGCCGATGCCGCGCAGCTCGGCCAGCAGCGACAGGGCGTCGAGCTTGTCCAGCGGCAGGGACAGGAACAGTTCGATGCGGCGCTTGAGCGTGCGCGCGGCGTCGTGGAAGGCCTTCAGGCGGCGGGCCTCGTCGCCGGTTTCGGCCGCGGGGTCGGGAACGCCCCAGTGCGCCGTGGCCGGATGGCCCGGCCAGACGGGGCAGGCTTCGCCGGCGGCGTTGTCGCAGACGGTGATGATGAAGTCCATCGCCGGCGCGCCCGGCCCGGCGAATTCGTCCCAGGGCTTGCTGCGGTAGCCGTCCGTCGGCAATGCATAGGCCTGCAGCGTGGCGAGCGCGAGCGGATGGACCTCGCCCTTGGGCGCGCTGCCGGCGGAGTAGGCGCGAAAGCGCTCCCCGCCCAGGCCCCTGAGCAGGCCTTCGGCCAGGATCGAGCGGGCGGAATTGCCGGTGCAGAGAAACAGCACGTTGAAGGGAACGGATGACATGGGGATAACTCCTGGTCAGCAGGTGGTGCAGGCGCCGGGATCGGTGACGTCGCAGGGGGCGCCCTGGCAGCAGTGTTCGGTGAGATAGCCAAGCAGGCCGTTCATGCGCGAGTAGTCGGCGCGGTAGATCAGGTTGCGGCCCTGTTGTTCGACCGTGACCAGGCCGGCGTGCGCCAGCTCCTTCAGGTGGAACGACAGCGCATTGCGGGCGATGCCCAGCTGGTCCGCGAGAACGCTGGGGGTGAGGCCGGGCAGGCCGGCCACGACCAGCGCGCGGAAGGTGCGCAGGCGTTGGGCATGGGCGAGGGCGCCGAGGGCGGAGATGGCTTGGTCTTCATTCATGATTCGATAATACAACGATTATTGAATTATTGTGGATTTTTCTTTTATGGCAAAGGCTTGTGGCCGCGCGGCGACAGCTGTCATGCCGCGCGCGCCGGGCCTTGACCTTAGAGTCACTCCAAGGTTTTTAATCGCGCCAACTCAAGAGGAAGGAGGGATATGTCAGACCCCGACAGTAGCGACTTATCGATTTCGATGCCATGGAATGCGGAGACTTTCGGCATGGTGTCATCCGGGGCGTGGAATCCCTCCACGGTCCGCCGGCGTCGATGGACGCGCCGCGCGGCCGGGGTGGGCCCGTGATCGCCTGCGCGACGCAAAGGAGCCCACGGGTCTTCCTTCGGCGTGGCGGATGAACGTGTTCGCATGACCAGGCAATGGCTATGACTGGCAGTACATGATCAGGAACTGGATTCATGCAGAACAAAGTGAAAGACGCGGCCGTCCTGGACGACGCGCATATTGGCGATATCCGAGGCGCCTTCGGCACCATCAAGGAAGGCGATATTGAAAAACGCAGGAACTGGTGGCACCGGTTCCGGACCCTGCTGGTGATCCTGGGGCCTGGCCTCATCGTCATGGTGGGCGACAACGACGCCGGCGCGTTCAGCACCTATGCGCAGGCCGGCCAGAACTACGGCACCACCCTGCTGTGGACGCTGGCGCTGCTGGTGCCGGTGCTGTATGTGAACCAGGAGATGGTGCTGCGCCTGGGCGCGGTGACGGGCGTGGGCCATGCCCGCCTGATCCTGGAGCGGTTCGGCAAGTTCTGGGGCGCGTTCAGCGCCATCGATCTGTTCGTGTTGAACGCGTTGACGATCGTCACGGAATTCATCGGCATCTCGCTGGCCCTGGATTTCCTGGGGATACCGAAACTGCTCGGCGTGGTCTGCGCCGCGGCCCTCATCATGATCGCGGTCAGCACCGGTGATTTCCGCCGGTTCGAGCGGTTCTCGCTGGTGCTGGTGTTCGGCAGCCTGTTGCTGGTGCCGCTGTTGCTGATGGTGCATCCGCCCGTGGCGCAGATCGGCTTCGACTTCCTGGTGCCCGGGCTGCCGAAGGACGGCAAGCTCAGCGACGTGATGCTGCTCATCATCGGCATCGTCGGCACCACGGTGGCGCCGTGGCAATTGTTCTTCCAGCAGAGCTACGTCATCGACAAGCGCGTGACGCCGCGCTTCATCCGCTACGAGCGCGCCGACCTGTGGCTGGGCATCGTGCTGGTGGTGATCGGCGCGGTGGCGATCATCGCCGTCGCCGCCGCCACCTTCGCGGGCCGTCCCGAGTTCGGCAACTTCGAGGATGCCGGCGCGGTGGCCACCGCCATCGCCAACTATCACGGCCGGCTGCCCGGCATTCTGTTCGCGGTGACCTTGCTCGATGCCAGCCTGATCGGGGCGGCGGCCGTGTCGCTGTCGACGGCCTATGCGGTAGCCGACGTGCTGAGCCTGAAGCACTCGCTGCATCGCAAGCCGACCGACGCCAAGGCCTTCTACGCCATCTACGGCCTGCTGATCGCCGGCGCCGCGGCGCTGGTGCTGATCCCGGGCGTGCCGCTCGGGGTGCTGACCAACGCGGTGCAGACCCTGGCCGGCGTGCTGCTGCCGAGCGCCTCGGTGTTCCTGCTGCTGCTGTGCAATGACAAGGAAGTGCTGGGGCCGTGGGTCAACACGCGCTTCACCAACCTGTTCACCGGCGTGATCGTGTCGGTGCTGGTGATGCTGTCCATCATCCTCACCGCCGCCGTGATGTGGCCGGACATCTCCGGTCGCGCGATCACGATGGTGCTGGCCGGCGGCAGCGTGATCGGCGCCGGCGTGGTGTTCGCGTCCCAGCTCGTTGCGCGGGGCGCGGGCCGCAGCCAGGCGGCCAGCGTGCTGCGCCGCGGTGACCGCGATACCTGGCGCATGCCGCCGCTGCACCGTCTCAAGCCGCTCTCGCTGTCGTTCTCCAACCGTCTGTGGATGGGCGTGCTGCGGACCTATCTGGTGGTCGCGGTCGGCATGGTGATCTACAAGGTCATCGAGGTCGCCGCGGGCTGAGGTCGCCAGCCGGCTGGCGCGGGCCGGCCGGCGCGACGCCGAGCCATTGCCGCAGGCGCCGGTTCAGGGGCGTGGAGTAATGGCGCGACACCAGCGCGCCCAGCAGGCATGCGCCGCCGAAGTAGGCCAGCAGCAGCCCGAGCCGGGCGTCGCCCGATGCTTGCGCGGCGGGCAGCCAGGTGCGCAGCAGGCCCAGCACCAGCAGATGCAGCAGGTAGATCTCGTAGCAGTCGCGTCCGCAACGCATCAGCGCGCGCCGCGCCAGGCCGGGCGCGGCCGGCCCCGTCGCGGGCTGGCCCGGCAGCAGCAGGGCCGCGCCCAGCGCCATGGCGCTGGCGCCGAGGACGTTGCTCTGGCTGATCGGCCATGCCAGGTAGAGCAGCGCCATGGCGCTGCCGACGAGCGGGCGGATCCCGGGCCGGCGCGATGCCGGCCATGCGCGGCCGCGCGACAGCGCCGCGGCGACGCAGCCGATGGCGATGGCATCGAAGCAGGCCAGGTAGCCATACAGGTAGGCCTCGCTGTCTCCCTGGTGGGCCAGCCGGTAGAGCGGCCCGGCGATCACGAGCGCGGCGGCCAGCAGCGCCAGCCGCGCCTCGCGCCGCAGCAGCGCGCAGGCCAGCGGAAACAGCAGGTAGAAGGCCATCTCCACCGACAGCGACCACATCACGCCCAGCGCGTAGTTGATCCATCCTTCGCGGATGACCAGCACGTTCATCCAGGCGCCGAGCGCGGCGGCATTGGTGGTCCAGAGCGAGACCGCGCTGCCGGCCCGGTTGCCGAACAGCGGCAGGCCAGCGAGCGCCAGCGCGTCCACCGCCGCCAGCGTCAATGCCAGCGTCGGCAGCAGCCGCGCCACGCGCAGCCGCCAGAACGGCGCCGGCCGGATGGCGTCCAGGCGGCCCCAGCGCTCCAGCGCGTTGCGGGTGATGAGAAACCCCGAGATAACGAAGAAGATCGTCACGCCGTAATTGCCGTTGCGCGCCAGCGCCAGCAGCAGCGGCCAGCCGGGCAGCCCGGCCAGCGCCGTGTCGCGCAGCGGATAGGCGATGTTGAAATGATGCAGCAGCACCAGCAGGATCGACAGGCCGCGCAGCATGTCGATGGCGTCATCGCGGGGGGCGGCGTTCATGCTCGGCGCCGGCCTACTGGCGGGGCGCGTCGGCCATGGCCGGCCAGTCGCGCATCAGGTCATCGCGGGCGCGCAGGCCGGCGTTGGGCCTGGTGGCCTTCTCGTCCTGCAGCAGGCGGGCGAACACCAGCTGGCGGCCGTCCTTGCGCGCCCAGCCGACGAACCAGCCGTAGGCGTTGTCCGGTGTGTAGACGCCGTTGCTGCCCGGCGAGCCGGTGCCGGTCTTGCCATACAGGCGCCAGCCGCCGGCCTCGCCGACGTCGAACAGCGTCTCGGCCAGATCGTAGGCCGCGGGCTTGAGCGGCAATTGCCGGTTGACCAGCTTGCGCAGGAACGCCAGTTGCTCCAGCGGCGAAATGCGCAGCGACGAGTTGATCCACGCGCCATCCAGGCCGTTGTGCTTGCCGGGCTCGCCCGAGACGTCCTCGTTGCCGTACTGGAAGGCCGAGGCGTAGCGCTGGAAGCGCTCCTGCCCCAGCGCCCTGGCGGTCAGCTGCGAATACCAGACCACCGAATACTTGATCCAGCGCGCCGGGTCCGTCGGCTGGCGCCAGGCGTCGCCGCCCCAGTCGGGGTAGCCCGGCTGGTAGTTCCAGACCGGCGCGTGCGGGCCTTGCAGGATGCCCGCGTCCACGCCCATCAGCGCGATCGGCAGCTTGAAGGTCGAGGCCGGCGTGTAGCGCTCGGCGCAGGCCGCCTGCGTGCCTTGCTGGAACACGATGCGGCCGTCGGCGGCGTCGGCCACCACGGTGCACAAAACCGCCGCGCGGGCGGGGGCGCCCGCCAGCGCGGACAGGGAAAGGGCTGCGCCCAGGGCGCACGAAAAACGTCGAACGGTCATGATCGATGAAGCGTGGTGGGGAAAAACGGAAAGTGCGTTCAGGCGCGGTCGGCGCGGCCGTTGAGCAGGACCAGCGTCAGGTCGCGGTCGTCGATGTGGATGCGCATGGCCAGGCAGCGTCCGGCCTCGGTCGAGGCGCCGGTCTTGGACAGGCGGATGTCCCAGCCCTGCGCGCCGACCAGCGGATTGGTGTTGCGATAGCGCAGCGAGCCGCCGGCGGCGGCCACCGTCTCGGCGGGCGTGGTGGTGTCGCGCGCGATCTGCGGATACGCGGCGGCCGCGCTGACGATGCGGCCGACGTCGGCGGCGCTGGCGCGATTGGCGGACGACAGGCCGGTCGGCTCTTCCAGCGTGGTGTGTTCCAGATGCAGCGCCGCGGTCTTGCGCCGCAGGGGCCTGGGCGAAGGCCGCCTCGCCGCCCGGATAGGTGCGGGCCAGGGCGTGGGCGGCGCGGTTGTCCGAGGCCATCAACGCCAGCTTGAGCAACGTGTCCAGCGTCACGCTGGCGCCCACCGGCAGCGGCGAGGCGGCGCCCGCGGCGGTGGCGCGCGCGTCGCGCTCATCGATGCGGATGGCGCGCGACAGGTCCGGCGCGGTGTCCAGCACCACCATGGCGGTCATCAGCTTGGTCAGCGAGGCGATCGGCACGGCGTCGTTCTCGGCGCGGCCGAGCAGCGTCGCGCCCGAACGGGTGTCCAGCACCAGCACGTGGGAGGCGCCGCTGGCCGCGATCAGCGCCTGGACCGCGGGCAGGCGCGCCATGAGGCGTTGCGCCTGCTGCGCGGACAGCGGCTGCGCCGGCCCCGTCGTCAGCGCCGACCAGGCGCCGAAGCCGGCCAGCGCGCACGACATGGCCAGCACGGGCAGGGCCACCGCGCGGCGGGCGGCGAGCGTGTCGGGACGCACCAGGCGGCGGATGCGGTCGAGCAGGTCGCCGTCGCGCGCGGCGGGCGCCACCGGCGCCGGCGCATCGTTGGCGCGTTCCAGCGCGTGCAGGGCGCGCGCCAGCGGCATGGGGCCGCCGATCAGGGCCGCGGCCATCTGGTCGGCAATGCGCTCGCGCTCGATCCGCAGGCGGCGCGACAGCCACCAGATCGACGGATGGAAGAACAGCAGCACCTCGGCCGCGTGCTGCAGCAGGTTGACCAGGTAATCGTGGCGCCGCACGTGGGCCAGCTCATGCGCCAGCAGCGCGGCCAGCAGGTCCGCCGGCATGCCGGTGACGAGCGAGGCCGGCACCAGGATCACCGGCTTGAGCCAGCCGGCGGTGACCGGCGTGGACAGGTGGCGCGCCACGCGCAGGCCGACCGTGCGCGACAGCCGCAGGCGGTGCGCCATGTCCGCCACGCGCGCCTGCCAGGCGGGATCTTGCCAGGGCTGGCTGGCGCGCAGCACGCCGCGCAACCAGGCCAGTCCGAACAGCAGCCGCAGCGCCGCCAGCGCGCAGCCGGCCAGCCAGGCCAGCGCCAGCCACAGCGGCCAGACCGTGGCGGCCGCTTCCGTCGCGGCCGCGGCGGGCAGCGGGGGCGGCAGGCCGCGCCAGGCGAGCGCCACGTCGGTCACGCCCAGGCCCACGCCGGCGAACAACGCCGCGCCCAGCAGCGCGTAGCGCAGCCGGGCATCGTCGGGGCGCGTCAGCGCCAGCAGCGCCAGCGTGGCGGCGTGCAGGCACAGGATCTTCCAGGCCAGCGCCGGCAGGCTGCCGCCCAGGGTCCAGGCCGTGGCCAGCAGAAAGTCGGTCACAGCTTGTCGTCGCGCAGCAGGGCTTCGATTTCCGCGCGGTCCTTCCTGCTGACATGGCCTTCGCGCAGGGCGGCCAGCACCGGCGCCTTGCCGGAGCCGGCGAAGGCCTTGCCGATCAGGTCCTTGATCAGGCCGCCCTGGGTCGCCTTCTGGCTCTGGGCGGCGGCGTAGACGTGCGAGCGTTCGCTTTCGTCGCGCGTCAGCAGGCCCTTGCCGTGCATGATCTGCATCAGCCGCAGCACGTTGGCGTAGGTCAGGCTGTCGCGCCCGGCCGCCATCGCGGCGTGGACCTGCTTGACGGTGGCGGGGCCGGTTTCCCAGAGCGCCTGCAACACGTCGAGTTCGGCGCTGGTGGGCTTGGCGGTGGCGGAAGGGGAGGCGGTCATGAAGCGGGGATGTCGACAAAAGGCCGATCTAGAATAAATGTTCTAGAAAAGTTTGTCTACTTCCGTTTCTTCCGCCCCTTTCGCCGCCGACGCGCCGCCGCCGCGCCGGGCCGACGAGGCCTCAGCGCGACAGTCGCGGATTGAAGGCGTCGTTCAGGGCATCGCCCAGCAGGTTGAGCGACAGCACCGTCAGGATGATGGACACGCCCGGCAGCGCCGCCAGGTACCAGGCGGTGCGCAGCATCTCGCGGGCGTCGCCGATCATGCTGCCCCACGACACCGCATTGGGATCGCCCATGTTCATGAACGACAGCGCCGATTCCATCAGGATGGCGTTGGCCACCAGCACCGACGTCGTCACGATCACCGGTGGCAGGGCATTGGGCAGGATCTCCAGCAGGGCGATGCGGGCGTGGCTGAAGCCCAGGCTGCGGGCCGCCTGCACGAACTCGGATTCGCGCAGGGTGCGGAATTCGGCCCGCACCAGCCGCGCCACCACCGGCCAGGAGGCCACGCCGATCGACAGCGCGATCACCGTCACCGAGGGCCGCGCGATCGCCACGATGACCACCACCAGCAAGAAGGCCGGAATGGTCTGCAGCAGCTCGGTCACGCGCATCAACACCACGTCGACCCAGCCGCCGAAGTAGCCGGCCGCCGCGCCGATGGCGATGCCGATCACCAGGCTCAGCAGCGCCGCGGTGACGCCCACGGTCAGCGACACCCGCGCGCCATGCGCCAGGCCGGCGGCCACGTCGCGGCCCATGGTGTCGGTGCCCAGCCAGAATTCGTGGTCCTGCCCCGGCCACAGGATGGGCGGCCCCACCATGTCGAGCGGGTCGTGCGGAAACACCCACGGCGCGGTGAGCGCGGCCAGCAGGATCAGGAGCAGCAGCAGCGCGCCGGCCACGGCGGCCGGGTTGGCCAGCAGGCGGCCCAGCGCGCCGCGGCGCAGCCGGGGCAGGGGGGGGGGCGGCCGGCGCCGGCGCGGAAGCGGATTGAACGGTCATCGTGAATCGGGAAATGAAGGGGTCAGCGCACGCGGATGCGCGGGTCGAGCAGGGTCTGCAGCAGGTCGACGATGATGTTGGCCAGGATCACCAGCAGTGACGACAGCACCAGGATGCCCAGCAGCACCACGTAGTCGCGCGCCATCACGGACTCGTAGGCCAGCCGGCCCAGGCCGGGCCAGCTGAACACGGTCTCCACCACCACCGCGCCGCCCAGCAGCGTGCCGACGTTCAGGCCGGCCACGGTGGTGACGGGAATCAGCGCGTTGCGCAGCACGTGGCGCAGCGCCACGGCGCGCGGCGTCAGGCCCTTGGCGTGGGCGGTGCGCACGAAGTCCTGGCGGTTCACCTCCAGCATCGAGGCGCGCGTCAGGCGGGCGAAGATGGCGACGTAGAAGCCGGTCAGCGCCAGCGTCGGCAGCACCAGGTGGCGCGCCACGTCGAGCGCGTAGGCCCAGCCGGTGGCGCCCGAGCCGATGGTGGACACGCCGCCGGGCGGCAGCCAGCCCAGCTTCACCGACAGCAGGATGATGGCCATCAGCCCGAGCCAGAAGCCGGGCGTGGAATACAGCAGCAGCGCCGCCAGCGACAGCACGCGGTCGAGCCAGCGGCCGGCGAAGCTGGCCATGACCGCGCCCAGCGCGATGCCGGCCGCCAGCGCACAGGCTAGCGCGCTGCTCATCAGCAGCACCGTGTTGCCCAGCCGGCTGAAGATCAGCTCGGACACCGGCAGGTTGTAGCGCGGCGACACGCCCAGGTTGAGCGTGGCCAGGTCGCGCAGGTAGGCGCCCAGCTGCTGCAGCACCGGCTGGTCCAGCCCGAAGTGGCTGCGCAGCGCCGCCATGCTGGCCTCGGTGGCCGAGCCGGACTCCGCCGCGATCACGTCGGCGGCGTCGCCCGGCACCGCCTGCAGCAGGAAGAAGCTCAGCAGCACCACGCCGATGACGGTGGGGATGGCCTGCAGCAGCGAGCGGCCCAGCACCCGCAGGGAACGATGCGCCGTCATGGCTGCAGATAGACGTCGGCCAGGTTGGACTCGACGCCGTCGGCCGTCAGCGAGTGGTCATGCACGCGCTGGTTGGCGATGGTGATGAACTCCGGCTGGTACAGGTTCAGGTCGGGCACCTCGCGCGCCACGATCTGCTGGAACTCCTTGAACAGCTGCACGCGGCGGGCCGGATCGTTCTCGACCGCGGCGGCTTCCAGCAACTGGTCCACCTTCGGGTTCTGGTAGTGCGTGCCGTTGGAGAACGGCACGCCCTTGATGAAGTTCTTCGACCAGTACAGCCGCTGCACGCCGACGGTGGGGTCGAACAGGTTGCTGGCGCCGTTGGTGGTGAAGGCGAAGTCGCGGTCGGTGTAGACGCGCTTGATGAAGGCCGAGGCGTCCTGCGCCCGCACCGTCACCGCGACGCCGACGCGCGCCAGCGTGGTGCGCAGGTAGTCGGCCAGGCGCGGGCCGTCGGCGCCGATCGGGTTGTAGTCCAGCGTCACGCGAAAGCGCACGCCGTCGGCGCCCTTGGGATAGCCGGCCTCGTCCAGCAGCGCGTTGGCGCGCTTCAGGTCGAAGGGGTAGGGCGTGGGCGTCGGGTCGTTGTAGGTCTTCAGGCCCGGCGCGATGGGCGAATACGCCACCTGGCCGACGCCGTAGTTCACCACCTTCAGGATGACGTTGCGGTCGATGGCGTGGGCCACCGCCTGGCGCACCTTCTCGTTCTTGAAGTGCGGATCGTCCAGGTTGAATTCCAGGCGCGTGACGTTGTAGGAGTAGCTGTTGCCCTTGGTCTCGAAGCGCAGCGACGGCACGGCCTTGAGACGCGCCAGGTCGGCCAGCGGCACGGGCGTGCGGTAGCCCAGGTCGACCGTGCCGGTCTCGAAGGCGATGGCGGCCGCCGCCGGGTCGGCGACGATGCGCACGATCAGGCGGTCGATGTAGGGCTTGGGCTTGTCCCAGTAGTCCGGGTTGCGCTCGTAGACGATGTGACTGCCGCGCACCCACTCCTTGAACTTGTACGGGCCGGTGCCGATCGGCGCCGAGGTGGCCGGGTTGGTCAGCGGATCGGTGCCTTCGTAGATGTGCTTGGGGATGATCGGCGTTTCGGTCGCGACGAAGGCGCGGATCAGGTAGGGCGCCGGCTTGGACAGGCGCAGCACCACGGTGTGGTCGTCGGGCGTCTCGATGGCGGTGACGTTGGCGAAGGTGTTGCGGCCGCGCGGGTGGATCTTCTTGAGCAGCTCGATGGAGAAGGCCACGTCCGCCGCCGTGAACGGCTTGCCGTCGTGCCACTTGACGCCCTGGCGCAGCGTGAAGGTGTACACGGTGCCGTCGGGGCTGATGTTCCAGGCGGTGGCCAGCTGCGGCTCGGGGTTCAGGTCGTAGTCGTACTTGAGCAGGCCTTCGGTGACCTTGGCGCTGACGCTCAGGATCGGCGTGGCGACGTTGCCCACGGTGACCAGCGCGGTGGGTTCGGACGGCAGCAGCAGCGTCAGCGTGCCGCCGCGGGTGGGTTCCGCATGGGTGTACGGGCTGGCGGCCAGCAGCAGGCCGGCAAGGGTCAGGCTGAGAAAGGAACGGCGGGTTGGCTTCATGATCGTCGCGAAAACAGGGGATGAGATGGGCCCCGGGACGCGCCCGGGGCGATCCAGGAAA
This sequence comes from Achromobacter sp. 2789STDY5608615, assembly GCF_001298995.1. Lineage (NCBI taxonomy): Bacteria > Pseudomonadati > Pseudomonadota > Betaproteobacteria > Burkholderiales > Alcaligenaceae > Achromobacter > Achromobacter sp. 2789STDY5608615. The sequence goes on from NZ_CYTY01000016.1 coordinate 48,971, forward strand.
AGGGAGCGGTCAGGCGGGCGCGCCGTCGTGCTGGTAGGCGCTGCCGGCCTGCTCCACGCTGACCAGGCCGTAGCGCACGTCGCGCTCGACGCGCGCGGCGTCGCGGCGGGCCGGGTCGCCCAGTCCGCCGCCGCCCGGGGTGTGCACCGCCAGGCGTTCGCCGGCCGGCACCAGCTGGCGGCCCTTCGCGCGCAGGCCCGTGCCGCAGGCCAGCCCCAGCGCGCCGCCGGCGCCCGCTTGCCCGCCGAGCGCGCCGCGGGCCGGATGCACCACGCGATCGAAGGCGGCGGCGATGATCATGGCCGCGTGCGGATCGGCGTGGCGCACCACGATGGTCTGGCCCAGGCCACCGCGCACCGTGCCCGGCCCGCCGGAATCGGCGCGGTATTCCTTCTGTTCGAACACCAGCGGATTGGCGCTTTCCAGGATCTCCAGCGACACGTTGCGCACGCCGCTGGGATACGAGGTGACGGACAGCCCGTCCTTGCCGGGGCGCGCGCCGGTGCCGCCGGTGGAAAGGCTGACCGCGTTGAAGCGCGGGCCGGCCAGCAGTGCCTGCTGTTCCTCCTGCGTGGCGCCGGCCAGCGGTTCGCCGCCGACCAGGTGCAGGTTCCACAGCGACGAGGCGCCCTCGGCCGGCACCTGGTCGGGCCGCGCCTGGCGCAGCGCGCCGAACACGGCGTCGGGCAGCAGCTGGCCGATGATGTGGCGCACCGTCACGGCGGCCGGGAAGCGGGCGTTCAGGATCGAGCCTTCGGGCGCCGCCACCTCCACCAGCGACAGCGAGCCGGCGTTGTTGGGCACGTCGGCGCCGATCAGGCAGCGGATGCCGAACGAGGTGTAGGCGTCGGTATAGGCCTTGACCACGTTGATGCCGCGCGCCACGCTGGGCGAGGTGCCGTCGAAGTCCACCAGGATCTTGCCATCGCCCACCGTCACGCTGGCCTGCAGCGTGATCGGCGCGTCGTAGCCGTCGATCACCAGCGTGTTGTGCCAGGTGCCCTGCGGCCATTCGGCGATGGCCTGGCGCATGGCCTGCGCCGACTGCTCGATGACGTAGCCGCCCAGCGATTCCAGGTCGGCCAGCTGGAACTCGGTCAGCAGCGACTTCAGGCGGCGGCCACCGATGTCGTTGCAGGCCACCAGCGCGTACAGGTCGCCCTCGACCTGCTCCGGCTCGCGCACGTTGGCGCGGATGATGGCCAGCACGCCGGGGTCCACCTGGTGCTGGTGGAAGAAGCGCAGGATCGGCAGGAACAGGCCTTCGTGATAGACCTCCAGGCCGTCGGCGCTGCTGCCGATGCCGCCGATGTCGATCACGTGCAGGGTCGAGGCGAACAGCGCCACCAGCGCGCCGTCGTGGAACACCGGCGAGACCATGGTCATGTCGAACAGGTGGCCGGTGCCCTTCCATGGGTCGTTGGTCAGCAGCACGTCGCCGTCCTTCAGGGTCTCCGGCGGAAACACCTTGAGGAAGTGCTTGACCGATTCGGCCATGGCGTTGACGTGGCCGGGCGTGCCGGTGACGGCCTGGGCGATCATGCGGCCGTCGGGCAGGAAAACGCCGGCCGACAGATCGCCGGCCTCGCGCGTGGCGGTGCCGAAGGCCGAGCGGATCAGCACCTGGGCCTGTTCCTCGACCACCGACAGCAGCCGGTTCCAGGCCAGCTGGAAGCGGATGCGTTGCTGGGGCGTGTGTTGCGGGGTGCTCATGCGGGGTCCTTTGCGGCGCGCGCGGCGGCCGCCTTGATGTCATCGAGCACCAGCGAGCCGAGCCGGCTGCGCCGCGCCTCGAAGCCCGCGGGCACGAAAGTGGTGGTCTCGTCTTCCACGACCAGGGCGGGGCCGCTCAGTGTCTGCTCGGCGTCGAGCGCCTGGCGTTCGTAGGTCGGCACCTCGATCCAGTCGTTGCGCTCGAAGTCATACAGCCGGCGCGTGCCGGCCTGGCGCGCGGCGGTGCCCGGGCCGCTGGCGATGTGGTCCTGGGGCCGCGCGCGGCGCTCGCCGGCCTGGGCGGCGACCGACCAGCTGACGGCCTCGGGCGCCACGTGCGGCAGGCTGCGGCCATACAGCTGGGCGTAGCGTTCGGCGAAGGCGGCGCCCAGCCGCGCGCTGGCGGCGGCGTCGAAGGGGCCGTCCGGCAAGTCCACGGCAATCTCGTGGCCCTGGCCGCTGTAGCGCATGAACACCACGCGCTTGTGATGCAGCGGCGCGTCGGGCGCGGCGCGCCGCACCACCGTGTCGACCCCCGCGGTCAGTTCGTCCAGCAGGCGCTGCACCGCGGCATGGTCGATGTCGGCCAGCCGCTGGTGGAAGCTGCGCACCGCCTGGTAGGCGATCGGCGCCCACAGGAAGCCGACCGCCGAACCGACGCCCGCCGATTCCGGGATGATGACGCGGCCGATGCCGAGCTTGCGCGCCAGTCCGGCGGCATGCAGCGGCGCGGCGCCGCCGAAGGCGATCAGCGTGTGCTCCTCGGCCGCCTTGCCCAACTCGGAGGCGTGCACGCGGGCGGCGTTGGCCATGTTCTCGCTGACCACTTCGATGATGGCCTGGGCGGCCTGTGGCGCCTCCAGCCCGGCCTGGCCGGCCAGGTGCGTCTCGATGGCCTGGCGCGCGCGCTCGGGTTGCAGGCTGACCTTGCCGACCGCGAAGCGCTCGGGCGTGACGGTGCCGATCAGCGCGTGGGCGTCGGTCACGGTGGGCAGCTCGCCGCCATTGCCGTAGGCGGCGGGGCCGGGCGAGGAGCCGGCGCTGTCCGGGCCGACCTGCACCACGCCCAGGTGGTTGACGCGCGCGATCGAGCCGCCGCCGGCGCCGATCTCCACCATCTCGATCACCGGGATGCGGATCGGCAGGCCCGAGCCTTTCAAGTGGCGGTGCACGCGGCCGAATTCGAAGCTGCGGCTGACCTGTGGCTCGAAGTCGTCGATGTAGCAGATCTTGGCGGTGGTGCCGCCCATGTCGAACGACAGCGCGCGCGCCGCGCCCGTCTGTTCGGCGATGTGCTGGGCCAGGATGGCGCCGCCCGCGGGGCCCGATTCCACCAGCCGCACCGGTTCGTCGATGCCGGTCTGCAGGGTGGCGATGGCGCCGCCCGAGGTCATCAGGAACGGTTCGTCGCGCAGCCCGCGCTGGCGCGCCGCGTCGTTCAGCCGGCGCAGGTAGCCGGACACCTGCGGCTGCACATAGGCGTTGGCGCTGACCGTGGACAGGCGCGGATATTCGCGGATCTCGGCGCAGACGTCGGAAGACAGCGACACCCACAGCTGCGGCGCGTGCGCCTTGAGCAGCTCGCGGATGCGGCGCTCGTGGCCGGGGTGGGCATAGCTGTGCAGCAGGCACACCGCCACGCTCTCGATGCCGGCGCGGGTCAGTTCGCCGGCCAGCTCGACCACCTGGGCCTCGTCCAGCGGCGTCAGCACCTGGCCGTGCGCATCGACGCGCTCGGTGACGCCGAAGCGCCAGGGCCTCGGCACCAGCGGTTCGGGCTTGTCCAGGAAGATGTCGTACTGCGCGAAGCGGTCTTCCAGGCCGATCTCGACCAGGTCGCGGAAACCCGCGGTCGTCAGCAGCGCGGTGCGGGCGCCCTTGCGCTCGATCAGCGCGTTGGTGGCCAGCGTGGTGCCCAGGATCAGCAGGTCGACCCGCGGCCACGCCAGGCCGGCCTGGCCGAGCAGCTCTTCGATGCCTTGCAGCACGGCGGTTTCGGGCGCGTCGGGCGTGGTCAGCAGCTTGGCCGACCAGCGTCGCGGTTCCTGTTCGAGGACGATATCGGTGAACGTGCCGCCGACGTCGACGGCAACGCGCACCGGCGCCGTCGAGGCGGACTCAGAGGGGGAGTGGGGCATGAGGGCAGGGAAGGAAAAACCCTGATCCTAAGCAGTCACGGCAGCCGCCAGAAGGACGTTTTTCGCATGTCGATATGCGGATTCCGCGTTAGCCGGCCGCCAGCCCGCGCGGCCGGGTGTTCCGCTGGTCGCCCATCGCCGGGCGGACTACCGTGCCGGCAATCCGCCCTTCATTGCGTGCGGGTCGGTGTGGCGGCGCGCGAGGCCTGCGTGGGCATCGCTTCCTGTGTCAGGGTGCCGGGTTCGGTGGCGGAGGGCCGCACCACGACCGCGTTCTGGGCGTCGTTGGCGCCCAGCTTGGGCAGGTCGGCGGGCCGCGCGGCCAGGGTCGCGAACGGGCCGCCGCCGGTGGCGGGCATGCCGTCCAGGGTCAGGCTGGCGGCCCAGACGCCGTCGCGGCGCGACAGCACCTGGTAGCGCTGGGGCCCGCCCGCCATGCGCGCGACGACGTACAAGGTGCCGTCGATGAGGTGGATGGCCGGCGGCGAGGCGGCCTCGGCGTCGAGCCTGGCCGGCTTGCCGTGTTCCACTAGCCAGAGCGGTCCGTCAGCGCGTTCCAGGATCGCCACGATCACGTTGCCCTGCGCATCGGCGTCGATGGCGGGGCGGCCGATGTAGGGCACGCCCAGGTCGGTCGGCGCGCTCCATTCCATGTCCAGGTCGGTGGTGTCGCCGGCTTCTTCCAGCCGCGTCAGGTGATTGTTGGCGCGCTGGCGGAAATAGAGTTCGACGCGGTGCTCGTGGTTGCGGATCGCGGCCAGTCCGCCGGCGGCCTGGGGCGCCTGCACGCGGCGCCAGGAGTGCCACTCGGGGCGCTGGCCCTTGCGCGCCGGCAACTGGCGCGTGTAGAACAGCTGGCCGCCGCCGGCCGACGCGAAGACGATGTAGCGGCCGTCATCGCCGCGCACGACCGCGGGCGCGCCGGTGGCGCCGTCCAGCGGCGGCAGGCTTTGCCACGGGGCCCAGCTGCCGTCGATGCCGGTCGGCGCGATCCAGTGCAGCAGGCCGTCGTAGCCGAGCGCCACGGCGGCGGCTTCGCCGCGCGGCGCCACGGCCGGAATCTGGCTGACGCGCACGCCGGCCAGGGCCTGCCAGCCCTGCCAGGTGCCATCGTGGCGCTGCTTGTTGGCCCACACGCCGCCCAGCGGATCGCGCGCCATCAGGCCGGCGGTGCCGTCGGCGTGGCCGAATGTCACCAGCGGGCCGCCAGTGCGGCCGCCCAGGCTCTGCCAGCGGCGCTGGCCGGAGTCCCAGCGGTTGGCGGCGGCGTTGGTCTCGCCGGCGGCGAACACCACCAGGCCGTTGCGTCCGTCCGGATAGATCTGCGGCGGCATGTCCTGGCGCGAGACGTAGTAGGCGCGTTGCACCCAGGCGGCCGCGGGACCGGCCGGCTCCTTGCAGCCGGTGGGGCCGGCGCAATAGTGGTAGTCGTTCCAGGCATAGTGCTGGAAGATCATCGATTTGCTGGCGATCTCGTTATCGGCGAGGTTGCTGGCGCGTTCCTGGCTGGGGTAGTCGATGTAGCCGATCTCGGCGTAGTTGCCGGGCGCGCGCAGCATGGCGGCGCGCACCAGCCGCGCGCTGGCGATATGGTCGGGGTGGCCGTGTCCGGCGCAGCGCCAGCACAGCTGCGTGTAGGGCACGCTGATGGTGTCGTCCAGGTGCCGCACCGTGGTCGGCTGGTACTGGCGGATCAGCTCGGCCAGGGTGTCGATCAGCTGTTCGCGCGAGTAGACCTCCGGATACGGCCCCAGCGTGTCCACCGTCTGTCCCGGTTCCGACTCGGTGCGGCTCAGCGGCGTGAGGCTGCCCCAGCCCTTGCCCAGCCACGGGTCTTTCAGGCGCAGGTGCCACAGCTGCACGCGCGGGTTGCCGGACAAGGTGAAACGCGCGATCTGGCGTTGGTCCGCATGGCCCACGCTTTCCTTCCACAGGTCGGGCTGGCGCGCCATGTAGGCATAGGCCGCGCGCACGCCGCGCTCCCGGCCCAGCATGTAGGTGTCGCCCTCGCCGGCATCGCTGGCGGTCAGGTAGATCACCCGCACGCAGCCGCCGGCGGCGACGTTGGACGCGATGTCCGGGTTCATGAACAGCAGGTCGTCATCCAGGTGGGCGACGACGGCCAGATCCTTGATGCCGTTGCATTGCGCCAGGGTGGGCGGGGCGGCAAACGCGGCGGAGCAGGCCAGGCAGGCGAGCAGCAGCGCCTGGCCGAGGCGGGAGAGCAAGGTCGTGAGGATCCGCGTCAAGGGGCGCTGCTCCTGTGGGCAAGGGCAAGAATCTGCCGTTGCGGGCATCTTAACAAGTCCGGTCCGCGGGATCACGCGGCGGGAATTTGCTAATCGCCGATCTGTCGTTAGCCGCTGTCGCCGCGCGCTTTACCATCGGCCTCCCATGACCGAACTGCTACGCATCCAGAACCTGACGGTGGACCTGCCGGCCGGCGCCGACCGGCCGCACGCGCTCCATGACCTGTCCCTGTCCGTCAACGCCGGCGAGATCGTGTGCGTCGTCGGCGAGAGCGGGTCCGGAAAATCGCTGACCGCCGGCGCCATCCTGGGCCTGTTGCCGCAGGGCGTGCGCGCCAGCGGCGGACAGGTGCTGTGGGAAGGCGAGGACCTGCTGCGCCTGTCCCCGGCCGCCATGCGCCGCCTGCGCGGCCAGCGCATCGGCGTGATCTTCCAGGAGCCGATGACGGCGCTCAATCCGCTGCGCACCATCGGCGACCAGATCGCGGAAGTGTTCCGCACCCACACGCGCCTGTCCGGCGCCGAGATCCGCCGCCGCACGCTGGGCCTGCTGGATTCGGTGCGTCTGCCGGACCCGGCGCAGGCGCTGGGCGCGTATCCGCACGAACTGTCCGGCGGCCAGCGCCAGCGCGCCATGATCGCCATGGCGCTGGCGCTGGAGCCGGCGCTGCTGATCGCCGACGAACCGACCACGGCGCTCGACGTCACCACGCAGGCGCAGATCCTGCACCTGATCCATGACCTGCAACGCCGCAAGGGCACGGCGGTGCTGTTCATCACCCATGACTTCGGCGTGGTGGCCGAGATCGCCGACCGCGTCGCCGTCATGCAGCGCGGCGAACTGGTGGAGAGCGGCCGCGCCGACGAGGTGCTGCGGCATCCGCGCCATCCGTACACGCGCGCCCTGATCGCGGCGGTGCCGCCGCTGGCGCCGGCCGCGGCGCGCTCGCCAGTCGCGCCCGATGCGCCCGCCATCCTCACGACCGTGGCGCTGACCAAGACCTACCGCAAGCGCGGCTGGTTCAACCAGCCGGGGCGCGAGACGCGCGCGCTCGATGGCGTGTCGCTGACGCTGCGCGAAGGCGGCACGCTCGGCATCGTCGGCGAAAGCGGCTCGGGCAAGTCGACCCTGGCGCGCACTCTGCTGGGGCTGGCGCCGCCCGACGCGGGCGCTGTCACGCTGGCGGGCGAACCGCTGGCCTTCAAGGGCGCCGGCGCGCGGCGCGCGCATGCGCGGCGAGTGCAGATGGTGTTCCAGGACCCCTATGGCTCGCTCAATCCGCGCCAGCGCGTGGGCGAGATCGTCGCGCGCGGACCCATCGTGCATGGCATGCCGCGGCGCGAGGCCTGGGCCCAGGCGCGCGAATTGTTCGAACTGGTCGGCCTGTCGCCGGACGCGATCAACCGCTATCCGCACGAGTTCTCGGGCGGACAGCGGCAACGCGTGGGATTGGCGCGGGCCTTGGCGATGCGGCCGCGCGTGCTGATCGCCGACGAGCCGGTGTCGGCGCTGGACGTCTCGGTGCAGGCGCAGGTGCTGGCGCTGCTGGCGCGCCTGCGCGAGCAACTGGGCCTGTCGATCCTGTTCATCACCCACGACCTGCGGGTCGCGGCGCAGGTGTGCGACCACGTTGCGGTCATGAAGGACGGCAAGGTGGTGGAAGAGGGGCCGTGCGCCGAGGTCTTCGGCCAGCCCTCGCATCCCTATACCCAGGCATTGCTGGCGGCGGTGCCGGGCCGGGGTTGGGATCCGGCCGAGGCCGCCGCGCGGCGGGCGGCGTAGCGGCCTGGCGGCTTTGGCCAGGCGCGGCATTCGCGGTATAACCGACTGATGCCGTGCCGCGTTTCGCGCGCCCCGCGCGAGTCGCGCCCATCCCGGCGGGAGAGCATCCATGGCCGACATCGTCCAATTGCGTCCGGAGGGCCTGTACTGCGCCGCGGGCGGGTTCTACATCGACCCCTGGCGCCCCGTGGACGTGGCCGTCCTCACGCATGGCCATGGCGACCACGCCCGCGTCGGCATGGGTTGCTACCACACCAGTGCCGAGGGCCTGCCCATCCTGCAATGGCGACTGCGTGAGCAGGACTACCGCGTCCACGCCTATGGCGAGCCGTTCACGCTGGGCCGGGCGCGCGTTTCGCTGCATTCCGCGGGCCACGTGCTGGGCTCCGCGCAAGTACGCATCGAGGTCGACGGCCAGGTCTGGGTCGTGTCGGGCGACTACAAGCGCCAGCCCGATCCCACCTGCGCGCCGTTCGAGGTGGTGCCGTGCGACACCTTCATCACCGAAGCCACCTTCGGCCTGCCGATCTATCGCTGGCCGGACACCGCGGAGGTGGCGCGCGACATCGTCCAGTGGCGCGACCATTGCGCCGCGCGCGGCGAGGCGGCCATTCTCTACTGCTATGCGCTGGGCAAGGCGCAGCGGGTGCTGGCCGAACTGATGCCGTTCGTCGACCGGCCCGTCTACCTGCATGGCGCGATTGCCGCGGGGGTGGACGTCTACCGCGAGGCCGGCATCGCGCTGCCCGACACGCGCCTGGTCATCGACGCGGACGGCGCGCCGGCGGCCGCGGGCACGGGATTTGCTGGCGAGCTGGTGCTGGCGCCGCCGTCGGCGGCCGGCAGCGCGTGGCTGCGGCGCTTCCGCAAGGCGCAGCACGGCTTCGCGTCCGGCTGGATGCGGCTGCGCGGCAACCGGCGCCGACGCAACATGGACCGGGGCTTCGTCGTGTCGGACCATGCCGACTGGCCCGATCTGCTGCGCACGATCCGCCAGACCGGCGCCCGCCGCGTCATCGCCACGCATGGCGATACCGACGCGCTGGTGCGCACGTTGAATGAATCCGGCATCGCCGCCGAGACGCTGGCCACGCAATATGGCGAAGACGATTAGGACGGCGCGCCGCGCCATTTTCGTAGCGACAGGGGAACGGACCCAGGCATGAAGCGATTCGCGGCGTTGTATCAGGAGCTGGACCGCAGCACCGCCACCTTGGACAAGCGCGCGGCGCTGCTGGCGTACTTCCGCGATGCGCCGCCGCGCGACGCGGCCTGGGCCCTGTACCTGCTGGCGGGCGGCAAGATCAGCAGCGCGCGCCGCAAGATCGCCGCCGTCGGCGAGTTGCGCGCATGGGCCGCGACCGCCTCCGACACCGCGCCCTGGCTGGTGGACGCCTGCTACGACCAGGTCGGCGACCTGGCCGAGACGCTGGCGCTGCTGGTGCCCGATCCGCGCATTGCCGCGCCCGAGCGCGGCCTGGCCGATTGGATCGAGGAGATCCTGGTGCCGGTCGCCAACCGCGACGAGGCCGAGCGCCGCGAAGTCATCGTCGCGGCCTGGCGGGGCCTGCCCTACATCGAGCGCCTGGTCTTCAACAAGCTGCTGACCGGCGCGCTGCGCGTCGGCGTGTCGCAACGCATGGTGCAGCAGGCGCTGGCGGAGTTGTCGGGCGTGCCCATCGCCCGCATCGCGCAGCGCATGCTGGGCGCATGGTCGCCCAGCCCCGCGTTTCTGCGCGACCTGCTCAGCGCCGACGAGCTGCCGGGCGACCGCCAGCAGCCCTATCCCTTTTTCCTGGCCTCGCCGCTGGAGGGCGCCCCGGCGCTGCTGGGGCCGATCGACGACTGGCTGCTGGAGTGGAAGTGGGACGGCATCCGCGCGCAACTGATCCGGCGGCGCGGCGAGGTGGCGTTGTGGTCGCGCGGCGAAGAGCGCCTGGACGGCCGCTTCCCGGAAGTCGAGGCCGCCGCGGCCGCGCTGGCGGTGGACTGCGTCATCGACGGCGAGCTGCTGGCCTGGCAGGAAGACAGCGCCGATCCGATGCCGTTCTCGGCCCTGCAGACCCGCATCCAGCGGCTCAAGCCCGGGCCCCGGTGGCTGGCCGAGGCGCCGGTGCGCTTGCTCGCCTATGACCTGCTGGAGCTGGACGGCGCCGACCTGCGCGACGCGCCGCAGGCCGGGCGCCGCGCGCGGCTGGAAGCGCTGTTGCGCGAGCGCGCCGACCCGCGCCTGGGCCTGTCGCCGCTGGTGGCGCCGGCAAGCTGGGACGAGGCCCAGGCGTTGCGCGCGCAATCGCGTGAGCGCGGCGTGGAGGGCTTCATGCTCAAGCGCCGCGGCGCGCCCTACCAGGCCGGCCGGCGGCGCGGCGACTGGTGGAAGTGGAAGATCGATCCGCTCACCATCGATGCGGTGCTGCTGTACGCGCAGTCCGGCCACGGCCGCCGCAGCACGCTCTACACCGACTACACCTTCGGCCTGTGGGACGGCGACGCGCTGGTGCCCATCGCCAAGGCCTACTCGGGCCTGGACGACAAGGAGATCCTTGAACTGGACCGCTGGCTGCGCGCCCACACGCGCGAACGCTTCGGCCCGGTGCGCTCGGTCGACCCGGTGCAGGTGTTCGAGCTGGGCTTCGAGGGCGTCAACCTGTCCCGGCGGCACAAGTCCGGCGTGGCGGTACGCTTTCCCCGCATCCTGCGCTGGCGCCATGACAAGCGCGCCGACCAGGCCGACCGGCTCGATACCCTGAAGGCGTTGGCGCGATGAGCGCCGCGAAGCGGGACGGCCCCTTGCTGGCATGGTTCGCGGCGCGCGGCTGGAAGCCCGCCGCGTTCCAGCGCGAAACCTGGCGGCGCTATCTGGCCGGTGAATCCGGCCTGCTGCATACGCCCACCGGCAGCGGCAAGACCCTGGCGGCATTCGGCGGCCCGCTGCTGGAGGCGCTGGCCGACCCGGCGCCGGCGCGCGCGGCGGCGGGCGAGGGGCCGCGCGTGCTGTGGGTCACGCCGCTGCGGGCGCTGGCCGCCGACACCACGCGCGCCCTGGCGCAGACGGCGGCCGACCTGGGCCTGGCCTGGACGGTGGCGCTGCGCACCGGCGACGCCAGCGCGCGCGACAAGCGCCTGGCGCGGCAGGGCAAGGCGGACGTGCTGGTCATCACGCCCGAGTCCCTGGCGCTGCTGCTGTCCTACGCCGATGCGTCGCAGCGCTTTCGCGCCCTGCGCGGCATCGTGGTGGACGAATGGCACGAGCTGCTGGGCAACAAGCGCGGCGTGCTGCTGCAGCTGTGCCTGGCGCGCCTGCGCCGCCTGTCGCCCGGCGCGCGCACCTGGGGCCTGTCGGCCACGCTGGGCAACCTGGACCAGGCCCGCGCCGTGTTGCTGCCGCATGCGCCCGACAGCGCGCTGGTGGCGGGCGCGCGGCCGCGCAGGATCCAGATATCGACCTTGTTGCCCGAACGCAGCCGCGCCCTGCCGTGGGCGGGGCACCTGGGGCTGTCGCAGCTGGAACGGGTCTTCAAGCGCCTGTTCGACGTGCGCGCGACACTGCTGTTCACCAACACCCGCGCGCAGGCCGAGCTCTGGCATCGCGCGCTCGAATCGATCTGGCCGGAGGCGCCGGGCACCCTGGCGCTGCACCACGGTTCGCTCGATCCCAAGCTGCGCGCGGCGGTGGAGCAGGGCCTGCGCGACGGCGCGGTGCGCTGCGTGGTGGCCACCTCCAGCCTGGACCTGGGCGTGGATTTTCCGGCGGTGGACCAGGTGTTGCAGATCGGCAGCCCCAAGGGCGTGGCGCGCCTGTTGCAACGCGCAGGCCGCGCCCGGCACCGGCCGGGCGAGTCCGGCAACGTGGTGTGCGTGCCGGCGCAGGCGCTCGAACTGATCGAGTACGCCGCCGCCCGGCAGGCCATCGCGCGCGGCGAGATCGAATCCCGGCCGCCGCCGGTCGGCAGCCTGGACGTGCTGGCCCAGCACGCCGTTACGCTGGCGCTCGGCGGCGGCTTCGACGCCGACGCGCTGTACCAGGAAGTGCGCGGCACGCACGCCTATGCCGCGCTCGATCGCGCGACCTGGCAGGCGGTGCTGGACTTCATCGTGCAGGGCGGCCGCGCGCTGGCCAAGTATCCGGATTATCAACGGGTCGTGCGCGACGACGACGGCCGCTATCGCGTGCACGACCGGCGCGTCGCGTTCCGCCATCGCCTGTCCATCGGCACCATCACCGCCGACGGCGCCGTGGCCGTCAAGTACCTGCGCGGGGGCAGCCTGGGCTCGGTGGAAGAAGGCTTTCTGGCGCGCCTGCGGCGTGGCGACCGCTTCCAGTTCGCCGGCCGCACACTGGAGTTGGTGCGGCTGGAAGGCATGGTCGCCTACGTGCGCCGTGCCAAGGGCGGCGATGGCCCGGTCGCAACCTGGCAGGGCGGCCGCATGCCCTTGTCGACGCAGCTGGCCAGCGAAGTGGAGAGCCTGTATTCGCACCCCGGCACGCATCCGGAGATGCGCGCGGTCGCGCCGCTGCTGCGGATCCAGGCGCAGGCCAGCGCATTGCCGGATCGGGGGCGGCTGGTGGCAGAACGCATCGGCACGCGGCGCGGCATGCATCTGTTCCTGTTTCCGTTCGCCGGCCGCGCCGTGCACGAAGGCATCGCGGCAATGATCGCGCTGCGCTGGGGGCGGCGGCAGGCCAACACGATTTCCTACACCGTCAACGACTACGGACTGATGCTGACGCTGGCCGAGCCGGCCGCGCTGGACGACGCGCTGTTGCGCCAGCTGCTCAGCCCCGAACACATGGCCGAGGACCTGCGCGATGGCGTCAACCTGGGCGAGATGGCGCGTCGGCAGTTCCGCGAGATCGCGCGCGTGGCGGGCCTGTTGACGCCGTCGCTGCCCGGCCAGGCGGCGCGTTCGCTGCGCCAGGTGCAGGCGTCCAGCGGCCTGCTCTACGACGTCCTGCGCCGCTACGACCCTGACCACCTGCTGCTGGCGCAAGCGGAGCGAGAGGTCTTCGAGCTGCAACTGGAGGCGCCGCGCCTGCTGGCGGCATTGCACGACTGTCAGCGGCGCGAGCTGGCGCTGTGCGAGCCGCGCGCGCTGACGCCCTTGTCGTTCCCGCTGTGGACCGAAAGCATGCGCGGGCAACTCAGCACCGAGACCTGGCAGGCGCGCGTCAGGCGTGCCGCGCAGCAACTGGAGAAGCGCTATGAACGCGTTGCCTGAGGGCGCGTTGCAGGCGCTGTTGGGCGACGAGCCGATGTGGCTGCTGGGGACGCGGGCGCTGTTCTGGCCCGCGCGATCGCGCCTGATCATCGCCGACCTGCACCTGGGCAAGAGCCATGTGTTCCGGCGCGCGGGCATTGCGGTGCCCAGCGGCGCCACGCGCGGCGACCTGGACCGCCTGGCGGAGGTGATCGCGCGCACCGCCGCCCGCGAGCTGTGGATCGTGGGCGACTTGTTGCACGGACCCGCCGGGCAGGCGGGGTGGCGCGACACGTGGATGGCGTGGCGGCGGGACCGGGCCGCACTGGAGATCGCCGTGCTGGCGGGCAATCATGACCGCGCCCTGGACGGTCCGGCGTTTGGCGTGCGGCAGCTTGGCGAGACCTGCATCGACGGCCCGTTCCTGTTCAGCCATGTTCCGCGGGCGTCCCCAGCCGGCCTGCACGTCATCGCGGGCCACGTGCATCCGAAGACGTCCGTGCGCGGCGTGCCGCGCAGTTGGCCGGCGTTCTGGCTACGCCCTGGCCTTGCGATCCTGCCGGCGTTCTCGGACTTCACCGGCGGCCATCCCGCCAGCGGCGATGACGGGCGCATCGTCGCCTGCGTCGAAGGCGTCGCGATCGAGGTCGGCGGGCGCCCGCGTTGACGGGCCGGGTCCGGGACCGCGCGGGAGGCGGACGCCCGCTAGCCCTGCTGCGCTCGCCACATCTGGCGATAGCGGCCGGCCGTGGCCAGCAGCTGCGCGTGCGTGCCGCGCTGCGTGATGCGGCCCTCCTCGAACACCAGGATGCGGTCCGCGGCCACGATGGTGGACAGCCGATGGGCAATGACGATGACGCTGCGGTCGGGCACCAGCGCGTCGATCGCCGCCTGCACCGCCAGTTCGCTTTCGGTGTCTAGCGCGGCGGTGGGTTCGTCCAGGATCAGGATCGGCGCGTTCTTCAGGATCGCGCGGGCGATCGACAGCCGCTGGCGCTCGCCGCCGGACAGCGTGCCGCCGGCTTCACCGAGCCGCGTCTGCCAGCCTTGAGGCAAGCGCTCGATGAGATCCAGGCAATGCGCCGCGCGGGCGGCGGCGCGGATCTCGGCCTCGCTGGCCTCGGGCCGGGCCATGCCGATGTTGGCGAGCACCGTGTCGTCGAACAGGTGCACGTCCTGGAACACGGTCGACACCAGCCGGTTGAGGTCGGCGGGCGACAGGCTGCGGATATCGACGCCGCCGATCCGCACCGCGCCGCGCTGCGGGTCGGCATGGCGCATCAGGAGGCGGGTGAGCGTGGTCTTGCCCGATCCTGACGGCCCCACCAGCGCCGTCAGGCCGCGCGCGGGCAGGTCCAGGTCGATGCCGCGCAGGGCCGGCGCGCTGCCGGCCGCGTACTGGAAATCCAATTGTTCGATGCGGATGCCGTCCTGGGGCGAGGGCGCGCCCTGCGCCGGCCACTGCGGCAGCGGCGCCACCGCCAGCACCTCCTCGACGCGCGCCAGCGCCGCCTCGATCAGGGCGAAGATGGCGGTGAACGACACGAACATCGCCAGCGGCTCGGCAAAGCGCACCACCAGCACCAGCACCGCGGCCAGCAGCGCCGGATCCAGGCTGCCCTGGGTCACCCAGAACGCGCCGCAGGCCAGGATCGCCAGCAGGCCCGCTTCGACCAGGGTCACCACCATCAGCGTCGGCTTGGCGCCGCGGCGATGCGCCTGGCGCTGCAGGCGTTCCAGCTGTTCGAAGCCCTGGCGCAGCCGTTCGTTCGCGGCGCCCGCGCGGCCGGTCGCCAGGCAAACCGGCAGGCCCTGCATGTATTCCAGCAGCTCGGCGTTCAGCGCCTCGTTGGCCCGGCCGGTGTCGCGGGCGCCGCGGTCCAGCGCCGGACGGCGCCAGCGGTACAGCGGAATGATCAGCGGAAACACCAGCAGCAGGGCCACGCCGATGCGCCAATCCAGCGCCAGCAACGCCAGCGCCGCCACCGCCGGGGTGATGATGGCGCCCAGGATCAGGTTGATCACGGTCAGCGCGTAATTCATCTGTTCGTCGACGCCGCCCAGCAGCTTGGCGGCGATGCCGCCGGTGCGTTGCGCCTGCAGCGTTTCGAGCGGCATGCGGCGCAGCTGCTCGCCCAGCCGCACGCGCAGTTCGTGCGTGGCGCGGGCCATGTGGCCGCCGTAGTCGAAGCCCTGCGCGCGCCAGCGCAGCGCGGTCGCGGCCAGGGCCAGTCCGGACAAGGCCGCGAGCCAGGCGGCCGCGGCCGGCCACGGGTCGCCATGGGCGACATGGAGAAACAGCGGCGCGACGCAGGCCAGGGCCAGGCCCTGGAATACGGCGGCCAGCGCCAGTTGCAGCAGGCTGGCGCGCAGGCGGCGCGCCTGGCCGCCGGCGCTGCGCATGAGGCGGAGATAGGTCTCGCGCCAGGAAGCGGGGCGTGTGGTCATGATTGCGGTTCGCCCAGGGTCCAGAGACGGGCGCGTTGATGGTTGTTCCACAATTGGGCGTACAGGCCGTCGGCCGCCAGCAGGCTGTCATGCGTGCCGGATTCGGCCAGCCGGCCGCGCTCCAGCACCAGGATCTGGTCGGCGTGGCGGATGCTGGGCAGGCGATGCGCCACCACGATGACGGTGCGTCCGCGCATCAGTTCGGCCAGCGCCGCGTTGACCGCGCGCTCGTTCTCGGGATCGGTGGCCGCGGTGGGTTCGTCCAACACCAGGATCGGACGGTCCATCAGGATGGCGCGGGCGATGGTCAGGCGCTGGCGCTGGCCGCCGGACAGGTCCTTGCCGCCTTCGCGCAACGCGGTGTCGTAGCCGTCGGGCAGCGCCTGGATGAAATCGTGCGCCTGCGCGGCGCGGGCGGCGGCCTCGATCTCGGCGCGGCTGGCATCGGGGCGGCCCATGGCGATGTTGTCGGCCACGCTGCCGGAAAACAGGAAGTTGTCCTGGAACACGAACGCCACGTGCTGGAACAGAGTGTCGCGGTCCATGTCGCGCACGTCGACGCCGCCCACGCACACGCGGCCGCCGTCGACGTCCCAGAAGCGGGCGATCAGCCGCGCCACCGTGCTCTTGCCGGCGCCGGAGCGGCCCACCAGCGCCGTCACCTGGCCCGGGTGCGCGGTGAAACTCAGGTCATGCAGGGCGGGCTTGCCGCCGTAGCCGAAGTCCACGTCCTCGAAGCGCACGGCGCCATCGGCCGGACGCCGGTCGGGTGCACGCGCCGGCGCCAGCGGCTCGATCGCCATCAGTTGCTGGATGCGGGCGATGCTCAGCTTGGCCTGGTCGACCATGTGCGCCAGCGACATCATCGGGAACATGGCCTCGGCCATGCCCATGCCGAACAGCAGTGCCGCCAGCCAGAAGGCGAAGTCGAGCTGGCCGTGCGCGGTCCACCAGCCGCCCAGCCACAGCAGCACCGCCAGCGTCGGCAGCGGGCCGAGCAGCGCAATGGCGAAACGCGCGCTGAAGCTGGCGTCGCGGTACCAGTCGGTCAGCATGGCCAGGTAGCGTTCCAGGGCGCGGTGATAGCGGCCGAAGGTGGTCTGGCCGGTGTCGAAGGTGCGCACCACCGGCATCGCCTGCACGTATTCGATGACGGCGGCGTTGACCTGCTCGCGCGCCTGGTGATAGCGCCGCGTCATGACCTCGCGCCCGCGCATCGCCAGCGCCATCACCAGCGCGCCGAAGGCCAGTACGCCGACGCAGGCCAGCGCCAGGCGCCAGTCCAGCGCGAACAGCAGCGCGGCGCTGAACAGCGGCATGGCATAGGCGCGCGCATACAGCGGCGTGCTGTCGGCGACGAAGGCGTGCAGCGCCTGCACGTCGTTCTGCGCCACCTTGGCCAGGGCGCTGCCGCCCAGCGCCTGCAGATCGCCGAACGACAGCCGCGCCAGGTGCGCCACCAGGCCGGCGCGCAACGTCACTTCCAGGCGGAAGGCCGCATAGTGCGATTGGTTGAAGGCCTGCAGGCGCAGGAAGCAGGCCAGCAGCGTGCACGCCAGCGCGCCGGCGAACGCGGGCCAGGGATAGCGGCCGGGCGCGTGCAGCAGGCCGTCCAGCGCCAGCGCCAGGCAGGCCAGCGAAGCCAGGCTCGCCAGCACGCCGGCCACCGCCAGCGCCATCGCGAAACGGATGCGGCCGCGCACCGGCCGCATGATCTGCCACGGGGTGTTCATGCGGCCTCCCGCGGCGTCCAGCGCACGGCGGCGACCAGCGCGAGGGCGGCCAGCGCCACGGAGGCGGCGATCACGCCGCCGTAGCCGATGCGGCCGGCCAGCATCGCGCCCACCGAAGACAGCCCCATCGAGAGGAAATGGCTCAGGCTGGCCTGCACCGTGTAGTCGGTGGCCGGACTCTCCGGCGAGGCATGATCCATCATCAGGGTGGCCAGCACGGTGGCGGCCGGGGTGTACAGCAGGAAATACAGCACCACCAGCGCGCCGGCCGCGGCCGGCGGCCCCCAGCCCATCGCCGGCCAGGCCAGGCCGGCGATGCCCAGCAGCTGTAGCACCGCCGCCACCCGCATCGCGCGCGGGCGCGCCATGCGCCGCAGCAGCCGGCCGTATGCCAGCGCGGTGGCCAGCCCGGCCACCGAACCCACCACGTTGACCACCAGGCCGATGCCGTCCAGCGTCCAGCCGCTGTCGATCAACGCCGGCATGATGACGGCGTACGCCAGCGAGCTGGCGGCCGGGTACAGCACCAGCAACAGCAGCCAGCGCTTGCGCGCCGCGCCGCGCCAGAAAGTGAACAGCCGGCGGTGGCTGACCGGTCCGGCGGCGCGCGGCCAGTCGGGCTCGCGGTAGCCCAGCAGCTGCAGCCACGACACCGACGTGAGCGCCGCCAGCACCAGGCAGCAGCCCTGCCAGCCCAGCGTCGGGTACAGCATCAGCATCACGCCGCCGCCGACCAGGTTGCCGATCAGGCCCGCCGCGATCTGCAGGCCGTTGCCCAGGCCGCGCTCGGCGGCGCCGAGCAGGCGGCAGGCCAGGCCGTCGAGCGCGATGTCCTGGGTGCACGACAGCAGCGCCGTCGCCAGGCACAGCAGGTAGATCGCGGCGAAGTCCGCGCGCAGGTCCAGCATGCCGATGACCGCCAGGCACAGCACCATGCCGGCCTGGGTCAGCAGCAGCCAGCCGCGGTAGTGGCCGCGCAGCCCGGTGGCGTGGCGGTCGATCCACGGCGCCCACAGCGCCTTGAGCGGCCAGGTCATGCCCAGCAGGTAGATCAGGCCGATGGTGTCCAGGCTGGCGCCCGCCTCACGCAGGATGGCCACCATGGCGACGACGAAGAACATCAGCCCCAGGAACTGGGTGCTGTAGAGGCTGGCCAGCAGGGTCCAGGTACGGCGGGACTGCATCGGAGGGCTCCGGATCAATAGGTATAGGAAACGCCGACCCCGAGCGTGCGGCCGCGGGCCGGCGCGCCGTAGGCCACCGACGGCGGCGCGAAGTAGCCGTACAGGTCGTACTGCCGGTTCAGCAGGTTGCTGCCCCACACGTAGTACTCGGCGCGGCCGTTGGCCACGCCCAGGCGCGCGTTCAGCAACTGGTAGCTGCCCAGGTCGAAGTGGTTCTGCGGATCGGCGGCGCGCTTGCCGACGTACTGGTAGTCGACGCGGGCGTTGAAGACCGGCGCCGACATCGCCAGCATTGCCGGCATGGCGTGGCGATAGGTCACGCCCAGCGTGCCGCCCCAGCGCGAGACGTCGGGCACGCGGTTGCCGGCCTTGACGTCGCCGTCGCCGATGCCGTTGACGGCGGTGGTGATCTTGGCGTCGATGTAGCTCAGGCCGGCGGTCAATCCCAGGCCGTTGTCCAGCTGCACCGTGCCTTGCAGTTCGGCGCCCTTGCTGCGGGTGTCGGCGTTGAGCGCGTTGACGGCGAAGGTGGCCGAGTCATACGACAGCAGGTGGTTGTTGCGCACCTGGTTCAGGTACACGGCGCCGTTCAGGCCATAGCGCCCGTCGGCGCTCAGGTACTTGAAGCCGATCTCGTAGGAGTTGGTCTTGGCGGCCTTGTACGGCTCGCTGTCCAGCGGCTGCGCGGCATAGTCGTTGAAGCCGCCGGGGTTGTAGCCGCGGCCATAGCTGCCGTACAGCGTGGTGGTGGGCGTCAGCGCATAGGCCAGCGCGATGCGGCCGGTGGTGAAGCTGTCGTCGAGCTCGCGGTGGTCGGTGGTGACCATGCCGCCGCCGTGGTACTTGCCGTCGTAGGTCTTGCGCACCCACGACTGGCGCAGGCCGGTGGTCAGCTTCCATTGGCTCGCCAGCGGCACGGTCATCTCGCCGTAGACGCCGTAGCGGTCGGTATCGAAGTCGCGGTACTTGGCGCTGGCGTCGCCGTAGGTGTTGCGCGGCGTGTCGTACGAGCGCTTGGCATGCGAGTACGACAGGCCCGTGACCCAGAACAGGTCGCTCTCCGGCAGCGAGGCCAGCCGCAGGTCCTGCGTGAACACGCGCTCGCGCGCTTCGTCGACGTTCCAGAACTCGCTGTTGCCGCGGCCCATGGCGTTCTGCAGCCGGCGGTCGTAGACCACCGGGCCGATGTTGTAGCTGTCGGTGTAGGCCGAGATGGCCGTGAGGCGGGCACGGTCGAAGCGGTGGTCCAGCTGCAGCGTGTAGCGCTCGACGGTCTTCTTGGCGTCGTCCAGCAGCGACGGATCCATGTCCACCGTGGGCGGCCGGCCGTAGGGCATCAGCACCAGCTGTTCGCCCAGGTGGCGGATCTGGTGGCGTTCGGCCGACACCAGCGCGCTGGTGCGGGTGGTCAGGTCCCATAGCAGGCTGCCGCGGAACGCCAGATCGCGCGGCTTGGACAGCGGCTGGTCGGTGCGGGCATTCTCGATCCAGTGGTCCGAGCCGCCGGCGCGGATGGCGAAGCGGCCGGCCAGCTTGTCGGTGAGCGGGCCGCCGACCGCGGCCTCGGTCAGGAACTGGCGGTCCTGTCCGTATTCGGCGCGGGCATAGCCTTCCCATTCGCGGGTCGGGCGGCGCGTGGTCAGGTTGACCGCGCCGGCCTCGCCCATGCCGCCGAACAGCGTGCCCTGCGGGCCCTTGAGCACCTCGATCTGGTCGACGTCGAGCGTGCCGATGGAAATGTTGCGCGTCGACAGCGGGCTGCCGTCGACGTTCAGCGCCACCGAGCTGTCGTCCATGCTCATGGGATAGAGCGCGCCGACGCCGCGGATGTAGATGGTGGACACGTTGGCGCCGCCCGAGGAATTGACGTTGACGCCGGGCGTGGCGCGCAGCACCTGCTCCACGTTCAGCAGGCGGCGCTGTTCCAGCGTGATGCCGTCCATGACCTCGACCGTGTAGGGCAGGTCCTTGGCGTTTTCGTCGGCGCCGCGCGCATGCACGGTGACGGCGGGCAGGGTGGCGGCATCCGCGGCGGATTGCGCCTGGGCGGGCAGGGCGATGGACATTGCCAGCGTGGACAGGGAAAGCGCTGGCAGGGAAGGGAGTCGCATGGGGGCCTTCTGGAAGTGGGGGTGGAGCCATCGCGGTTGGCCGGACCGCGATTGCGGGCTTGATACGAATGGATGATAATGATTTACATTTGTATTGCTACCCGGATCCGATCATCCCCGCCCGAATCGGATCAACTCTGCCTGGTGCGTGTCCCATGAGTTCCAGCCTGATCCCGCTTTCCCGTGTCGTGATGGACACTTCGGTGCTGCGCCTGGGTCCGGGCAGCGTCTGCCGCATCACCCGCATGCCGCTGCAGGATGGCGCCGAGCTGGTCTACTGGCGCAGCGCCCTGCGCGAAGCCATCGACCTTCCCCTCCAGGACGACAGCGACTACGTTCATTTCAGCTTCAACAGCCGCATGGACGGGCGCGCCGCCTGCCATTTCGACGGCTGGGAAGGCGGCCGCGAATTCGCGGTGCGCGAGGGCACCGGCACCATCAGCTACGGCCCGGGCCGGCGCGGCCACTACTGCCAGGAAGGCTGCCTGGACAATGTCACCGTGATGGTCAGGCCCGACGTGCTCCAGCGCTGGAGCCACGACCTCGAAGGCGACCTGGCCAGCGGCCTGGCGTCGGCGGCCTGCTTCCTGCACGGCCATGGCGGCGCCGAGCTGCGCGGCACCGCGCATCAGCTGGCGCAGGGCCTGGCCGGCGAGGGCGCGGCCAGCCGCCATGGGTTGTGGCTGCAGGCCCAGTCGCTGTTGCTGGTGGGCCTGTTCCTGGAATCCTGCGGCCGGCCCCTGGCCGGCCTGCCTGTGGCCATGCAACGCCGCATGGCGCGAGTGCACGAACATCTGCTGGCCGACCTGAGCCGCGCGCCCAGCCTGGAGGCGCTGGCGCGCGAGGCGGACGTCAGCGTGCCGACCCTGGCGCGCGCGTTCCGCCGCCACTATGGCCGCAGCATCTACGACTGCTTCCAGCACGAACGCATGCAGCAGGCGCGCACCGAACTGCTGCGCGGGCGGCTGTCGGTGGCGCACGTGGCCGCCGACCTCGGCTACAGCAACCCCAGCCACTTCTCGGCGGCGTTCCGCAAACAGTTCGGCGTCAACCCGTCGGCCCTGCGACGCGGGGCCTAGCCTTCGCATTTCCGGGACGGCGGCAGGGGAATGGGGCGGCGGGTGCTGAAGATATAATATAGTCCCCTACACTATATTTCCCGCGCACCGACCATGGCCCACACCATCCGCCAGAAGGAAAAACTCATCGCCCGCGTGCGCCGCATCCGTGGCCAGCTCGACGGCCTGGAGCGCGCGCTCGAAGCCGAATCGGCCTGCGGCGAAGTGTTGCGCCAGCTGGCCTCGGCCCGCGGCGCGCTCAACGGCCTGACGGCGGAAGTCATGCAGGGCCACCTGGACGAGCACGTCGTGCACGCGCCGTCCGAGGCCGAGCGGGTCGAGGCGGCGCGGGAAATGATGGACGTGATCCGGGCCTACATGAAATAGCGGCCCGCCGGCAGGGGGCCGCCGGTTCATGGCCCCGCGAGCAGGAGCAATCCCATGAATACCCCCTTGACCCATGACCACGTCTTCCTCGGCCAGGACCACCGGCGCAACGAGCGCCGGGTATGGTGGGTCATTGCCCTGACGGCGGGCATGATGGCCGTCGAGATCATCGCCGGCAATCTCTACGGGTCGATGGCCCTGGTGGCCGATGGCTGGCACATGTCGACCCATGCCGGCGCCATGCTGATCACCGCGCTGGCCTACGGCTACGCGCGCCGCCAGGCCCGCAATCCGCGCTTTACCTTCGGCACCGGCAAGCTGGGCGAACTGGCGGGGTTCGCCAGCGCCATCGTGCTGGCCCTGATCGCCCTGATCATCGGCCGGGACAGCCTGGCGCGGCTGGTCGATCCGGTGCCCATCCGCTTCGACGAGGCCATCGCCATCGCCGCGGCGGGGCTGGTGGTCAACCTGGTGTCGGCCTGGCTGCTGAAGGACGACCATGGCCACGCGCATGGGCATGGCGGCCATGGGCATGACCACGACCATGACCATGATCACGGCCACGCGCACTCTCACGCCAGCCCGTCCCACGCCTACGCGCCGGCCGCGGCTCACGCGCACCCGCAACGCAGCCACGACAACAACCTGCGCTCGGCCTACGTCCACGTGCTGGCCGATGCCCTGACCTCGGTGCTCGCCATCGCGGCCCTGCTGGCGGGCCGCAGCTACGGCTGGCTATGGGCGGATCCGGCGATGGGGGTGGTCGGCGCGCTGGTCATCGCGCGCTGGTCGTGGGGCCTGATCCGCGATTCCGGCACCGTGCTGCTCGACGCCGCGCCGCAGAGCGGAAAAATGCGGCGCGACATCGAACGGGCCCTGGATGCCGGCGACGGCGAGATCGCCGACCTGCATGTGTGGCAGGTCGGTCCGGGCCACTATGCCGCAATCGTGTCGCTGGTCACGCGCCATCCGCGCGACAGCGCGTTCTACAAGGCCAAGCTGGCGCATATCGCCGGCCTGTCGCACCTGACGGTCGAGACGCAGGCCAGTCCCTGAACGAGACGGCCCGCGCGCTCAGTCGCAGGCGCCGGCGTCGCGCCGGGCCGGATCGACGCAGCGGCCCCAGGCCTTGGCATCCAGCGCCGTGACGGGCAGGAAGCGGGTCATGTCGTGCACATACAGGAACACCCGCCCCGGCGTCTCGCGCAAGGCGCGGTGGAACGGCGCGATCTGCCGCGGGTCCAGCACGACCCGGCCCTGGGCATTGCTGAGCCCCTTGAGCAGCACGGTCTGCACCTTGGGATCCCACGACGGCAGGCCGTCGCCCTCGACCGTGTCGGCCGGCACGCGCACCACGCGCCAGGGCTCGTCGGGGATCTCGGTGATGACGATCGGCGACGCGCCGGGCGCCACCGGCAGGATCCGGTCCTGCGGGTTGGACGGCAGGGCATAGGCGATCATCGCGCCGTCCCTATCGGGATCGGGACGCGACCGGTAGACCACGCGCGTCGTGCCATCGGCATTCAGGCGATGCACCAGCGCGCCGAGCGGGCCGGCGCGCAGGTCGATGATGCGCAGCAGGGCGCCGGCATCATCGCGCACGTAGTACACCGGCCGCGACGGCGCGCCGCCGCAATCGTCCAGGAACACGGCCGTGACGCGGCCTTGGCCGTCACGGCTGACGCAAGCCTGCTGCAGCGCGCTCTTACTGCGCGCCGACGTGAATTCGGCGTAGGCCGCCAGCCGGCCCTGGGCATCGTAGGCGAGCCGGTAGCCGCCATCCTCGACCTGGCGTCCGCGCACCTGCCGGTAGCGATCGATGCGGCACAGCCGGCCGTCGGCATCCCGCTGCAACACGGTCGCGCCGGGCTCGCCGGCGCGGCTGGCGTAGACGCGCCAGTCCACCGCGTCGGTCCAGAGGCGCGGCGTGAGGTCGCCGTCCTCGGCCACGCTGATCAGCCGGGTGTCGGCCTGCACGCGTTCGCCATGCAGGCCCAGCAAGACGCGCGGACCGTCCAGCGCCAGCGCCAGCGGCTGGGGGCGCAACGCCACGGCCGCCGGCTCGGCGCCGAAAGGGGTGTCGATGGGGGCGCAGGCGGCCCAGCCCAGCGTGGGGGCCGCGGCCAGCAGCGCGGCGCCGAGACGGCGCGGCCAGCGGCGGGGCATCGTCGCGTCAGCCATGTTGCAGCCCATCCAGGAAGCGCACCACGTTCCAGTATTCCCGCGCCATGGCGCCCAGCCGCAGGCGCGGGCCATCGTCGAACACCAGGAAGGGGTAGGCGTCGCGCTCGAGCTTGCCGTCGGGCGGCAGGCGATAGGGCTTGTAGGCGTCGGGATCGTTGAAATGGCGCTCCAATTGGCCGCCGCCGTCGATATGCAGATACCAGGCGCGCAACTGCAGCGGCGCCTTGCCCGGCGGCGTGTCGGTGTAGGGGCCGCCGTCGCCCGCCACCACCGATTGCCGCAACAGGCCGAGCAGCAGGCGCGCCCGGCCCTGGTAGGCAATCTCCCCCGACACCGTGCCGGCCGGCTGCGCGGCCAATTGGCGCACGAAGGCCACCGCGCGCGATGACGGCACCACGGTGTCGGCGAAGATGCGCTCGACGTCGGCGTCGGTGGGGTTGGGCACGGCGGCGAGCTGGCGCAGGTCGCGCTCGAAATCGGCCAGCCATTGCTGATAGCGCTGCGTCTGGGCCTGGCGGTCGAAGGCCTGGGCGGGGGCCGCGCAGGCCAGCCACAGCAGTGCCGCGGCGCAGCAAAGTGCGTAGCGCATGCGAAGGACGGCGAGACGCGTCGATGCCAGCGAGGGGGAAGACATGCCGGTGGACTCCTGGGGGAGGACGGGATGCCCGGGATTATGCGCAGAGCGGCGACGGTCTGTCACCCCGGGGGGGGCGGATCGCCGCGGCTGGGCGCGGGGAGATTCGCCAACGCTTCGTAACGTCTGCGCGCCGGAGCCGGCGTTATGCTCGACCGGGCAGCATTCTTCAGTGCGCGGGGCGCGGACCTCGCGGGCGCGTGTCGGGTTCGCGCGTTGCGTGTTTCGTTTCGCGTTTCGCTTCTCATCGCAGGAGACCGATGATGATCAGCAAGAATACGATTTGCCTCTGGTACGACCGCGACGCGCTGGACGCGGCGCGGTTCTACGCGCAGACCTTTCCCGACAGCGCCGTGGGCCGCGTGATGCACGCGCCCGCCGACTATCCGTCGGGGCGCGAGGGCGATGTCCTGACCGTGGAGTTCACGGTGGCCGGCATTCCCTGTCTCGGCCTGAACGGCGGCCCCGGCATCCTGCACAACCAGGCCTTCTCGTTCCAGGTCGCCACCGACGACCAGGCGGAGACCGATCGCCTGTGGAACGCGATCGTCGGCAACGGCGGCCAGGAAAACGTGTGCGGCTGGTGCCAGGACCGCTGGGGCCTGTCCTGGCAGATCACGCCGCGGGTGCTGACCGAGGCGCTGGTGTTGCCGGACCGCGCCGCCGCCAGGCGCGCCTTCGAGGCCATGATGCAGATGGGCAAGATCGACGTCGCCGGCATCGAGGCGGCGGTGCGCGGCTGACAACGCGCATCCGCGCCCGGTGGCGCTCAATCCGCCGGCAGCCCGAACGCCTCGCGCAGCGCCGCGCCCGCCAGGTCGAACAGGCGGCGGGCATCGGGCGTGAGGCCCAGCATGTGGATGCACGCATGCACCATGCCCGGCAGCACCTCGTCGCGCGCCGCCACGCCCGCCTGCCGCAGCCGTTCGGCGTAGGCCAGCCCCTCGTCGCGCAGCGGATCGTATTCGCAGATCAGCAGCGTCGCTGGCGGCAGGCCGGCCAGCTCGGCGCGCAGCGGCGAGGCATACGGCGAGGCGCCATCGCGTTCATTGACCAGGTAAGTGAACCAGCAGTAGCGCATCACGGCTTCCGTCAGGAAGAAGTTCTGCCCATACGCCTGGTACGAGGCGGTGGAGAACGCGTGGTCCACCACCGGATAGCACAGCAGCTGGTGCGCGATCGGCGGACCGCCGCGGTCGCGCGCCATGATGGCCGCGGCCGCCGCCAGGTTGCCGCCGGCGCTGTCGCCGCCGATGGCGATGCGGGCGGGGTCGATCCCCAGCATCCCGGCATGGGCCGCGACCCAGGTCAGCGCCGCGTAGACATCCTCCAGCGGAATCGGAAACTTGCTCTCCGGCGCCAGGCGGTAGTCGACCGACAGCACCTTGCAGCCGGTGGCGTTGGCCAGCGCGCGGCAGGGGTTGTCATACAGTTCCAGCGAGCACTGGAACCAGCCGCCGCCATGCGCGTACACCAGCGCCGGCAACACCGCGCCGGGCGCGGCGCCGTGCGGCGTGTAGGCGCGCACCCGCAGCGGATGGCCGCCATGGCCGGGCACGGTGTGGGTCTCGATGGCGGCCACCGGTTCCAGCGGCCCCTGCAAGGCGCGCAGGCCAGCTTCGGTAGCGGCGCGCTGCGCCTGCAGGTCCAGCGGCGCGGCGGCCGATGACAGGCGCCGCAGATAGGCGTCGATGTGTGGATCCAGGGCCATGCCTCAGCCCTCCCGCGACAGGAACGGCAGCAGGTGCGCGAGGAACTCCTCGGGACACTCCTCCGTTACGAAATGGCCGCAGTCGGCAATGATGGCGCCGCGCACGTCGAGCGCGTTGCGCTGCATGGTGAGCAGCGGCGCGTCGCGGGTGGCGTGCTCGGCGCCGATGGCCAGCACCGGCATGGGCAACGGCGCGCGGGCGCGCTCGCCGTTCTGGCGCACGGTCTCGGGAATGGCGCGGTAGTAGGCGAAGCCGGCGCGCAATCCGCCCGGCGCGGCGTAGGCGTCGATGTAGGCCTGGGCGGCGACGCGGTCGCGGCGGTGCGACCACTTGTCGAACATGTACGTCAGGTAGGCCTGTTCACGGCCCACGATCAGCGCCTCGGGCAGGTCGGGCAGGCGGTTGAACATGAAATGCCACAGGAAGATGTTGTCCTCGGCCGGCGCGAAGAGGGTGGGCTCGGGCGCCAGGCCGGGGATCACCGCTTCGGTCAGCGCCAGGCGGGTGACCACGCCGGGGAAATCGCTGGCCAGCGCATAGGCGACCCACATGCCGATGTCATGGCCGACCACCTGGTAGCGGGCGTGGCCGAGCTGTGCCATCAGCTGATGCAGGGTGGCGGCGATCGCGCCGGTGTCGTAGCCGCCCAGCGGTCGATCCGAATCGCCGGTGCCGGGCGGATCGACCGCGATGGCCTGATAGCCCTGGCTGGCGAGCGCGTGCATCACGTGGCGCCAGGTGAGCCAGGTCTGCGGCCAGCCGGGGATGAGCAGCACCGGCGTGCCCGTGCCGGCGATGGCGCAATGCAGGCGCGCGCCGTTCACCATCACATAGCGGTGCGAGAAATCCGCGCCGGGCGGCAGGTAGGCGTCGTGGGGATGTGTCATGGATTCAGGGTGTTTTGTCGGGTGAGTCGGGGGACGTGTGTGCGCGTTCAGGCGATGCCCAGCAGCGCGTTGATCTGGCGCTGGTCGATGGCGGCGCCGGCGAAGTCGTCGAAGATCTTGCCGGTCACGGGAATGATGTGCTGCTTGATGAAGGCGGCGCCTTCGCGCGCGCCGGCTTCCTGGTCCTTCAGGCAGCATTCCCATTCCAGCGTGGCCCAGCCCGGGTAGTCGTGGTGCGCCAGCTTGGAGAAGATGGCCTTGAAGTCGACCTGGCCGTCGCCCAGCGAGCGGAAGCGGCCGGCGCGGTCGCCCCACGACTGGTAGCCGCCGTAGATGCCCTGGCGTCCGCTCGGATTGAACTCGGCGTCCTTCACATGGAACATGCGGATGTGGTCCTTGTAGATGTCGAGATAGTCCAGGTAGTTCAGCTGCTGCAGCACGAAGTGGCTGGGGTCGAACAGGATGGCGCAGCGGGCGTGATGGCCGACGCGCTCGTGGAACATCTCGAACGTGACGCCGTCGTGCAGGTCTTCGCTCGGGTGGATCTCGTAGCACAGGTTCACGCCCTGCTCGTCGCAGGCGTCCAGCACCGGGCGCCAACGCCGCGCCAGTTCGTCGAACGCGGTCTCGATCAGGCCGGCCGGCCGCTGCGGGAACGGGAACAGATAGGGCCAGGCGAACGATCCCGAGAACGTGCCCATGTCGGTCAGGCCCAGGCGGCGCGAGGCCTGCGCGGCCAGCAGCAGCTGTTCGTGCGCCCACTGGGTGCGGGCCGGCGCATTGCCGCGCACCGCGGCCGGCGCGAAGGTGTCGAACATCGCTTCATAGGCCGGATGCACCGCCAGCAGCTGGCCGAAGATGTGGGTAGTCAGCTCGCTGATGACCAGGCCATGGCCGGCCAGCATGCCGGTGATCTCGTCGCAGTAATCCTGGCTCGACGCGGCCAGCGCCACGTCGAACAGGCGCGCGTCCCAGGCCGGCACCTGCAGGGCCTTGAAGCCCAGGCCCGCCGCCCATTCGGCGATGGCGGGCAGGCTGTTGAACGGCGCGGCGGTGTCGCTGAATTGCGCCAGGTGGAGGCTGGGGCCTTTGAGGGTTTTCGTGCTGTGGTCTGCCTTTCGTTTGCCGGATACCGGCTTGCGTCAATTGTTTGTCGAACGACAAAGAATAGACCGAAACCGGCGCGCGACGCAAGCGCAGGCGCGTCGGCGTGACCGGCGCGGCGCGGCGCTACACTACGAAAACACGCAACTCATCAGGCATGGCACATGGCAGGCAGACCCAGGGAATTCGACCGCGACCTCGCATTGCAGCAGGCGATGCTGGCCTTCTGGCAGCACGGTTACGAGGGCACGTCGATGGCCGATCTGGTAGCCGCCACCGGGCTGGCCTCGGCGCGCCTGTATGCGGCCTTCGGCTCCAAGGAAGGCCTGTTCCGCGAGGCGGTGGAACGCTATGAGTCGGGCGACGGCGCCTTCGCCGAACACGCCCTGCAGTCGCCGGATGTGCGCGAAGCCGTCGAGAAGATGCTGCTCGAAGCCGTGTCGACCTACACCCGCCGCGGCCGGCCGCAGGGCTGCATGGTGGTCAGCGCCGCCACCAACTACGCCGCCGACAACGAAGCCGTGATGCGCTGGCTGTCCTCGCACCGCAAGGCGCGCACGCAATCCATCATCGATCGTCTCGACGCCGCGCAACGCGACGGCGCGCTCGAGCCCGGCACCGACGTGCAGGCCTTGGGCGACTTCTACGCCGCGCTGCTGCACGGCCTGTCGGTGCAGGCGCGAGACGGCGTCTCCAAGGCCCGGCTGCAGGCGCTGGTCGGGCCGGCGCTGGCGCCGCTGGCGGCGGCCATGCGCGCGGGCTGATTGTTTCCGGCTGGCCTGCAACGTGTCGCGCATCCGCGCCAGCACGTTACGCGGGGCGTCATGGACGGCCGGGTTGTAGTTGCCCGGCCCGGGGGCGGTTATTGCCGGTCCTTGTAAGGGATGCCATGGGATGCGTGCCCGCTGCCCTCGCGCCGGGGGCAGGGGGGGGCAGGGAACGGTAATTGCGCAGGCGGGAGATGGCGTCACCGCAACCGCAAGGAGAAACCCGTGCAAACCGTATCCGACTTCGTGCTGGACCGTCTCGGCCAGTGGGGCGTGCAACGCATCTATGGCTATCCGGGGGACGGCATCAATGGACTGATCGGCGCCTTCGGCCGCAACGCGGCGCTGGAATTCGTGCAGGCCCGGCACGAGGAGGGCGCGGCTTTCATGGCGTGCGCCCACGCCAAGTTCACCGGACAGGTCGGGGTCTGCCTGGCCACCTCCGGACCCGGCGCGATCCACCTGCTCAATGGCCTGTATGACGCCAAGATGGACCATCAGCCGGTCGTGGCGATCGTGGGCCAGCAGGCCCGCAGCGCGCTGGGCGGCGACTACCAGCAGGAGGTGGACCTGGCCAACCTGTTCAAGGATGTGGCGCACGATTTCGTGCATATGGTCACATCGCCATTGCAGGCGCGGCACATGATCGACCGCGCCATGCGCATCGCCATGGAGCGGCGCAGCGTCACCTGCCTGATCTTTCCGAACGATGTGCAGGATCTCGAGGCCGTCCCCGAACCGCCGCGCGAGCACGGCACCGTGCATACCGGGATCGGCGTCACGTCGCACGCCACGGTGCCGCCGCAGACCGCGCTGGCGAACGCCGCCGACATCCTCAACCGCGGCGAGCGGGTGGCGATGCTGGTGGGCGCCGGGGCGCTGGCGGCAGGCAACGAAGTCCGGGCGGTGGCCGAACGCCTGGGCGCGGGCGTGGCCAAGGCGCTGCTGGGCAAGGCGGTGCTGCCGGATGCCTTGCCCTATGTCACCGGCGCCATCGGCCTGCTCGGCACCCAGCCCAGTTGGGAGATGATGAACGAATGCGACACGCTGCTGATGGTGGGCACGTCGTTCCCGTACGCCGAATTCCTGCCGCGCGAGGGACAGGCGCGCTGCGTGCAGATCGACCTGGACGGGCGCCAGCTGAGCCTGCGCTATCCGGCGGAGGTCGGCCTGGTGGGCGACGCGCGGCTGACGCTCGAGGCATTGCTGCCCATGCTCCAGCCCAAGGGGGGCCGGCGAGTGGCGCGGGCACATCGAAAAGCGGGTGCGACGCTGGCGTGAAACCGTCCAGGCGCGCGCCCGGGTCGCGGCCAACCCCGTCAATCCGCAACTGCCCTTTCTGGAATTGTCGGATCGACTGCCGCCGGATTGCATCGTGACCTGCGACTCCGGTTCGGCGGCCAACTGGTATGCGCGCGACGTCCAGTTGCGCGAAGGCATGATGGGTTCGGTGTCGGGCGGCCTGGCGAGCATGGGTTGCGGCGTGCCGTACGCGGTGGCGGCCAAGCTGGCCCATCCCGGCCGTCCGGTGATCGCGCTGGTGGGGGACGGCGCCATGCAGATGCTGGGCATCAACGAGCTCATCACGATTGCGCACCGTTGGCAGGAATGGGCCGATCCGACGCTGGTGGTGTTGGTGCTCAACAACGGCGATCTCAATCTGGTGACATGGGAGCAGCGGGTCATGGGTGGTGACCCGCGCTTTGGCGACTCGCAGTGGTTGCCCGAATTCTCCTATGCCGACTATGGCCGCCTGCTGGGCCTGGAGGGCATCCGGGTGACGGCGCCGGAGCAGGTCGGGCCCGCCTGGGACCAGGCGTTGGCGGCGGGGCGGCCGGTGGTGCTGGAAGTGGTGACCGACCCGGAAATGCCGCCGTTGCCGCCGCACGTGTCGCTCAAGCAGGCGCGCGCCTACATGGCGGCGCTGCGCAAGGAAACCGGCGGCGCCGGCGCCGCGGCGCTGCGCGCGACGCTCAAGCAGTGGTGGGCCGGTTGAGGGGGGCGGCACGCCGCTTGCTAAGTGACCTTCGTCCGGCGTTCCGGCCCGGTCCCGGCCGGCGCCTGGCAGGCATTCTTTTCAAGGAGAGGTCATGGCTACACAGAACGGCAGCGACACGCTGCGTGATTTGGTATCGGGAACCGAAAACCTGCTGCGCAGCACCGCCAGCTACGGCGGCGCAGAGATCGAGGCGGCGCGTGATCGCCTCAAGCACCAGCTCGACGCGGCGCGCGCCGAGGCCCGCGTCAGAGGCCGGCACGCATGGCGGCGGGCCAGGGAGGTATCGGCAGCCACCGATGACTATGTGCACGAGCACGCCTGGAAGACCATCGCCAGCGCCGTGCTGGTGGGCGCGCTGGCCGGCATCTGCCTGATGGCGGAGTCCCGCCGCCGCTGATCAACGCGTTGAACCATTCCTTCATTGCAAAACATGCCGCGGGCAACCGCGCAGGAGCGACATCATGGAACACCAATCGAATATCGTCGGCGGTCCGAAAGCCAAGGCGCTCGGACCCGGGCCGGAAGTCATGGCCGCCAATACCCTGGAAGGCAATGACGTCTACAACGCCGCGGGCGAGAGCCTGGGGGACGTCAAGGCCATCATGATCGACGTGCCGCGCGGCCGGGTGGCCTATGCGGTGCTGGCGCGCGGCGGCGTGCTGGGGATGGGGGAAAAGCTGTTCGCCATTCCCTGGAACGCGCTGACGCTGGATACCGACCGCAAGTGCTTCGTGCTCAACGTCGACAAGGAGACGCTCAAGAACGCGCCCGGGTTCGACAAGGACAACTGGCCGAGCATGGCCGACGAGACCTGGGCGCGCGACCTGCACAAGTACTACAACCAGGACGTCTACTGGTAGGCGTCTTCCAGCAGCCGCAGCAGCATGCCGGCCAGCGCTTCGCGCTCGGCCGGCGTGAGGATCGCGCAGGCCTGCTCGTCGATCCGGCGCAGGACGGCGCGGCCCGGCTCCAGCTTGCGATGGGCCGCGGCCGTCAGGGATATCAGGCTGCTGCGGCCGTCGGTGGGTGACGGCTCGCGCCGCACCAGGCCGTCGCGCTCCATGCGGGTGAGCAACTGGGCCATGCTGGGCTGTTCCACGTCGCAGGCCTCGGCCAGTTCCTTCTGCGTCAGCCGGCCGCCGTCCTTGAGCGCGACCAGGACCGGCAACTGCGAGGCGCTGATGCCGATGTCCCGCAGTCCGTCGTCGACCCGGCGCGCCATCAGGCGGGCGTAGCGGTTGATGAGCAGGGTCGGCATTCGCCGGGGCTGCCAGTCGGGGGGAGTCGCCATACGTCCTCTTTTAAGTTGATAGGCGCCTATGTAATATACATAGGCACCTATTAACTTAAGGGAAAGGCCGTCATGCCGCAAGTCCCCACCATCGCCATCATCGGCGCCGGCCCGGCCGGCCTGACCGCCGCCAATATCCTGCAGCGCCACGGCTGGCGCGCCGACGTGTTCGAGGCCGATGCCGCGGTCGACGCGCGCGACCAGGGCGGCTCGCTCGACCTGCATCCCGATGAAGGTCAGCGGGCGTTGGCGCGGGCCGGGCTGCTGGACGCATTCATGGCGATCGCTCGGCACGAAGACCAGGAAACGCGGCTGGTGGATCATGCCACCGGGGCGGTGCTGCGCGAGGAGATTCCGGCGCCGGGCGCCGGCGACCGGCCCGAGATCGATCGCCTGGCGCTGCGCCAGCTGCTGCTGCAACCGCTGGCCGCCGGCACGGTGCGCTGGGGGCAGCGGCTGGACGCGGTCATCGAGCGCCCCGACGGGCGCTTTGGCTTGCGCTGCGCCGGCGGCGAGCAGGGCCCCTACGATCTGGTGATCGGCGCGGACGGCGCCTGGTCGCGGGTGCGCGCGGCGCTCACGCCCGCGCGGCCGGTGTATCGCGGCGTCACGTTCGTGGAGCTGTGGCTGCACGATGTGGACCGCCGCCATCCTGAGGCGGCCGGGCGGGTCGGGCACGGCACGCTGTTCGCGCTGCATGGCGGCGACGGCATCGTGGCGCAGCGCAACGGCAACGCGACCTTGCGCGTCTACGCGGCGTTGCGCACCGGCGACCCGGGCGATGGCCGGGCGGCCCCCGGCATGGCCGACATCGGCAAGGACGCGCTGCTGGCGCGCTTCGCGGGCTGGTCGCCGTCATTGCTGGCGCTGATCGCCGGGGCCGACCGGATCGCGGCGGTGCGGCCCATCGTGTCGCTGCCGGCGGGCACGCGCTGGCCGCATCGCGCGGGGCTGACCGTGATCGGCGACGCGGCGCACGTGATGCCGCCATTGGGGGTGGGCGTGAACCTGGCGATGTTGGACGCGGCGGAGCTGGCCGACGCGCTGGTCAGCGACGACGACTGGCGCGCGGCCCAGCGGCGCGGCGAGGCATCGATGCTGGATCGCGCCGCGGCCATCGCGCCGCACTGCATCGAGGCGCTCGACGAGATGTTCGGCGACCACGGCGCGCGGGCCTTGCGGCAACAGCTGGAGACGCATGCGCGTGATGGCGGAGCGGGTACTCGCGCGGGTTAGGAAGGGCAA
This sequence comes from Achromobacter sp. 2789STDY5608615, assembly GCF_001298995.1. Lineage (NCBI taxonomy): Bacteria > Pseudomonadati > Pseudomonadota > Betaproteobacteria > Burkholderiales > Alcaligenaceae > Achromobacter > Achromobacter sp. 2789STDY5608615. Next base: position 82,797 of record NZ_CYTY01000016.1, read on the forward strand.
AGACCGCCCCGGCCGTCAGCCAGCCGCTTCCCAGCCGCCGCAGCCGGGCCGCACGGCCAGGCGCGCGTCGCCGCGCCGCACCTGCTCGTCGTCGAGCCGCGCGGCGCCGGCCGGATCGGTGTCGAAGGCGACGCCCAGGGCGGCGGCCACGCGCGGATCCTCGATGGGCAGTTCCCAGGTCAGGAACAGTTGCGACAGGTCCGGGCCCGGCGCGAAGTCGCTTTCGCGGAACGCGCTGGCGCCGCGCGGCACCACGCCATGCGGCTGGCAGGTGTCGAACAGCACCGCGGTGCCCCGGGTCAGCGCGATGCGCTGGCCGCTCTGGGCGAAAACCAGGTCCAGGCCCTTGTCCTCGCTCAGGAACAGATTGCAGAAGACCGCGCCGCCATACTGGTCGCCGTCGTGATGGTAGCGAGCGCCGCGGCAGGCCATCAGCGCGATGTCGCTGTCGGCCAGCACGTCGCCCAGTCCGAGCGCGGCGCTCCAGTCGCGCATGGCCCGCACGCAGGCGCTGTATTCGGGCCAGCGCGTCATGGTGCGCGCCAGCGGCATCTGCTCGACGTCGCCGGGTTCGAGTTCGAGCCGGGTGTCGATCTCCCGCGCCCAGTCGGCGACCAGGCGCGCCGGCGGCGCGGGCAGGGCCAGCGTGGCGGTGCGCACGGCGGCGCCGACGCTGCGGCTGCGCAGCGCGTCGCCGCGCCAGAAATACGAAACGAGGGGAGCGGTGGACATGGCCCTATTAGAGCCCAAACCCAGGGCCCAAACCCAGGGCCCAAACCCGTCCCGGTTCAGCCGCCCAGGGCTCCCGCCCACAGCCGCTGCACCCATGAGCGCCGCGCCGGCCGCGCGCGGTTGCCGGTGTAGTCCTTCTGCGACGCCTTGACCACGTCGCCGAATGGCGCGTCGTTGCGGTAGTCGCAGGGGGAATGGCCGGCCGCCAGGGCTTCCTGGTAGTAGCGCTCGAACAGCTCGGCCAGGTCGGCGCGCGCGTGCGTCACCACCTCGCCGTCGAACCAGTGCTGGCGGCCCTCGGCGCGCAGGCGCGGCATCGCGTAGCGGTGCGAGAACTGCGTGCCCATGTCGGAATAGTGCAGAATGCCGATCTCGTCGCGCGCCAGGTTTTCGCCATCGATGCTGTTGTAGCGGGCATCCAGGTGCTGGACCAGCCGCGGCCGTTCGGCGAAGTAATGCTTCATCTCGCGATTGGCGTGGCGCTTGGCGCGCAGGGCTTCGAGCGTGGGCAGATGGGCGCGGGCGCCGGCGCAGTCCCACAGCGCCACGCAGGAGCGCCAGCCGTCGCCGTCGCGGCGGCCGGCGACGATGGCCCCGCCGTCCAGCGGCAGGTCCCAGATCTCGGCCAGGTCGCACAGCACAAGCATGTCGGCGTCCATGTACAGGGCGCGGCCCTGGAAGCCGGCGGCGGCCGGCACGGCCCAGCGGAAGGCCGAGAACGGCGTCGACCATTTCTCGGTGCGCCAGCCGCGGCCGCGCGCCGGATCGCAATACCAGGGGCTGGCGGGGTCGCGCGACAGGCGCATCCAGGTGATCTCGACCGGGCGCGAGGCGTGCTTGCGGGCGCTGTAGTCCAGCACCATCATCTGCTCGAGATCGCAATCGTTGGGGTCGCAACCGACAAAGATCCTGATGGGGTCTTGCATGGTGTCTCCGTCATTGCTGGACAATCGCGGCGCGCCAGTCCTCGGTTTTGGCGAACCTGAATTTTTCCTGAATTGTAGACGGACTTGCCCGCGAGCGGCGTGTTTTCGCCTCAGAACACCTGGATCAGCATGTTGATGCCGGCAATCAGCAACACCAGCAGCACGATGCGATTGAACACTTCGACATTGACGCGGTGGTACAGGCGCCGGCCGAGCCAGGCGCCGATGAGCGTGCCGGGCAGCGCGCGCCAGGCCAGCGACATGACCTCGGCGGTGAGATAGCCCGACACCGCCTGCGACGCCAGCGCCACCGCCAGGATCGACAGGTTGAAGGACTGGAACACCGCGCGCCGCTCGTCCTTGCTCCAGCCCTGCAGTCCGGCCCACAGCGTGGGCAGCGGGCCGGACAGCCCGGCGACGCCGCCCAGCAGGCCGCCGCCCAGGCCCACCAGGCCATCGGCCAGGCGGCTGGCGCGCGGCAGGCGGTAGTGGCCGTTCAGCAGCAGCACGGTGCACAGCGTCATCAGCAGCAGGCCCAGTCCGCCCTGGAACAGCCGCGGCGACACATAGGGCAGGGCGGCGACGCCGGCCGGCACGCCCAGCAGGCCGCCGACGACGAAGGGCGCGGTCCGGCGCAGGTCGATGGCGTGCCAGATCGCGGGCAGCGTTTGCAACTGCGAGACCACCGAACAGAGGATGACCAGCGGCGAGGCCAGCGCGGGCGGCAGCGCCAGCAGCCAGACCGGCAGGGCCGTCAGGCCGGTGCCGAAGCCGGTCAGGCCGGAAACCAGGCCGCCGGCCAGGGCGCCGCCGGTGATGAGGATAGGGTCGTAGGACATGGCAAGCGGTGAGGGAGCGGGCCATATTTGTAGCGCTGACCCGCGCCGCCGCAACCGTCCGCTTTGCCGATGTCCGCCCTACCAGTGCGGCGCGGGGACGGGGCGGCGGGCGCCGATGCCACTAAAATTCCGGCAGACCCGTTCCGCGCATTCCGCCATGACATCCGCCGCCGTCACCTGGCTGGTGCTGGACCGGCCCCAGGGCGATCTCGAAGGGCAGCTGTGCCGGGCCATTCGTGAACGCGTGCTGGCGGGCCGGCTCGGCGCCGGCGAAAAACTGCCGTCGACCCGCGCCCTGGCGCTGGCGCTGCGGATCGCCCGGTCGACCGTGGTGCAGGCCTACGACCGCCTGCGCGCGGAGGGCTATATCGAGACGGCGCGCGGCTCCGGCACCCGGGTCGCGGCGCGGCAGCCGCGGCCGCTGGCGGGGGCGCCCGACGCGCCGGCGCCGTCACCGCCGGCGCCGGCCGCGCGCAGTCTGCCATTCCAGCCCGGCATTCCCGACCTCAAGAGCTTTCCCGCGGCGGCCTGGTCGCGCTGCGTGGCCGGCCGCATCAAGTCGCTGCGCGTGCATGACCTGGGCTACGGGCCGGTGGCCGGCCTGCCGGCCCTGCGCGCCGCGATCCTGGCGCACGTCGGCGCCGCGCGCGGCGTGGTGGCGCAGGTCGAGCAGGTGGCGATCCTGCCGTCGACGGCGGCCGCGATCGAACTGCTGGCCCGCGTGGTGCTGACGCCCGAGGCGCCGGTCGCGTGGATCGAGGACCCCGGCTACCCGAAGGCGCGGGCCCTGCTGCAGCGGGCCGGGGCGCGGCTGGCGCCGGTGCCTTGCGACGACGCCGGCATCGACCCGGCGCGCGCCGCCGACGGGCCGCCGCGCCTGATCTACGTGACCCCGTCGCACCAGTGCCCCACCGGCGCCACCATGACGCTGCCGCGGCGCCTGGCGCTGCTGGAAGCGGCGCAACGCCACGACGCCTTCATCATCGAGGACGATTACGACAGCGAATTCCGCTACGCGACGCGGCCGATCGCCGCGCTGCAGGGCATCGACAGCGGCCAGCGCGTGGCCTACCTCGGCACGTTCTCCAAGACCCTGGCGCCAGGGCTGCGGGTGGCCTACGCCATCCTGCCGCCGGCGCTGGTGGCGCCGTGCCTGGCCGAGATGGCGCTGCGGCAGGGCGAGGTCTCGATCCACATCCAGGCTGGCCTGGCCGACTTCCTGGACGACGGCCATTTCCGCGGCCACATCCGCCGCATGCGCGGCGTCTACGCCGAGCGCATGGACAACCTGGTGGGCGCGCTGAGGCGGCATTGCGGGCGCTGGCTGCGGGTGGCGGACGGGGCGGGCGGCTTGAAACTGGCGGTGCGGTTCCGCAACCCGGCCATCGACGACCGCGAGGTGGTGCGGGCGCTGGCGCGGGCCGGCTACGGCGCCCGGACCTATTCGGAGTTCTGCCTGGCCGCGCCGGAGCCGGGGCTGGTGTTCGGCATCGGCCAGGCCACGCCGGCGCGCGCCGACGCGCTGGCGCTGTGCCTGGCGGCAATCCTGCGCGGCGCGACGGCGGGCGCGCGCTGAGCGGGCGCGTTGCACGCTGCGGACGCTTGCCGTTGCCAGGCCGCCGGCGGGGCGCAAACGGAATACAGTGCGCAACAGACCTCGCCGCGTCCTTGCGGCGGGAGAACACCACAAAGGGAGACAGCATGGATACGGCAGGTCAGACGGGCGCCAGCGTGCGCGAACGGGTCGGCGAGACGGAATGGCAGGTGCGCAAGGACCTGGCGGCGCTCTACCGGCTGGTGGCGTTGTTCGGTTGGGACGACCTGATCTTCACGCACATCACCGCCAAGGTGCCGGGCACCGAGCATTTCCTCATCAACCCCTACGGCATGATGTTCGACGAGATCACGGCCTCCAGCCTGGTCAAGATCGACCTGCACGGCCGCAAGGTGATGGACTCGGAATACGACATCAATCCGGCCGGCTTCACCATCCACAGCTGTGTCCACGCGGCCCGCAAGGACGCCATGTGCGTGCTGCACACGCACTCCATCAACGGCGTGGCGGTGTCGGCGCAGAAGGAAGGCCTGCTGCCGCTGTCGCAGTTCGCGTTCATCGTGCTGCGTTCGCTCAGCTATCACGACTACGAGGGCTTGGCGCTCAATCCCGAAGAGCAGCCGCGGCTGGTGCGCGACCTCGGCAGCAACAACTACCTGATCCTGCGCAATCACGGCCTGTTGACGGTGGGGCAGAGCATGGCCGAGGCGTTCCAGGCCATGCACCGGCTGGAAGCGGCCTGCATGGTGCAGGTGCGGGCGCAGGCGGGCGGCGAACTGACGTTCATTCCGCCCGAGGTGCTGGCGCGCGCGGCGGTGGAATCCCCGGCCGACCGGGCGCACAAGGCTTCGCTGGCCTGGCCGGGCCTGCTGCGCCGGCTGGACCGGCGCAATCCGGGCTACGCCGACTGACGACCCCAGCGGCCGGGCGCGTCCCGCCAGTGCGGCGGGGCGGGCGCGGCCAGGGTGGCCAGGCCCGCGCCTTACTTCTTCCCGGGCTGCGGTTCCAGGAACTCGGCGCAGTCCGGCACCGGCGTGGCCGGCTGGTAGACCGAGCCGTCTTCCTTCCATTTGTAGGTCACCGTGTAGCTGCACTGCTTGTCGGCCTGCGGTTGCAGTTGCGCGGCCGTCGGCGCGGGCCGCTTGCCCGGATCGGCGTAGCGGCTGGCGTCGGCCGGGCTGCGCGTGGCCTGGGTGGTGACCTGCAGGTCCGGGTACGGCTGCTTGCTGGGCAGGGCCTTCACCGTGGCGTCATAGCGGTAATAGTCCATGCAGTTGCCTTCGCGGCGTTTCTCGTCGGCCTCGTTGGCGCAGGCGCGGATGCCTGCCTTGGCAGTGTAGGGCAGCAGGTGCACCAGGGCCGCGGACTTGTCGCCCAGGTCGACCATGAACAGGTACAGGTCGCGGCGCGAGAAGCTGCCGCCGGGGAACTGGATCTCTTCCTTGTAGTCCGGCTCGTTGGGGCCGATCACGCCCACCAGCGCGCGTTCCTCGCTCAGGCGAATGAGGTGCGGCCAGACCGTGAAGCGCGTGAAGTTCGGGATGTCGGGCAGGTCCCAGAAGCGGTAGTCGGCGCGCAGGGTGCGGCTGGTGGCGAACGGGCCGTTGTCTTCGAAGCCGCCGTCCACCTTGATCCCCACGCACCAGTCCGTCTGCGCGTTGCAGTACAGCTGGTTCTGCGGGTTGAGCGTCAAGGTCTCGACATCGGGCTGCGCCGCGCTGGCGGCGGCGGGCAGGACGGCGCAGAGCAGCAGCGCAAGGGCTTTATTCATCGTGGTTCCTCGTGGATCGGGAAAAGCGCCGGCGCATTGTGGCCCGATTTTTCCCGCCACGCGTCACCAATTGTATGAAGCGGTGCAAAAATCTCCCGCCCTTGGCGCGGGTCAGCGTGGCCCCTGGTCGCGGTGCCGCAGGATCAGGTCGTGCAGGGCCTGGGCCGCGGGCGACAGGTGCGCGCCCTTGCGGCTGATGAGCGAAAAGGTGCGGCCCACCACCGGCGTGTGCAGCGACACCACCCGCAGCCCCGGATACGAGCCGGCCTGCCACGCCAGCCGCGGCACCACGGCGATGCCGGCGCCGGCGGCCACCAGCCCGACGGCGGTCGAGCTGCGCTGCACTTCATAGAAGGCCGTCAGCCGCGGCGCCAGTTCGGCCAGCGCGTGATCGAGCAGCGGCCGGTTGTTGCTGCTGGCGCCGGGAAAGATCAGCCGGTGACCCTCCAGCTTTTCCCAGGGCAGCGTGCGGCGGCGCGCCAGCGGATGGTCCTCGCGGCAGATCAGCACGAAGTCGTCCTGCAGCAGCGGGATGCTCTGCAGCGTGGGGGCGTGGGTCTCGGCGATGTTGATGCCGAACTCGGCCTCGCGCGTGAGCACCGCCTGGGCCACCGCGCCGGAAGAATGGTCCAGCACCTTGACGCGGTTCTGCGGATGCTCGGCGCTGTAGCGCTGCAGGATGTGCGGCAGGTAGTGCACGCCGATGGTCGGCACACAGGCCAGCGTCACGTCGCCGCGCTGGGCCTTGCCGGTTTCCCGGATCTCGGTGAGCGCCGCGGCCAGGTCGGCCAGCAGCCGCCGCGCCTGCGGCAGGAAGCTGTCGCCCGGCGGCGTCAGCGCGACCGAGCGGGTGGTGCGTTCCACCAGCCGCACGCCCAGGAACGATTCCAGGTTCTGCAGCCGCCGGCTCAACGCGGTCTGGGTGATGCTGAGCTCGCCGGCGGCGCGGCGAAAGCTCTTGTGATCCGCGATCGCCACGAAGGCCTGCACGCCGAGCACGTCGATTTTCATGAGAAAAACGCATCAATTGACTAATTAATATCATTTTACGGTCGGCGGGGCGGCGCTCACAATGCCCGCATCCTGGCAGGAGACAAACCATGAACATCACCATTCTCGACGACTATTTCGACACGCTGCGGGGCTTGCCCTGTTTCCGCAAACTCGACGGCCATGCCGTCACGGTCTGGAACGACCACGTGCAGGACGTGGACGCGCTGGCCGAACGCCTGCGCGACACCGAGGCGCTGGTGCTGATCCGCGAACGCACCCAGATCCGCGCGCCGCTGATCGCGCGCCTGCCCAAGCTGCGGCTGATCAGCCAGCGCAGCGTCTATCCGCACATCGACGTCGACGCCTGCACCGCGCACGGCGTCATCCTGTCGTCGAACCAGCACGCCGGCACGCCGTCGTACGCGGCGGCGGAGCTGACCTGGGGCCTGGTGCTGGCCGGCATGCGGCGCATTCCGCAGGCGGTGCAACTGCTCAAGCAGGGCACCTGGCAGACCGGCATGGGCCGCACGCTGCGCGGCCGCACGCTCGGCATCTACGGCTATGGCCGCATCGGCGCCGAAGTGGCGCGCTACGGCGCCGCCTTTGGCATGAAGGTGCTGGTGTGGGCGCGCGAGGCCTCGCGCCAGAGGGCCCGCGACGACGGCTGGGACGTGGCGCCGGACAAGCAGGCGTTCTTCGAGACCTGCGACGTGCTGTCGCTGCACATGCGGCTGGTGCCGGACACGCGCGGCATCGTCACGGCGCAGGACCTGGCGCGCATGAAGCCGTCGGCATTGCTGGTGAACACCAGCCGCGCCGGCCTGATCGAGCCCGGCGCGCTGGCGCAGGCGCTGGCCGCCGGCCGGCCGGGCGCGGCGGCGGTGGACGTGTTCGAGTCGGAACCGATGACCGATCCGCAACATCCGCTGCTGCAACTGCCCAACGCGATCTGCACGCCGCACATCGGCTACGTCACCGAAGACGAATACGAGACCCAGTTCTCCGACGTCTTCGATCAGATCGTCGCCTACGCCGCCGGCAAGCCGATCCACGTGATCAATCCCGCGGTCCTGGCCTGACAGGCGTTTCGCGGGCGCCGCGGCCGGTTCGCCGAGCGCCTTCGGCGGACCGTCGCTCCTGGCATCACGCGCGCCCTCGGCGGCCGGCCGCGCCCGGCATCACGCGCGCCGCAGGCGGCCCGTCAGCACGATGGCCGCGGCCGGCGCGATGGCGAACACGCCGAACAGCACCAGCGCCGCGCTCCTGGCGCCGTCAATGCCGCCCGGCTGGGTCAGGCCGCCGGCATTGGCGACCACGCCGGCCAGCGCCGCGGTCAGGGCGGTGGCGTACAACTGCACCGTGGTGATCGACGACGACGCCAGCGTTTCCTCGCCCGGCGCGGCGGCCGAGAACACCCGCGTCAGCAGGTGCGGCCAGCCCAGGCCGATGCCGAAGCCCACCGCCGTCAGCGCGATGCCGTGCAGCACCGTGCCCAGCGCGGCCGGCTGCCAGGCGATGACCGGCATGGTGGCCGCCAGCGCCGCCAGCGCGGCCAGCACCACGATGGGACTGGCCCGGATCAGGCGCCAGGCCCGGGCCGGCTCGCGGCCGGCGCTGTAGATCGAGGCCAGCGTCCAGCCGCCCGCCATCAGCGCGGTCATGTAGCCCGCGGCCAGCGGCGTCATCGCGTGCGCCACCTGCAGGAAGTAGGGCACGAAGATCTCGGTGGTCAGGGCCGCCACCAGCAGGCTCATGACGGCGTACAGCAGGCCCAGCTGCGTGCCGAGCGTATAGGCGCCGGTCGGCAGCAGCTTGGCGCGGGCGCGGGTGTCGATGCGCGCGATGGCGGCGGCGATGGCGATGCCCGCGACGATGCCGGCGGCGTTCCAGGCCAGGCTCTGCGACAGGCCGGCGGCCGAGATCGCCAGCACCGACAGCACCAGCAGCGTGATGGTCAGCCAGGGCACCGGGCCTGACGCCGCCTCGCCCGCGGTCCTGCCGCGGAACTGGCTGGCCACGATCAGCGCCAGCAGCAAGGCCACCGGCACCAGCACCCAGAACGCCGGCCGCCAGTGGCCGCTCTGCGCGAACACGCCGCCGATGGCCGGGCCGCCCAGGGTCGCCACGCCCCACATGCCGGAGACCAGCGCCATCGCCCGCGGCCACAGCCGCGCATCGAACACCACGCGGATCAAGGCATAGCTCAGCGCGAACAGCACGCCGCCGCCCAGACCCTGCACCGTGCGGCCCAGCAGCAGGGCCGGCATCGACGGCGCCAGCGCGCAGCCGATCGCGCCGGCCGAGAACACCGCCAGCGCCAGCAGGTACGCCAGGCGCGGGCCGAGGCGGTCGATGAGCTTGGCCGACAGCGCCGAGCCGACGATCGAGGCGGCCACGAACAGCGTGGTGTTCCAGGCGTAATAGGCCAGCCCGCCGATCTCGCGGATGATGGTGGGCAGGATGGTGGTGACGATGTAGATGTTGATGGCGTGCAGCGCGACGCCGCCGGCCAGCGCAATGGAGCGCAGCCCGTTCCTGCCGCGCAGCAGGTCGGCCCAGGAAACGGGGGCGGTGGCGGCGCCGGACGGCGGGGGGCTCGATGACATGGGGTCTCCTCTTTGTAAATTATCAATCCAACAAATGATGGAATGATAGGAAGATGATAAGGTCGCGTCAATGAAGACCCTGCCGCCGTCCCCGCCAATGACCGATGCCGCCGCCGATTCCCTCGATGACCTGGCCGATGCCGCCAAGACGCTCGGCCATCCGCATCGCCTGGCTCTATTGCAGGCCGTACTGCAGCGCGAAAGCACGGTCGAGCAGCTGGCCCTGGGGTCTGGGCTGTCGATCACCAATGCCTCGCAGCACCTGCAGCAGCTCAAGCGCGCCGGCTTCATCCAGTCGCGCCGCGACGGCAAGCACGTGCTGTACCGCGGCGGCGCCGGACCGGTGTCGGAAGTGCTGTCGGCGCTGCAGGACTACCTGTCGCACCAGCGCCAGGAAATGCGGCGCGTGGCCGCCGACAGCGTCAACCGCCCCGAGCAGCTCGAAGCGGTCTCGATCGAACAACTGGTCGCCAAGCTCGACGAAGGCGCGCTGCTGCTGGACGTGCGCTCGCGCGAGGACTACGCCGCCGGCCACATTCCGGGCGCGGTCAACATCCCGACCGAGGAGCTGGAGCCGCACCTGGCGCAGCTGCCGCGCGACCAGAACATCGTGGCCTATTGCGGCGGCCGCTACTGCGTGCTGTCGATGCGCGCCGTGGCGCTGCTGCGCGCCCGCGGTTTCCAGGCGCAGCGGCTGGGCGACGGCTTCCCCGCCTGGAAGGCGGCCGGCCTGCGGGTCGAGGCGCGCCGCCACTGATCACAACCAAGCAGGAGACACGCATGGATATCGGATTCATCGGCCTGGGCGTCATGGGCACGCCGATGGCGCTCAACCTGGCCCGCGCCGGCACGCCGCTGGTGGTCTGGAGCCGCTCCGGCGGCTATGACGCGCTGCGCGCCGCGGGCGCGCGCGTGGCCGACAGCGCCGGCCAGGTCTACGCGCAATGCCGCACCGTCATCCTGATGCTGGCCAATGACGCGGCCATCGACACGGTGCTGGCGCGCGGCGCGGACGACTTCGAGACGCGCGTGCGCGACCACGTGATCGTCAACATGGGCACCACCTCGGCCGACTATTCGCGCCAGCTGGGCGCCGACATCGAGGCGGCCGGCGGCCGCTACGTCGAGGCGCCGGTGTCGGGATCGCGCAAGCCGGCCGAAGCCGGGCAACTGGTGGTGATGCTGGCCGGCCATGACGACGACGTCGCCGCGGTGCGCGAACTGGTGCGGCCGCTGTGCCGCGACAGTTTCGTCTGTGGCGCGGTGCCGTCGGCGCTGGCCATGAAGCTGTCGGTCAACCTGTTCCTCATCACCATGGTCACGGGCCTGACCGAGTCGGTGCATTTCGCTGAGCGCCAGGGCATTGACCTGGCGCTGTTCGCCGAGGTGCTGAACGCCGGGCCGATGGCCAGCGACGTGTCGCGCGTCAAGCTGGGCAAGCTGGTGACGCAGGACTTTTCCGTGCAGGCGGCGATCACCGACGTCCTCAAGAACAGCCGCCTGGTGGCCGAGGCCGCGCGCAGCGCCGGCATCGCTTCGCCGCTGCTGGACGCCAGCCACGCGCTGTACGGCGAGACCGAGGCCCAGGGCCTGGGCGCGTCCGACATGGTGGCGGTGATCCGCGCCATCGAGCGGCGCACCGACGCCGGCTGACGGCTGCCAACCTCTCTTCTTTTTTCCGTAGCACCATGATCACCCTGAGAACCTCCACTCCCGCCGACGGCGAACGCGTCGTCGACATCTGGCGCCGCGCCGTCGATGCCACCCACGACTTCCTGTCGCCGCAGGACCGCCATGACATCGAGGCCGAGGTGGTGGGCTTCCTGCCCGCCGCCACGCTCGATCTGGCCGTGGATGCGAACGATCGCGCGCTGGCGTTCATGCTGCTCGACGGCAGCCACATGGAAGCGCTGTTCGTCGACCCCGCCGCGCGTGGCACGGGCGTCGGGCGCGCGCTGGTCGAGGACGCGCTGCGGCGCCATCCCGGCCTGAGCACCGACGTCAACGAGCAGAACGCGCAGGCGATCGGTTTCTATGAACGGTTGGGCTTCGAGTGCACCGGGCGTTCCGAGCGTGATGGCCAGGGGCGGGCCTATCCGCTGATCCATCTGCGTCATCGCGGCGACGCGTCGGCATGAGCCCGATCTTCAAGTCCGAGCGCCACGCCGAAGCCGTGCGCCAGGCCTATGCCGCCGCGCTGGCCCATTGGCCGGCCGATGTGCGGCGGGTGACGGTGCCGACGCCGGCCGGCGACACCCATGTGCTGGTGTGCGGCCGCGAGGACGCGCCGCCGCTGGTGCTGCTGCATGGCGCGCAGAGCACGGCGGCCAGCTGGCAGCGGCAGGCCGCGGCCTGGGCGCCGCATTTCCGCATTTACGCGATCGACCTGATCGGCGAGGCCGGCCCGAGCGCGCCGGCGCGGCTGCCGCTGGCGAGCGATGCGCACGCGGCCTGGCTGGAGGCGGTGCTCGACGGCCTGGGCGTGGCGCGCGCGGCGTGCTTCGGCATTTCGCTGGGCGCATGGCTGGCGCTGGACTTCGCCGTGCGGCGGCCGGCGCGGGTCGAGCGGCTGGCGCTGTTGTGTCCGTCCGGCATCGGCCGCCAGAAGAACATCCTGCCGTGGGTCCTGCCGTTGCTGCTGCTGGGGCCCGCGGGCCGCGCGCTGGTGCGCCGCCGCATCATCGGGCCGCTGCCGGCCGATCCGGCGCCCGCCGACCGCGCCCAGTTCGCGTTGATGCAGGCCATCGACCGCGGCTTCCGGTCGCGCTTCGGCGCCATTCCGGTCTTCGGCGACGAGGCGCTGCGCCAGCTGGCGCAGCCGCTGTTCGTGGCGGTGGGCGGGCGTGACGTGATGCTCGATTCGCAACATACCCGCGAGCGGTTGCGCCGCCTGGCGCCGCGCGCGCAGGTGACGCTGTTGCCGCGCGAACGCCATTTCATCCGCGGGCAGAACGACGCGGTGCTGGCGTTCCTGCGGGCGGCCTAGGGGGTCTGTTCACAGGCGCCTCGCACAGTCCGGCAATCGGGCGCCAGGCGAGGTCGCGCAGCAATGGGGGCGCGATTGCGCCGTCAGCGTGGCGCGCCCGAGGCCTCGGGTTGCAGCGCCGGCGGTTCGAAGGCGCGCACCGCCGGCGCGTCGCCTTGCCAGCGTTCCACCTGCACCAGCGCCGATAGCGCGCTCGGGCCCTGCGCCAGCCGCGACGTGCCCACGTCCACCGTCAGCACGTTGGGATTGCCATGGCGTTCCAGCGCGCCGTCCTGCGGATCGAACCAGGCGCCGGTGGGCATCACCACCACGCCGCGCAGCAGGTCGGCGCTGAGTTGCGCGCCGCCGAGGCAGGCGCCGCGATCATTGAAAAGGCGCACCACATCCCCCTGCGCGATGCCGCGCTCGGCGGCGTCGTCGGGATGCAGCAGCACCGCTTCGCGGCCGGCGACCTTGTTGGCGCGGGTGGCCGGCGCCGGGTCCAGCTGCGAGTGCAGCCGGTCGGCGGGCTGGCAGGTGACCAGGTGCAGCGGCCAGCGCGCGGCGCGCTCGGCGCCCAGCCATTCCACCGGCGGCAGCCAGGCCGGATGCGGCGGACAGTCGTCGTAGCCGAATTCGGCGATGGCGGCGCTGTGCAGTTCGAGCCGGCCGGAACGGGTCTTGAGCGGATGCGCGGCGGGGTCTTCACGGAACTGCTCGAACAGCACGAAGTCGCGCGCCGGCGGCGGCAGCGCGACGTGGCCGCGTTCCCAGAATTCGTCGAAGGCGGGCAGCGTCAGTTGCGCCGCTTCCCAGGCCGGCCGCATCTGTTCGTAGATGTGGCGGATCCAGGTCATCTCGTCGCGGCCCTCGGTGTAGGCCTGCTCGAAGCCGCCGCGCGCGGCCAGTTCGCGGTAGATGTCGAAGTCGTTGCGGCTGCGGCCCACCGGCGCCACCGCCTGCCGCATCGCCAGCAGGTAGCGGTCGCGCGATGAGCCGCCGATGTCGTTGCGTTCCAGCGTGGTGGTGGCGGGCAGCACGATGTCGGCGCGGCGCGCGGTCGGCGTCCACCACGGCTCGTGCACGATGATGGTCTCGGGCCGCGCCCAGGCCCGCATCAGCCGGTTCAGGTCCTGGTGGTGATGGAACGGATTGCCGCCGGCCCAGTAGACCAGGCGGATGTCCGGATAGATGCCGGTCCTGCCGTTGAATTCGTACGGCTCGCCCGGCCGCAGCAGCATGTCGGTCAGGCGCGCCACGGGGATTGAGGTGCCGGCCGGATTGCGGCCGGCGCGCATCTCCGGCGCGGGCAGGTCGGGGCGCGGATTGCCGGCGCCATTCATCGAGCCATGGCCGAAGGCGAAGCCGCCGCCGGGCAGGCCGATCTGGCCGAGCAGGGCGGCCAGCGCGACGCTGCCCCAGTAGGGCTGCTCGCCGCGATGGCCGCGCTGCAGCGACCACGAGCACGACAGCAGCGTGCGGGCGCCGGCCGCGTCCCGCGCCAGCGCGCGGATGGTATCGGCCGGCACGCCGCAGATGCGCTCGGCCCAGGCCGCGTCCTTGGGCTGGCCGTCGGCGCGGCCCAGCAGGTAGTCGGCGTACTGCTCGAAGCCGTTGCAGCAGCGCGCCAGGAAGTCGCGGTCGTGGCGGTTCTCGGCCAGCAGCGTGTGCGCCATGCCCAGCATCATCGCGGCATCGGTGTTGGGACGGATGGGGATCCATTCGGCGGCCAGCGCCGCCGGCGCGTCGGCGCGCGTGGGGCTGACCACCACCGCGCGCATGCCGGCCTGGCGCGCCCGCGCCAGCCAGCCGGGGGCGCTGTGGTCGCCCGCGCCGCCCGAGGCGATCTGGGTGTTGCGCAGCGGGATGCCGCCGAACGCGATCAGCAGCCGGGTGTGCCCGACCACGCTGTTCCAGTCGGTGATGCGGCCGGTCACGGGGGCATAGGTGCCGATGATGTGCGGCAGCAGGAATTGCGCCGCGCCCCAGCTGTAGTTGCCCGACTGGTCGACGCAGCCGCCGCCGGCATACAGGAAACGGTGCGTCAGCGTGCGCGCGTGGTGCAGCCGTCCGGCGGACGACCAGCCATATGAACCGCCGAAGATGGCCGTCGGGCCATGCTGCGCGCGCACCCGTTGCAGCTCATCGTGCACCAGCGCCAGCGCGGTGTCCCAGTCGACCTCGACATAACCGTCGACGCCGCGCAGTTCGGGCGCGCCGCGGTGCCTGAGCCAGCTGGCGCGCACGCTGGGGCGGGCGATGCGCAGCGGCGAATGCACCATGTCGGGCATCGTGTGGATAAGCGGGGACGGAGCCTGGTCGTGAGCGAACGGCTCGCAGCCGATGACGCGGCCGTCACGCACCAGCGCGGTGTACGCGCCCCAGTGAGACAGGGACGGATAACGGGAGATCGCTTCGGACATGCGGGTGGCGCCGTGAAAAGCGTATTGTTGTGGAAATCTTCATAACTTAACGGCATTGCCTTAGAAATTCTTTGTCTTTCAGGCCCTGCGAAAGTGTGGAAAATAGAAAAATTTTCGGGGCCGCTCTTCCTATACTGCGAAAGCAGCAAGGGGAATGGTCAGGTGCAGGCGCCAACGACCGCGCGCCAGCCTGGCTTTTTTTGATTGAGCAGTCCTTCCGCATGTGGAGCAGGTCATGAGCAAAATGAAAATCCAGGGGTCCTTCGTCGCCATCGTCACGCCGTTCAATCGTGACGGCAGCGTCGATTTCAGCGCCTTCCGCAGTCTGTTGAAGTTCCAGGAAGACAACGGCACCGCCGCGGTGCTGATCATGGGATCCACGGGTGAGGTCTCGCTGCTGTCGCCCGAAGAGCGCCGCCAGGTGATCGTCGAGACGGCCAAGATGAAGACCGGCAAGATGAAGCTGTTCTACGGCTGCACCGGCAACAACACCGACAGCACCATCGACTACCTGAAGTTCGCGCGCGCCAACGGCGCCGACGGCGCGATCCTGGCCGCGCCCGCCTACATCTGCGCGTCCGAGGCCGACACCGAAGCCTATTTCCTCGAAGTGGCCGACGCCACCGACCTGCCCCTGGGCATCTACAACAACCCGCCGCGGGTCAAGAGCGACCTGCACTGGGACCAGCTGCTGCGCATCTTCAAGCACCCCAACTACGTGGTGCACAAGGAATCGACCACCCGCGTCGGCCAGGTGGCGCAGGTGCTGCGCGGCCGTCCCGATGTGTCGGTGATGTGCTGCGACTCGCCCAACCTCGGCCTGGTGGTGCCCACCATGAGCCTGGGCGGCCACGGCACCGCCAACATGACCGGCAACATCGCGCCCGCAGAGATGGCCGACATCTCGCGTCCGTGGGACACGCCGGACGTGTCGGTCAGCTTCCGCGAAGGCTACCTGGGCCTGCTGCCGATGCTGCATTACTCGTACTCGGCCATCAACCCGGTCGCCATCAAGTCGCTGATGAAGGCGGTGGGCCTGCCGGTCGGCGATCTGCGCCGGCCGCTGCGCGGCCTGGAGGGCGATGCCCTGGCCAAGGGCCTGCGCATCGTGCGCGAGCTGGGGCTGGACGCCAAGTACGGCTTCAGCTCCGCCCAGCTCAAGGCGGCCTGATTCCCCTGTTCCGGCGGCAATAGCCGCCGGATGCATGTTGACGATCCACGACATGGCGGCCGCGAGCGTCGCGGCCGGTGGCGTGGTCGGCCCCTGCGCGTCCGGAATGGACGCGCCATCGCCAAGAGAGATTCATCATGTTCCGTTCGCCGTCCCGTCCCGCGCCGTTCACCCGGCTGTTCTCCGCCGCGCTGGCGGCCATGGGCATTACCTGCGGCGCCGCCGCGCTGGCCGCCGACGCGGCCTATCCGCAGCGCCCGATCACGCTGGTGGTGCCGCATCCGCCGGGCGGCTCGGTCGACGGCGTGGCGCGCCTGTATGCCGAACAGCTGGGCAAGGAGCTGGGCCAGTCGATCGTGGTGGAAAACCGCGCCGGCGCGTCGGGCATGATCGGCGCGGCCTACGTCGCGCGGGCCGCGCCGGACGGCTACACGCTGTACCTGAACGCGTCGATCCACGCCATCAATCCGCTGCTGTACAAGAAGACCATCAAGTTCGACTCGGTCAAGGACTTCACGCCGATCAGCGAGCTGGCGCAGGGCGCGCTGATCTTCAGCGTCTATCCCAAGGTGCCGGCCGACAATGTGGGCGACCTGGTCAAGCTGCTCAAGGCCGAGCCGCAGAAGTACTCCTTCGCCACTTCGGGCTTCGGCTCGGCCGGGCACCTGGCCGCGGCCTCGTTCCTGCATGACAACGGCCTGGACCAGATCCCCATCGTGCTCTATCGCGGCGGCGGCCCGGCGCTGTCCGACCTGGTCGGCGGCCAGGTGCAGGGCCTGATCGACCCGATGCTGTCGTCGCTGCCGATGGTGCGCGCCGGCAAGCTCAAGGCGCTGGCCGTGACCGGCGCCGCGCGCAGTCCGCTGCTGCCCGACCTGGCGACCATGAAGGAGCAGGGCCAGAAGAACTTCGAGTTCTATTCCTGGTATGGCGTGTGGGGCCCGGCCAAGCTGCCCGAGCCGGTGCTGCGCAAGCTGGAAGCGGCCTCGGCCAAGGTGATGGCCAATCCCAAGATCGTCGAGCAGCTCAATAGCCTGGGCTTCGAACCGTCGGTCAAGAATTCGGCGGCCTTCGCCAAGTTCATCGACGCCGAGATGAAGCGCTACCAGGTCATCATCGACCAGGCCAACATCCGCATCACGGAATAGCGCGACAGGGCGTTTGTTTTATCCGGGTATTATTGACTGGCAATATTTACCCGGATAAAATAATCCGCATTGACGCGTCGGAATCCCGGCGCGCGTTCCTTGTGGACGAGCCCTGGACATGACAGACCGACAGACCCTCAAACGGCAGTACCTCGAGACCAAGACCCTGGCCGGCGTCTACGCGATCCGCAACCGGATCAGCGGCCGCGCGCTGGTGGCCGGCAGCGCCAATGCCGACGGCGCGCTCAACCGGCACCGCTTCGAATTGCGCCAGGGCACGCATCGCAACGCGCTGCTGCGCCGCGATTGGCGCGAGCATGGCGAGGCCAGCTTCACCTTCGACGTGCTGGACCGGGTCAAGCCGCGCGCCGACCCGGCCTTCGACGCCGCGCGCGAGCTGGAGGACCTGGTGGCGTTGTGGCGCCAGGACATCCCCTGCCAGGGCGAGGCGGGTTACGAACCGGCGGGAGCCACGCCATGACGCCGGACGCGATCGAGGCCTGCCTGGCGTGGCATGGCGGCTATGTCGGCCTGCGGTTCCAGCTCGATGACGTGCTGGCCACGCATCACGGCATCGACCTGGACGACTTCGCGCTGCTGCATCGGCTGGCCGATGCGCGCGGCGAACCGGTGTCGCTGGCGACGCTGGCCGCCGCCCTGGGCGCGTCGCGTTCGGCGCTGCTGCGGCGCCTGCGGCCGCTGGAGAAAACCGGGCTGGTGGGCGGCGCTGGCGCCGCCGCCGGCTATCGCGTCGCGTTACGGCCCGCCGGCTTGCGCCTGTTGCGGGTGGCGGGCGAGAACGTCGCCGATCGCTGGACCCGCGCGGCCGCGCAGTCCGCGCCGCTCACGGCGCCGACGGGGCTGCCAGGGGCCGGCGCGGCTTGAGCGTCGCGGCCAGCGCCACCAGCAGCAACAGGCCGGCGGCCACCACATAAGGCATCCACGGACGCACGCCGTACAGCAGCGTGCACACCAGCGGCGCCACCACCATCGCCATGCCCTGCACCGCGATCACCGAGCCGGCGGCGATGCCTTGCTCGTCGGCGCTGACGGCGTTGGCGGCCAGGGTCTGGATCGACGGGAACACCAGCCCCATGCCCGCGGCCATGATGGCGTAGCACGCCACCAGGCCGGCGGCGCCGCCCAGCACCGGCACCAGCAGGAAGCCGATGCCGGACAAGAGCGCGCCGCCCGCCAGGCAGCGCGCCGCGTTCATGCGGCGGGCCTTGGCCAGCCCGACCTGCACCAGGATCAGCATGACGCCGACGGTGGTCATGGCCCACGCCGCCGTCCGCGCCGCGGGGCCGGGCGCCTGGCGCAGCGCGTCCATGGCGTAGAAGCCGACGATCATCTGCGCCGTGATGACGGCGCCCATGGCCAGCAGCATGGCGACCAGCGGCAGGCGCAGCCGCGGGTCGCTCAGCTTCAGCGGCGGCGTGGCGCGCGGCTCGTGCGCGGCGTCGGACGGCAGCTTCGCGGCCAGCCACAGCGTGCCCAGCAGCGGCAGCGCGGCGGCGAGGTAGAGCGGCAGGGTCAGGCTGTCCTTGACCAGCAGACCGCCGATGGCGGGTCCCAGCACCATGCCCAGGCCGTTGGCCGCGCCCAGCTTGGCCATCATCGCGCCGCGCTGTGCCGGCGCGGTGACGTCGGCGATGCGGGCGGCGCTGACGGTGGGCATGGCGGCGTAGAAGGCGCCGATCAGCGCGCGCAGCGCCATCAGCGCCAGCAGCGCCAGCCACACCGGCGGCGGCTCGCGCAGCATCAGGTCCAGGCCCACGGCCAGCAACAGATAGCTGACGATATAGCCGGCGGCGGCGCGCAGCAGCACGCGGCGGCGGCCGATGCGGTCGCTGCGGCGGCCCCAGTAGCGCGCCATCAGCATCCACAGCACGCCGGCCACGGTGACCACCAGGCCGCCATGCCATTCGGCCAGGCGCAGGCCGCGCACGACCGGGCCGATCACCGGCATGAAAGCCATGATTGCCGTCAGGCACAGGGTGTTGAAGACGAACAGCGCGGTGGTTTCGCTGCGCGCGCGGAGCGGGTCTGAAGAGGCGAGCATGTAGGGCTTGATGCGGATGAAAATTGTTATCATCCAGGCCTGGCGGCGGTCGCGCTAGCGAATCCGCGCCGGAAATTGCGGAATAGGAACAAAATGGCCTCTCAGCCCCGCCTTGCCCCGGACCGCGGCGCGCCGCTCACCGCGCAGGACCTGCTGCGCCTGCTGCCGCCGGACTGGCTCGAGATCCGCACCCAGCACGAGCTGCCGGGCGGCATCTCGATCGGCTGCCTCGACGGCCGGCCCGAGTCCGACTGGGCGGCCAGCGGCGCGGCCGAGTCCTGCGTCGGCGTGGCGATCGTGCTCGAAGGGCAGTTCGGCCTGGGCTTCGACGGCGGCGCGGCCCTGAGCATCCAGCCGGGCAGCGTCATCGTGCACGGCACCGCCGAACCGGTGCCTGGCTGGGACGATTTCAAGGGCCGGCGCAACATCCGCGCGGTCGACATCCGGTTTTCCAGCGAGGCCGTGCGCGCCTTGTGGCGGCGCACCCTGCAGCAGGTGCCGTCCAGCGCCTTCGCGGCCGATGGCAGCGTGCCGGCGCGCGATGCGCAGCTGGCGCTGCTGCCGCTGTGGCCGGGCCTGGCGCGCGTGGCCAGCGAGATCCTGGCCTGGAACCAGGATCGCGGCGAGATCGCCGCGCTGTATCTGCAGGGCAAGGCCCAGGAGGCCCTGGCGCTGACGCTGTCGCACCTGGCCGGCCGCGGCGCCGCCGACCTGCCGCCGCCGGCCGACCGCAGGCGGCTGGCCGAAGCGCACCGCCGCATCCAGCGCGACTACGCCGATTGCGGCGGCGTGCGGCAACTGGCGCAGGCCGTGGGCCTGAGCGAAAAGCGGCTGCAGGCCGGCTTCATGTCGCTCTACGGGCAATCGGTGCATGGCTGCCTGCTGCAGACCCGGATGGACGCCGCCGCGCGCCTGTTGCGGCGCGGCTGCTCGGTCACCGAGACCGCCTACCGCATCGGCTTTTCCAGCCTCAGTCATTTCATCAAGGCCTTCAAGGCGCATCGCGGCGCCACGCCCACGGCCTGGCTGCGCGGCGCCGCGCAGTAGCCGCGCGTCTGGGGGGTAGCGGCAATACCGGTATCGCGGCTGGCCTTGCTGCGGGGGACGAGGCTGGCAACAATCCCGGTTCCACGACTCCACGCCAGACAGCGCCAAGGCCTTCCCCCATGACTTCGTCCACTTCCCCGGAACGCGCCGACAGCGCCGCGCCGGCCGAGAACATCCATTGGCGCCGCAACCTGGCCGTCTGTTTCGCCGGCTCGTTCAGCACCATCGTGGCGATGACGCTGCTGCTGCCGTTCCTGCCGCTGTACGTGGAAGAGCTGGGCGTGCAGGGCCATGCGGCCATCGTGCAGTGGTCGGGCGTGGCCTACGGCGCCACCTTCTTCGCCGCGGCGCTGGTCGCGCCGCTGTGGGGCCGGCTGGGCGACCGCTATGGCCGCAAGCTGATGCTGGTGCGCGCCTCGTTCGGCATGGCGATCTGTATGTCGCTGACCGGCATGGTGCAGAGCGTGTGGCAGCTGGTGCTGCTGCGGCTGCTGGTGGGCCTGGCCGGCGGCTACGCGTCGGGCTCGACCATCCTGGTGGCGATGCAGGCGCCCAAGGCGCGTTCCGGCTGGGCGCTGGGCGTGCTGTCGGCCGGCATCATGGCGGGCAACCTGGTGGGCCCGCTGATCGGCGGCGCGCTGCCGCCGCTGATCGGCATCCGCGCCACCTTCCTGCTGGCGGGCGGCGTGATCTTCCTGGCGTTCCTGGCCACCGTGTTCCTCATCAAGGAAATGCCGCGCCCGCCCAAGTCGGCTACGCAGGACGGCAAGCGCCGCGGCGGCTGGGCGCAGATCCCCGACAAGCGGCCGGTGGCCGCGATGCTGGCGACCGGCATGCTGCTGATGTTCGCCACCATGTCGATCGAGCCGATCATCACGGTCTACGTGGGCCAGCTGGTGGAGGATCCGGCGCGCGTCACGCTGGTGTCGGGCGTGGTCATGTCGGCGGCGGCGCTGGGCGCGATCCTGTCGGCCTCGCGGCTGGGCCGGCTGGCCGACCGCGTCGGCCACTGGACCGTGATCGTCGGCGCGCTGGCCGTGGCCGCGCTGTTGCTGATCCCGCAGGCCTTCGTCACCGCCGGCTGGCAACTGGTGGCGCTGCGTTTCCTGATGGGCCTGGCGCTGGGCGGGCTGTTGCCGTGCGTCACCAGCGTCATCCGCCACAACGTGCCCGATGGCGTCGGCGGCAATGTGCTGGGCATGTCGATCTCGGCGCAGTACGTCGGCCAGGTGGCCGGCCCCTTGCTGGGCGGCTTCATCGGCGGCCATTTCGGCATGCCGGCGGTGTTCCTGGGAACCGCGGTGCTGCTGGCGCTGGGCGCCGCCGCCAACGGCGTGCTGCGGGCGCGCCACCAGCGCAGGCTGGCCGAGGCGTAGCGGGCGCGCC
>NZ_CYTY01000016.1:104690-152815 GCF_001298995.1 Achromobacter sp. 2789STDY5608615
GCGCTGCATTTCCTCGGCGTGGATCAGCATGTCCGAGGCCTGCCCCTGGAAGCCGCCCAGCGGCTGGTGCACGTGCAGGCTGGCGTTGGCCAGCGCGGCGCGATGGCCGGGCTCGCCGGCCATCAGCAGGAACGATCCCATCGAGCGCGCGGTGCCCATGCACAGGGTGTGCACCGGCGACTTGATGAACTGCATGGTGTCGTACATGGCCAGCCCGCTGGTGATGACGCCGCCGGGCGAATTGATGTACAGATGGATCGGCTTGCCGGGATTCTCGGCTTCCAGGAACAGCAGCTGCGCGCACACCAGGGCCGACACGGCGTCATTGACCTCGCCGCTCAGGAAGATGATGCGTTCGCGCAGCAGGCGCGAATAGATATCGAACGAACGTTCCCCGCGGCCGGACTGTTCCACCACCATCGGGACGAGCTGCATCGTTTCGCTCATGCGCGAACTCCTGTCTTGCATCAAAGGGAAAGGCGGCGTCAGGCGGCGAGCTTGAAGGCCGGCCAGGCATCGTTCGCGGCTTGCGGCGCGGGCCGCGCCAGCCGCGCGTCGTCGGGGGCGTGGATGATGGTCAGGCGGGTGCCGCCGTCGGCGGTGGGATTGAGCTGGAACGTGACCACGCTTTCCAGGCAGGGCGGCAGCGTGTCGCGCATGCGGTAGCGGATTTCGACGCCGGGCGTCGCGGCCAGCGGCTCGGGATCGGCCAGCGCGCCGTCCGGCAGCCACTGCTCGCGCAGGGCGGGGATGCTGAGGGCGCGCCAGACCTTCTCGGGCGGCGCATCCAGTTCGTAGTCGAGCACCAGGGTCGTGTCCCGCGAGGCGGCGTCCGTGTGGGTCATTGGTCCATGTCCTTGAGCAGCGTCTTCAGGGCGTCGACCCGCGCCGGCCACCAGGCGCGGTACTTCGACAGCCAGCCGGCGAGCAGCGCCAGGCCGTCCGGGTCGACTTCGTAATTGACGAAACGACCCTGGCGTTCCTCGCGCACCAGCCGCGCCTGGCGCAGCACCGCCAGGTGCTGCGAGACCGCGGGCTGGCTGATGTCCAGGCCCTCGCGCAGCGCGCTGGCGTTCATGGCGCCCGCCGCGAGCTTGTCGAACAGCGCGCGGCGGGTCGGGTCGGCCAGGGCCTTGAAGATGTCGTTTTCGATCATGGCAACACATTAGCAGTTACTTATGTGTTGTGCAAGCCCGGCCCGGCCCGGATCAGGGGCCGGGCCGCCGCCCTGCGCGGGCGGGGGACTCAGTGGATGACGCGGGCCGCCTTGCGGGCGCGCTTGATCTCGTACATGCGGGCATCGGCCAGGCGCACCGCTTCCTCGGCCGCCAGGCCGCGCGGATCGAGCGCCACCACGCCGACGCTGGCGCCCTCGTAGGGCAGGGCGGTCTCGCCGAGCTGGTAGCGGCCGACGGTGGCGGCGGCGGCGCGGTCTTCGAGCGAGCGCGCCGCTTCCTCGGCATCGCCGCGCTCGGCCTCGTGGCCTGGCGCCGCGTCGCCGCGCGCCAGCGCGGGGCCGGGGCCGATCAGCACGAATTCATCGCCGCCCAGCCGCCCGACCATGTCGGAGGCGCGCAGCGCCATCGCCAGGCGCCGCGAGACTTCCTGCAGGAAGGCGTCGCCCAGCTGGTGGCCGTAGGTGTCGTTGATGCCCTTGAAGCCGTCCAGGTCGACCACGCCCACCAGCACGCTGCCGCCTTCGCGCAGCGCGCGGCCGCGCAGGCGGTCCAGTTCCTCGTACAGCGCGCGGCGGTTGGGCAGGCCGGTCAGCGGATCGGTCAGCGCGTAGGCCATCAGCTTGGTGTTGGCGGTGCGCAGTTCGGCCACCAGCTGTTCGCGTTCCAGGAAGCTGGCGATCACGCTGGAGAACAGGCGCATGATGGCCTCGGCCTGCGGCGCGATGTCCTGGCGGCGGGCGCTGGCGCCGCACAGCGTGCCCAGCAGCAGGCCGTCGTCGGTGCGGATCGGGGTGCTGACGTAGGTCTGGATGCCGAGCTGGCGCGCCGCGTCGGAATCGGGCCAGCAGGCGCCGACGTCGCTGGTGGACATGCGGCCTTCTTCCAGCGCGCGCTTGCACAGCGTGTCCGACCACGGCACCGACAGGCCTTCCGGAATCTGCAGCGCGCCGACGTTGCGCGCGTAGCGCACGTGCTGCTGGTCCTCGTCCGGATCGATCGAGGTGAGATAGGTGGATTCCAGGCCGGTGACGGCTCCGAGCATATCCAGAAGGGGGCGCGTCAACTGTTCGACCGATTTGGCCGCCTGCAGTGACGCCGACAGTTCGGCGAGTATCGGGTCCAACGAAAGCTCCCAAAAAAACACTGACGCATCGACGCCGGCCCCGGGTCCTCGGCCCAGGGAGCGGCCTTGTCGACATTATGCCTGCCCTGCCTTCCTAAAGTCCTATGTTGCATTGCCGTAAGCCAGGATGGCGCGGACGCTTGCGTCGTCGCGTACCTGGATGCCCGTGCCCCCCCGGCATGGGCAGTTGCAGTAAGAAGACAAGCATGAAAATCACCTCGTTGCGCAACAGGATCCTGTTGATCACCTGCTTCACCGTCATCGGCGCGCTAGTGCTCTCGGGCATTGCGATTTATCACATCGTGCGCGACAACATGATGGCAACCATCTCCGCGGACCTGGACGCCATCGCCGCCGGCAACGCCAGCGCCATCGAACGCTGGTCGGCCGACAAGGCCCTGGCGGTATCGGCCACCGCCGCGGTGGTGGAGAAGGGCGATCCGCGCGGCCTGACCAAGCTCATGGGCGAGACCAACGGCTTTCCCATCACCAGCATCGGCTGGTCCGACAAGAGCTACTTCTCGACCGCCCAGACGCCGGCCGACTACGATCCCACCGCGCGTCCCTGGTACAAGAGCGCGGTGTCCGCCGGCAAGCTGACCGTGACCAAGCCGTATGGCGATTCCGGCACCGGCAAGCCCTACGTGGCCTTCACCGCGCCGATCGTGCGCGCCGGCCAGACCACCGGCGCCGTCAGCGGCGCGGTGGCGCTGGACGGCATCAAGGACGTCATCAAGGCGATCCGGCCCACGCCTTCCAGCACCGCGTTCGTGCTGGCCACCGACGGCCAGGTGATCTCGCACGTCGACGACAAGCTGGCGCTCAAGCCGTCCACCGACGTGGCCGCCGGCCTGACGCCGGCGGTGCTGGCCGGCATGGCGCACGACGGCGCCGCGCCGCTGGTGCTGAGCCTGGGCGGCGCGCCCAAGCTGCTCAAGGCGCGTCCGATCGCCGGCACCGACTGGTTCCTGGTGATCGCGCTGGACGAGGCCGAGGCCACCGCCGGCCTGTCGCAGGTGTTCAACGCCACGCTGATCTCGATGGTGGTGCTGACGCTGGTGGCCGTGCTGCTGGCCAGCGTGGTGACCTCGCGCGCCTTCAAGCGCCTGTCGGCGGTGCGCGACGCCATGGACACCATCGGTTCGGGCGACGGCGACATGACGCACCGGCTGGCGGTGGTGGGGCATGACGAAGTGGCGCAGATCTCGTCGTCGTTCAACGCCTTCGTCGACAAGATCAGCCACGTCATGCTGGACGTGCGCAACGGCGTGCACTCGATGACCTCGGCCACGCGCGAGATCGAGATGGGCAACCGCGACCTGTCGCAACGCACCGAAGTGTCGGCCGGCTCGCTGCAGGAGACCTCGTCGGCGCTGACCGAGCTGACCTCCAGCGTGCGCCAGACCGAGGAGGCCGCCGAGCACGCCACGCGCCTGGCGACCGAAGCCAGCCAGGCGGCCGAGCGCGGCGGCCGGGTGGTGACCGACGCGGTCAGCACCATGGGCGCGATCGCGCAGTCGTCCGAGCGCATCACCGAGATCATCAGCGTCATCGACGGCATCGCCTTCCAGACCAACATCCTGGCGCTGAACGCGGCGGTCGAGGCCGCGCGGGCCGGCGAACAGGGCCGCGGCTTCGCCGTGGTGGCGGGCGAGGTGCGCACACTGGCGCAGCGCAGCGCGGCCTCGGCGCAGGAGATCCGCACGCTGATCCAGGCATCGGTGCAGAACGTGCGCAGCGGCACCGAGCGGGTCCAGGCGGCCGGCTCGACCATGCACGAGATCGTTGAAGGCGTGTCGCGTGTTCAGCGTCTTGTCAGCGAGATCCACGGCGCCATGGCCGAACAGAGCGTGGGCATCAGTCAGATCGACCGCAGCGTGTCGGAGATGGACCAGGCCACGCAACAGAACGCGGCGCTGGTGGAACAGTCGGCGGCGGCCTCGGCGATGCTGAGCGACCAGGCCGGCGCGCTGGCCGGCACCGTGGCCCTGTTCAAGCTGCGCGGCGATGCGCACGGCGCCGCGCCCCGCATGGCGGCGCTGCCGGCCTGATCCGGCGCGGTTGGCGCGGCGGCGCGTGAGGCGCATGACGCGCCGCGCGCCGACGCGCATGGCGGTCCGTCATCCCGTGTGGTGACGGCCGCGCCAGCGTCGCGCAATGCGACGCGGGTGATGCATGGATGTCGCCGGAGATGGCGCTTGTCGTGGCGCGATGCGGTTGCATCGCGCCGATCTTTCCCGGTTCCGTTCGCGGACGTTTTTCCTGTCTTTCCACCGACCCGATCCGTCTTGCCGGAACGGCCCGCGCACGCGGCTTTCGTCTCGCTGAATGGGGGGTGAGGCCGCGGGCCGTTGTCATTTTGACATCAATTCAGGAAGCAGTCAGCTTCATGTCGCCAGACCTACGGGAAAGCGATAAGTCATTCGCGCGTTTCGGCGCAAAAAGCGAAAGCTGATTGGAAGTGTCGCTCTCTACTATCTGCCGACCTCGTCCGCAGCACCGAAATTTTCAGCGGGAAGACAGGCGGGGAAACCAGACCGGTTTGAGAAACCGGGTGGCAATAACAAGCGAAAAAAACGCAATGCCTGGGAGGGCGCGTCTTATGTATTTGGGCAATAGAAACTTTGTCGCGGGGCTCTTCATGATCGCCTTCGCCCTGCTGTTCGGGCTGGCGGCGTTGAAGTACCAACTGGGGTCGTTCAGCCGCTCGGGGCCGGGCCTGTTCCCGCTGATGGTCAGCTCGCTGCTGGGCGTGATCGGGGTGATCTCGGTGGTGCGTTCGCGCTTCGTGCCGCCGGTGCCGCTGAGCTACAGCATCAAGAACATCGCCATCATCATGCTGAGCCTGTGCGGCTTCGCGGTGGTGTCGGGCTTCATCAACATGATCGTGGGCATCGTCTTCCTGGTGTTCTGCTCGACGCTGGCGGGCACCTCGTACTCGGTGGTGCGCAATATCAAGATCTCGCTGGGCCTGATCGCGGTGGCATTCGCCTTCCGCAACCTGCTCGGCCTGAACCTGCCGCTGTACTGAGGGAGAGCCATCATGATGGAGATGTTGAACAATCTCGCGTTCGGTTTCGAGCACGCGCTGACCCTGCAGAACCTGATGTACTGCGCGATCGGCTGCGTGGTCGGCACGCTGGTCGGCCTGCTGCCGGGCCTGGGCCCGCTGTCGACCATCAGCCTGCTGTTGCCGCTGACGTATTCCATTCCCACCGGCGGCGCGCTGATCATGCTCGCCGGCATCTACTACGGCGCGCAGTACGGCGATAGCGTCAGCGCGATCACGATGAAGATCCCGCATGCGAGCAGTATCGTCGCCTGCATCGACGGGTATCAGATGAACCTGAAGGGCAAGACCGGCCTGGCCTTGTTCACCGCGGGCGTGTCGAGCTTCATCGGCGGCACCGTGGCGATCGTGGTGCTGTCGACGATGGCGCCGGCGCTGGGCGAAGTCGGCCTGCTGTTCGGCCCGGCCGACTACTGCGCGCTGATGCTGCTGGGCTTCTTCTGCGTCAGCTTCGTCAGCAGCGGCAGCCTGCTCAATGGCCTGGCGATGGCCATGATCGGCATCCTGCTGGGCGTGATCGGC
Source organism: Achromobacter sp. 2789STDY5608615 (assembly GCF_001298995.1). NCBI lineage: Bacteria > Pseudomonadati > Pseudomonadota > Betaproteobacteria > Burkholderiales > Alcaligenaceae > Achromobacter > Achromobacter sp. 2789STDY5608615. The sequence continues at coordinate 110,584 of NZ_CYTY01000016.1, forward strand.
ACCGACGTCAACAGCGGCGTGGCGCGCTACACGATGGACCTGGCCTTCCTGCAGGACGGCGTGGGCCTCATCAGCATCGCGCTGGGCTGCTTCGGCATCGCCGAGATCGTCAAGAACCTGGACAACCGCAACACGCTGACGCCGTTCAACGGCAAGATCAAGCTGATCCCGACGTGGCCCGAGTTCAAGCGCATCATCCCCAGCGCGCTGCGCGGCAGCGTGGTGGGTTCGGTGCTGGGCATCCTGCCGGGCGGCGGCCCGACGATCGCGCAGTTCGCCGCCTACGCGGCCGACAAGCGCTTCAGCAAGTACCGCCACGAGATCGGCAACGGCGCCATCGAAGGCGTGGCGGGCCAGGCGGCGGCCGACGAAGCGGCCGCGCGCACCAGCTTCATCCCGCTGATGGCCATCGGCATCCCCGAAAACGCCGTCATGGCGCTGATGCTGGCCGCGTTCATCGTCAAGGGCATCCAGCCCGGTCCCAACATGATCGGCACCCACCCCGACCTGTTCTGGGGCCTGGTGGCCAGCATGTGGGTGGGCAACTGCTTCCTGCTGATCCTGAACGTGCCGCTGGTGCGCTACTGGCTGTCGGTGTTCAAGATCCCGTACACGGTGCTGTTCCCGGCGATCCTGTTCTTCTGCTGCATCGGCACGTTCAGCATCAACAACAACCTGGACGACATCTACATCACGGCGATCTTCGGCCTGATCGGCTACCTGTTCCTGCGCCTGGGCATGGAAGCGGCGCCGCTGATGCTGGGCTTCATCCTCGGCCCGATGCTGGAAGAGAACTTCCGCCGCGCCATGCTGCTCAGCCGCGGCGAGTTCGGCGTGTTCCTGACGCGGCCGATCAGCGGCACGCTGCTGGCGCTGATCGGCGCGGCCGTCGTGTGGCAGCTGGTGTCGTTCCTGCGCAAGGCGCGCAAAGCGCCGGCGCTGGAGCGGCAACCCGCCGAGCCGTGATCGTGCGTTGAACGCCTGGCCCTGTCGACGCCGCCCGCGGCGCCGACAGGGCCGGGTCGGATGCCCGGCGCGAGCGTCATGCGCGCGCTAGGGCAGATTGGCCTGCCACTCCTGCAATTGCTGGGTCCGCTGTTGCGTCCTGCGCAGAAGGCATGCCATCTGGTCCGCATTGCGCCCGGTCCCGGCCTGATTGATCAGGTACCACGCGGCACACTCGCTGTCGCGAAAGCGCACCCACCGCCGCTGGGCCTCGACGAACCGGGTTTTCAGCGCGGGATAGTCAAGCACCTCGTTCCGGGGTTGCGACAGGGTTTTCAGAAGCCGTTGATACACGCCGTTGAGGTCGCTGTCGGCCTGCTCGTAGGCGGCCTGCGCCCGCATGTCCGTGCATATCGGCGAATAGTCGTCCGCCTGGCAGTCCTGCGCATGCGCCAGGGGCGATGCGCTCAGGACAAGAGCAGCAATGAGGCGACGGCCGGACGTTGAACGCATGCGCATGGTGGCTGAGGGATGTCGGGTCGAGAGTCGGGAGGCGGCTTCAAGCCGCTGATTATCGCCCACGCATCCGCGCCCTGGGCGTCGGCCGTCCCGCCCCATGATGCGCGCGGCGGCCTGCGTCGATTGGCCGACGGCCAGCGCTCCGCGTTGCCGCAGACTCTCCTCATAGCGTTGCAAGGCCTGTTCCAGCGGCAGGCCTTGTCGCGTCTGCGCCAGCAACGCCGCCAGCGATTGCGCATCGGCCAGGGCGGTGTTCGCGCCCAATCCGCCCGCCGGGCTCATTGCGTGGACGGCATCGCCCAGGAAGGTCAGGCCCGCTTGCGTCCAGCGGGGCAGGGCGGGCGCGCTGTAGACGGTCTTCAGGGCGATGCCGGCCGGATCGCTGGCGGCCGCCATGGCGGCCAGCGCGGGATGCACCGGGGCGAGCAGCCGCTCGGCGGCGCGCTGCCAGCGACGGCCGGCATCCGCATCCCGCGGGGCCGCGTCGGCGTCGGGCAGGGGCGAGTCCTCGCCCAGCACCGCGGCGCGTTCGCCGATCACGGCCCAGTACTGGTAGTTGGGGATATCGCTGAGACGGCTGGCGGGGGCGATCCGCTGCGCAAGCGGCGGCAGCGCCGGCAGCCGCATGGCGTCCAGCACCAGCGCATAGCCGGGTCCGAACACCACGCCCGCGCCGGCCCGCAGATCCGCGGGCAGCGCATCGCCTGCCAGGCTGCCCAGCGGCGCCACGCCGAAGATCGTGACGGTGCCCGTGTCCCGCGGCGCGGCCTGCGGCAGATGCTGGCGCCGCAGCGCGGAATGCACGCCGTCGGCGGCCACGACCAGCGTGCCGGGCCGCGCGGGCAGGCCATCCAGGCGCAGCCCCGCCGCGTCCAGGCCGGCGCAGCCATGGCCGAAATGCACCCGCGGCCCCAGGCCCGACAGCAGGATCTCGCGCAGCGTCTGGCGGTGGGCGGAGCGGTCGGGCGGGGTGTCGGCGCCGTCCAGGCGCCAGGTGGCCGAGGCGCGCTGCGGCAGCGGCCGCAGTTGCGCGTCGAACATGCCGCCGGGCTGGTCGTGGGTCGAGCAGCTGTGTTGGAACAGGGCGTACAGGTCGGGCGGCAGGCAGTGCGCCAGCGCCGCCTGGCCGGTGGCGTCGATGCGCAGGCGGTAGCCCTGCACCCGGCTGTCGGTGCGCGCGTCGCGCTCGTAGACGTCGACCTCGATGCCGGCGCGCGCCAGCCCCTGCGCCAGGCACAGTCCGCCCAGGCCGGCGCCGATGATGGAAACGTGGAGATTCTGCATAATGTCCTCGAAGCAAGCCGGCGTCGCCGGCACCCCCACAGCTTGCGCGCAAGCGCGTCCGCGCCGGTAATGCCGGCGCGCCAACAAATCATGCGAACCCGCCAGACCGCTGCCCCCGCGCCCGACTACAGCGAATTGCTCGACGGCCCGGCCGTGTGCGTGTTCCATGGCGCCGACGCGCCGGGCAGCGAGTTCCGGCTGGGCTCGCGCGAATACGATTGGCACGCCCATGCCCGCGGGCAGTTGTTCGGGGTGGACAGCGGCGCGATGCGGGTGCGCACCGAGGCGGGCGCATGGCTGTTGCCGCCGCAGCGCGCGGGCTGGATCCCGCCGGGGCTGCGGCACCGGGTCAGCGTGGCGGGCGCCGCCAGCGGCTGGGTCGCGCTGGTGCATCCGCGGGCCGCCGCGGCGTTGCCGGCGGCGCCCTGCGTGCTGGGGGTGGACGGGGTGTTGCGCGCCATGGTCCTGCGCGCGGCCGATTGGCCGGACAAGCTGGCGCTGGATCCGGCGCGCGCGCGCTTCGCGGCGGTGTTGCTGGACGAGATCGAGGCGGCGCCGCGCGAACGCCTGCACCTGCCGTGGCCGCGCGACCGGCGCCTGGCCCGGCTGGCGCAGGCGTTGGCCGACGACCCGGCCGACAGCCGGCCGCTGGACGTGCTGGCCGCGCACGCCGGCCTGGCGCCGCGCACCGCGCAGCGCCTGTTCCGCGACGAGACCGGCCTGGGGTTCGCGCAGTGGCGCCAGCAACTGCGCCTGATCCATGCGCTGGAACGCCTGAGCGCGGGCCAGCTGGTGGCGCAGGTGGCCGACGCGCTGGGCTACGCCACGCCCGGCAATTTCATCGCCATGTTCAAGCGCGCCTTCGGCATGACGCCGGGGCGCTATCTGCGCACGCCGCTGGACGAGGGCGACGCGGGCGTCGCGGGCGTCGCCTGATCCGCGCGCCGGGACGCGCGGCGTCCCGGCGTCTGGCGGCCGCCTTACTCCGCCAGCTTGCGCATCTCGGCGATCAGGTCCGCCTTGCCCTCGAAGCCGATGCCGGGCAGTTCGGGCAGCGTGACGTAGCCGTTGTCGACCCGCACGCCGTCGGGGAAGCCGCCATAGGGCTGGAACAGGTCCGGATAGGATTCATTGCCGCCCAGGCCCAGGCCGGCGGCGATGTTCAGCGACATCTGGTGGCCGCCGTGCGGAATGCAGCGGCTGGCCGACCAGCCGTGCTGGCGCAGCATGTCGAGCGTGCGCAGGTATTCCACCAGGCCGTAGCTCAGGGCGCAGTCGAATTGCAGCCAGTCGCGGTCCGGCCGCATGCCGCCGTAGCGGATCAGGTTGCGCGCGTCCTGCATCGAGAACAGGTTCTCGCCGGTGGCCATCGGCTTGTCGTAGTAGTTGCGCAGCGTGGCCTGCAGTTCGAAGTCGAGCGGGTCGCCGGCTTCCTCGTACCAGAACAGGTCGTACTGCGACAGCGCCTTGGCGTAGCGGATCGCGGTGTCCAGGTCGAAGCGGCCGTTGGCGTCCACCGCCAGTTTCTTGCCATCGCCCAGCACGCCCAGGATGGCGTCGATGCGGCGCAGGTCTTCGTCCAGCGAGGCGCCGCCGATCTTCTTCTTGACCACGGTATAGCCGCGGTCGACGTAGCCGCGCATCTCGTCCTTGAGCTTGCCCAGGTCCTGGCCCGGATAGTAGTAGCCGCCCGCCGCATAGACGAACACGCGGCGGTCGGGGCGGCCGTTGCCGTAGCGCTCGGCCAACAGCTGGAACAGCGGCTTGCCGGCGATCTTGGCGACCGCGTCCCACACCGCCATGTCGATGGTGCCAATGGCGACCGAGCGTTCGCCATGGCCGCCCGGCTTTTCGTTGATGTACATGGCGTCCCAGACCCGGTGCGGATCGAGGTTGTCGCCGCTGTCGTCGAGCAGGCTGGCGGGGTCGGCCTCCAGCACGCGCGGGATGAAGCGTTCGCGCATCAGCGTGCCCTGGCCATAGCGGCCGTTGGAGTTGAAGCCGTAGCCGATCACGCGCCGGCCGTCGCGCACCACGTCGGTCACCACGGCCACCAGGCTCAGCGTCATCTTGCTGAAGTCGATGTAGGCGTTGCGGATGGGGGAACTGATCGGGACGGTCTTCTCGCGGATTTCGACGATTTTCATGGTGTCTCCTGGCCGGGGGCGGGGATGGGAAAACCGTAGATTATTGGCTTGATGCGGCATTATGATTCGCTATCAGGCACTACTTTATTAACTTGAAGTTAAAGATTCCGGCGCTCGCCTGCCGTCGCCGGCCTCGTCCGCATGAGGCGTTTCCCGCCGTGAACCACGATCTGGCATCTTCCCTGGAGTTCTTCGTGCTGCTGGCGCGCCACCGCAACCTGTCGACGGTGGCGCGCCTGCTCGACCTGACGCCGCCGGCGGCCACCAAGCGCCTGGCGCAGCTGGAGGCGCGGCTGGGCGTGCGGCTGGTGAACCGCACCACCCGCAGCATCAGCCTCACGCCCGAAGGCGAAACCTACCTGCACTACGCCACGCGCATCCTGGCCGACGTGCGCGAAATGGAAGAGGTGGTGTCGTCCAGCGGTTCGGTGCCCAAGGGCCTGCTGCGCATCAACGCGACGCTCGGCTTCGGCCGCACCGCGATCGCGCCCATCGTGTCCGAGTTCGCCGCGCAGCATCCGCAGGTCGAGGTGCAGCTGGACGTCACCGACCGGCCCATCGACCTGGTGGAAAGCGGCGTGGACCTGGGCATCCGCTTCGGCGCCTTGCCCGATCAGCGCCTGGTCGCCCGGCGCGTGCTGTCGAACCGGCGCTTCCTGTGCGCGGCGCCGCGCTACCTGGCGCGGCACGGCACGCCCGCCAGCCTGCGCGACCTGGCCAGCCACCAATGCATCATCCACCGGCAGAACGAGGACGCCTATGGCGTCTGGCGCTTCACCCGCGACGGCCGCGCCGAGACCGTGAAGGTGCATGGCGCGCTCTCCAGCAACGATGGCGACATCGTGCTGAACTGGGCGCTCGATGGCCACGGCATCCTGGTGCGTTCGGAGTGGGACCTGGCCAAGTACCTGGAGAGCGGGCGGCTGCGGGTGGTGCTGCCCGAGTTCATCCTGCCCTCGGCCGACCTGTTCGTGTACTACCCCAGCAAGCGCGACCTGTCGGCGCGCACGCGGGCGTTCATTGATTTCCTGATGGCGCGCTTCGCGTAGGCCCTAGCGGAATCGATAGGCCAGCACTTCGTCGCCGGCCGCGTCGATCTCGCCGGTGGGCGTCCACCCCAGCCGCCGGTAGAAGCCGTGCGAGCGCACGCCCGGATCGGCCGCGCAGCTCAGGAACAGGCGTTCGTGGCCCAGCCCGCGCAGCGTCTGCATGACCTGGTCGAGCAATGCGCGGCCGATGCCGCGGCCCTCGCAGGCCGGCAGCAGGGCCAGCACCAGGATCTCGCCGCTGTCGCGATCGCCGAAGCAGTAGCCGGCCAGCGCGCCGTCCGCCAGCGCCACCACGCCGGGCAGCGAGCCGTCGCGGATGCCGTCGCCCCAGCTTTCAGGCGTGATGCCGAGCGCGCGCAGGTCTTCGGCCGAGAAGGCATTCTCGCGGGTGCGGCCGCGCAGGTCGATGCAGGCGGCGGCGTCGTCGGGATGGGCTGGGCGGTAGTGCAGGTTCATGTCGGGCGTCGTCAGGCGGAAGGGGGCGCGTCCGGCGGCTCGCGGACGCGCGCCGGGCGCGGGAAGTGCGCGGGGATCAGCCGCCGAGCGCGGCCAGGTTCAGCGTGTGGCTGTGGCCGATCCACACCGCGCAGTCGCGGTGGTCGCGCAGCGATTCGCCGGTGTTGGGATGCAGGAACACATCCAGCGCGCCATGGTTGAGCGCCAGCCAGGTGAGCACCCGCGGCAGCGTGGCCGGCGCGAAGGCGAGCTGATAGCTCCATTGCGGATGCGGGCCGACCGGGCGCTCGTGGAAGCGGCCCATCTGGATGCTGTCGCCGAACGCGGCGATGGCCTGTTCGCGCAGCGCCCAGGCCGCGTCGCGGCTGTCGGCATTGAAATAGACGTGGGCGTGCCAGCTGTCGACGATGGCGGGGTCCAGGATCATGAGGGTCAACCTCCGGCGCGCTTGGCGCGATGGCCGAGTTTGTCGAGCGCGGCCAGGATGCGGTCGCAATGGTCGCCCTGCACCTCGACGACGCCGTCCTTGACGGTGCCGCCCGAGCCGCAGGCGGTGCGCAGTTGCTTGCCCAGCGCGGCCAGGGCGTCGTCGTCCAGCGGCAGGCCCTTGACCACGGTTACGGCCTTGCCGCCGCGGCCCTTGGTTTCGCGCGACACGCGCACGCCGCCGGGGGCCGGCACGGGCCGGGCCGCCGCCTTGCACTGGCAATCGGCGAGCGGGCGGCGGCATTGCGGGCACATCCGGCCGCCATCGGTGGAATAGACGAGTCCGCCTGGGGAGCTGCTTTTCATGGGTGATGCGTGAGATTGCGGTTCAGGCAGCCATTATGCCGGAGCCGCCGCCGCGGGCCCGGCGCGGGCGGCGCTCATTCGTCGAAGCCGCGCGGCCCCAGCGATTCGACCAGGTAATCGATGAACGACTTGATGCGCGAGGAGATCGCGGTGTTGCGGTAATAGACCGCGTTGACCGGCTGGCGCACGTCCAGCGTCTGGCGCGGAAACAGCTGGCGCAGCGCGCCGGACTGGCGGTCGGCGCGCGTCATGAAGTCCGACAGGCAGACGATGCCGGCGTCGTTCAGCGCCAGTTGCCGCAGCGTCTCGCCGCTGAACGAGCGGATCGCCGGCTGGATGTGCAGCGGCTGGCCGTCGGCATCCTCCAGCGGCCACTCGTTGAGCGATTCCAGTTGCGAGAAGCCCAGCAGGCTGTGGTCCGCCAGGTCGGCCACGCGCTTGGGCGTGCCGTGCGCCGCCAGGTAGCCGGGGCTGGCCAGCACCCGCACGCGGCTGCGGCCGATCGGCACGGCATGCAGCGACGAATCCTTCAGGCTGCCGATGCGCAGCGCCAGGTCGGTGCGGCGTTCCAGCAGGTCGATGTTGCCCTCATTGCTGTTCAGTTCCAGCTCGACCTTGGGATAGCGCTTGCGGTAGCCAGGCACCAGCGGCACGATCACGTGCAGCATGAAGGGCGAGGCGGCGTCGACCCGCAGCCGCCCGGCCGGCTGGTTGCGGCGCGCGTGCATCTGCTCCTCGGTCTCTTCGACCGCGGCGATGATCTTGCGGGCCTGCTCCAGGTAGGCGCGGCCTTCCTCGGTCAGTTCCAGCCGCCGGGTGGTGCGGCGCATCAGCGTGGTCTGCAGCTTTTCCTCCAGCCGCGTCATGGTGCGGCTGGTGGCGGAAATGGTCTGCTGCAGCGCATCGGCGGCGGCGGTGATCGAGCCGCTGTCGACGATGGCGATAAAGACCTGCATTTCGTCGAGTGTCGTTTTCATATTTGAAGTTATATCAAAAGTCTTTCGCCGATACAGGGCTTATTCCGCAAGGATCGTGCGGGCACACTGGGTGCATTCCAACACCTACCCAGGAGTTTTACATGAGCATCCCGTCTTTTGGCGTCGGCACTTTCCGCCTGCAGGGCCAGGTCGTCATCGATTCCGTGCGCAACGCGCTGGACGTCGGCTACCGCGCCGTCGATACCGCCCAGATCTATGAGAACGAGGCCGAGGTCGGCCAGGCTGTCGAGGCCAGCGGCATCGCCCGCGCCGACCTGTTCCTGACCACCAAGATCTGGGTGCCGAACTATGGCCGCGCCAAGCTCGTGCCCAGCCTGAAGGACAGCCTGGCCAAGCTGCGCACCGACTACGTCGACCTGACCCTGATCCACTGGCCCGCGCCCGGCAACGGCGTCGCCATCGCCGAGATGATGGCCGGCCTGATGGATGCCCGCGAGCAGGGCTTGACGTGCCAGATCGGCATCTCCAACTTCCCCATTGCCGAGACCCGCGAGGCCATCGCCGCCGTCGGCAAGGACGCCATCGCCACCAACCAGATCGAGCTCAGCCCCTACCTGCAGAATGCGGCGCTGGTGGACTTCCTGAACCAGCAGGGCATCCCCGTCACGTCGTACATGACGCTGGCCTACGGCAAGGTGCTGAAGGATCCTGTGATCGGCCAGATCGCGCAGCGCCACAACGCCACGCCGGCGCAGGTCGCTCTGGCCTGGGCGCTGCAACGCGGCTTCGCCGTGATCCCGTCGTCGACCAGGCGCGAGAACCTGGCGAGCAACCTGCTGGCCCGCGACCTGCGCCTGACCGACGCCGACATGGCGCAGATCGCCGCGCTGGAACGCAACGGCCGCGAAGTCAGCCCGGAAGGCCTGGCCGCCGCCTGGGACTGAGGCACGCCATCGGCGCCGCGCGCGCCAACCAGATTTCACAAGGAGCCATTCCATGAAGCTATTCATCACCGGCGCCAGCGGGTTCATCGGCGGCGCCGTCGCCGCCTCGATGGCCAGGGCCGGCCACCAGGTCCGCGGCCTGATCCGCAATCCCGACCGCGCCGCCGAACTGCGCGGCTTCGGCATCGAACCGGTGCTGGGCACGCTGGATGACGCGGCGCTGCTGGCGGCCGAGGCGCGCGCCGCCGACGCGGTCATCAACGCCGCCGACAGCGACCATCGCGGCGCCGTCGAGGCCCTGCTGGGCGCGCTGGCGGGCAGCGGCAAGGCGTTCATCCATACCAGCGGCAGCAGCCTGGTCGCCGACGACGCGCTGGGCGAGCCGTCCGACGCGGTGTTCGACGAAACCACGCCGGTGGCGCCGGTGCCGGGCAAGGTGGCGCGCATCGCCATCAATGACCTGATCCACGCCAGCGCGCCGGGCGTGCGCAGCGTGGTGCTGTGCCACACCCTGATCTACGGTTCGACCGAGGGGCCGCGCGCCGCAAGCGTGCAGATCCCGCCGCTGGTGGCGCAGGCCCGCGAAAGCGGCATCGCGCGCCACGTCGGCCGGGGCCTGAACCGCTGGTCCAACGTGCACATCGCCGATGTCGCGGCGCTGTATCACCTGGCGCTGGAGAAGGCGCCGGCCGGCAGCTTCTATTTCGTCGAGAACGGCGAGACCGCCTTCGTCGACCTGGTCGGCGCCATCGGCCAGGCCCTGGGGTTGGGACCGGCCCAGGCCTGGGATCCGGCGCTGGCGGTGGCTTATTGGGGCAAGGACCTGGGCGCCTACGCGCTCGGCTCCAACAGCCGGGTGCGGGCGGGCAAGGCGCGCCGCGAACTGGGCTGGGCGCCGCGGCACGATGACGTGCTGGGCTGGGTGCGCCAGGCCATCGCCTGACGCGGGACGGCGCGGCGCCGGGTCGGGGCCGCGCCGGCGTCCACGGGGTGGGCCAACGGCGGGGCGCCGTCAGCAAAACGCCAACAGAGTTGCGGTAAGGTAACCGTTCCCTTCAGAGATTCCGCACGGAGCAGAACTTGAAATACCGCAAACTCGGCCGTACCGACCTGGACGTCAGCCTGATCGGCCTGGGCACCATGACCTGGGGCGAGCAGAACACCGAGGCCGAGGCCCACCAGCAGCTGGACTACGCGCTCGAGCGCGGCGTCAACCTGGTCGACGTGGCCGAAATGTACCCGGTGCCGCCCAAGCCGGAAACCCAGGGCCTGACCGAAACCTACATCGGCACCTGGCTGGCGCGCAGCAAGCGGCGCCAGGACATCGTGCTGGCCAGCAAGGTGGCCGGCCCGGTGCGCGATCCCAAGCGTCCCGGCCACATCCGCGACGGCAAGACCTTCCTCGATCGCAAGAACCTGACCGAGGCGCTGGACGCCAGCCTCAAGCGCCTGCAGACGGATTACCTGGACCTGTACCAGCTGCACTGGCCCGACCGCACCACCGCCACCTTCGGCCAGCTGTCGTATCCGTGGGTCAAGGACGACCACACCGTGCCGATCGAGGAAACCCTGTCGGTGCTGCAGGACTTCGTGCGCGCCGGCAAGGTGCGCCACGTCGGCGTCTCCAACGAAACGCCGTGGGGCGTGTCGCAGTTCCTGAAGGCCTCCGACAATCTCGGCCTGGCGCGCATCGCTACGATCCAGAACGCCTACAGCCTGCTCAATCGCGTCTACGAGATCGGCCTGTCGGAATTCAGCCACCACGAAGGCGTGGGCCTGCTGGCCTATTCGCCGCTGGCCATGGGCATGCTTTGCGGCAAGTACCTGGACGGCGCCCGTCCCGCCAACGCCCGCCTGACGCTGTATACGCGCTTCACCCGCTACAGCAACCCGCAGGCCGAGGCCGCCACCCGCGAGTACGTCGAACTGGCGCGCCAGCACGGCATCTCGCCGACGCACCTGGCGCTGGCCTGGGTCAACCAGCGCCCGTTCGTCACCAGCAACCTGATCGGCGCCACCAACCTGCAGCAATTGAAGGAAAATATCGATAGCGTCGACGTCGAACTGTCGTCCGACGTGCTGCAGGCCATCGACCAGATCCACGTGCGCCACCCGAATCCGGCGCCTTGATCCCGCTTGCCGGGAGCGACGAGGACCCTATATGCGCAATCTCGATTTCAGCTCCTGGCAAACCGTACTGTCCACGCTGCTGGGCCTGGCGGTCATCACCCTGATCGGGGTGGGGATCCGCCTGCTGGTGATGCAGACCATCCAGCAGCGGCGCGAACGCGAGAACCGCCAGATCAACGAGCGCCTGCGCACCCTGATCGCGGCCTACAAGACGCTGGGCGGGTCCTTCACCGGCAACCTGGTGGTGGACCCCAGCCATCTGCGCGACCTGCGCCATGGCGCGCCGCAAGCGGCCGTCGCCAGCGGCGCGCACGACGATGAGATCGACCCCGATGCCGCCGACCCGCTGCGGCCGGCGGCGCTGGACGGCCCCGGCGGCGAGCGCCGCCGGCGCGTGCGCGACGCGGTCGAGGCGGCGCTGTCCGACATCATCCTGCCGGGCACCGAGGACCAGGTGCGGCTCGCGGCCCAGGCGGCCGCCGACCTGGTGGCCGGACGCCGCATCGAGACCGCCGAGCTGGTGGTGTCGCTGCGCGACTTCATCCGCCGGGTGCTGAACCTGGAACCCGTGCCGGTCGGCCTGGCGATTCCGCGCCAGGGCCCGACCCGGCCCGCGGCTGGCGGCGCGAAGGGCGGCAATGCCCGTGGCGAGGCGGGCGGCGGCGGCAAGGGCGGGGGTGGGGGTGCAGGGGGCGGCGGCGCCGCCGCGGGCATGGGCATGATGGGCGTGGGCGCCGGGCTGGCGGCCGACGATCCGCACGATCCCCACGGCGGCGCCCGCTAGCACGCAACCGTCGGTCATGCCGGCGTGGGTGATGCCTGCGCGAGCCGGCCGACGCGCCGGCCGATCATTGCGGCCGCGCGCCGCGCCGCTTCGCTTCAATACACATCGCGCACATAGCGCTTGTCCGCGGTCATGCGCGCCACGTAGGCCGCCGCCGCGTCGGCATCCATGCCGCCGTGTTCCCGCACCACCTGCCTGAGCATGGCGTCTACGTCGCGGGCCATCTGTCCTGCATCGCCGCAGACATAGAAATGGGCGCCCTCCTGCAGCCACGCCCAGAGCCGCGCGCCGTGCTCGCGCATGCGGTCCTGCACGTAGATCTTGGCGGCCTGGTCGCGCGAGAACGCCAGGTCCAGCCGCGTCAGCAGGCCGTCGTCGCGCAGCGCCTGCAGTTCGTCGCGATAGTAGAAATCGCTGGCCGCGTGCCGCTCGCCGAAGAACAGCCAGTTGCGGCCGCCATCGCCGCGCGCCCGCCGCTCTTGCAGGAAGGCGCGGAACGGCGCCACGCCGGTGCCGGGGCCGACCATGATCATCGGCGTGTCGCCCTGCCGTGGCGGCCGGAAGTGGCTGGCCTCCTGCACGAAGACCGGCACGTCGGCGTCGCTCGCGCGGTCGGCCAGGAAGGTCGATGAGACGCCCTTGCGCTGGCGCCGGCCGTTGTCGTAGCGCACCGCGGACACCGTCAGGTGAACCTGGCCGGGATGCGCCTTGGGGCTGGAGGCGATGGAGTACAGACGCGGTTGCAGGCGCTTGAGCGCGCCCAGCCACGCCTGCGCCGGCAGCGCCGCCGGAAACGCGTGCAGCACGTCGGCCAGCTGCTTGCCCCACAGCCATTGCCGCAGGTCCGCGCGGCGTTCCTCGGCCAGCAATTGCCGCAGGCCGGGATCGCGGGTGTGTTCCGCGATCAGCGCCAGCGTGGCCGGCGCGGGGCGCGCGATTTCGTAATGCGCGGACAGCGCCCGGGCCAGCGGCATGTCGCCGACGCCCGGCACGCTGGCCACCGCGTCGCCTGACAGGCCGGCCTGCGCCAGCAGTTCCTCCACCAGCTCGGGGCAGTTCACCGGCCAGACGCCCAGCGCGTCGCCGGCCTGGTAGTCCAACCCGGTGCCGGCGATGTCCAGCGTCAGCGCGCGCGTGTCCTTGTCGCCGCTGGCGTTCAGCCGCTGGTTGCCGATCAGGCGCGCGGGCGCCGGGCGCGTCCGGGAGGGCGGCGCCGGGCGCGCGCCGATGGGCGGGGCGGCAGGTTCGGGCGGCGCGGCGGGGGCCGCCCTGCCGGACGGGGCGTCGGCAGTCAGCGCCGCCGCGATGTCGTCAGGCATCAGGCCGCCGGCCGCATGGCCATGCTGTTCGGCGTCGGCCGCATGGATGCCGGCGATGGCGCTTTCCAGCCAGGCGTCGGCCGGCGCCTCGTAGTCGGTGTCGCAATCGACCCGCGCCAGCAAGGGCCGCGCGCCCAGCTGCGCCAGCCGCTGGTCGAGCCGGCGGCCGTGGCGGCAGAAGGCGTCATAGTTGCTGTCGCCCAGCGCCAGCACCGCATAGCGCAGCGACGCCAGCCGCGGCGCGTCGGCGGCCGACAGCGCGCGCCACAGGTCCTGGCCGTTGTCCGGCGCGTCGCCGTCGCCGAAGGTGCTAGTGATCAGCAACAGGTGCTGGGCGCGCGCCAGGGCGTCGAGCGTGCAGTCCGCCATGCAGGCGGTGCGCAGCTCGAAACCGGCCGCGGCCAGCGCGGTGGCGCTGCGTTCCACCAGCGATTCGGCATTGCCGGTCTGCGAGGCCCATAGCAGCGTCACGCGCGGGCGCGGGCCGATGATGCGGACGGTGGCCTCCGCCGCGTCGGTGGCAGGCGTGGTCGCAGGCGCCAACGGCTGCGGCACGCGGCTGTACAGGCCATGCAGCAGGCCGTTGAGCCACAGGCGGGTGGCTTCGTCGAAAGGCGCGTGGACGGGCAGCTCCGGAATGCCGGGAGCGCCGCCGGCCTGCCGCAAGCCGTTGAGAAAACCCGACAGGTAGTGGCGCTGGCGCGCATCCAGCGCGGGCGGTTCCGCGCCGCTCGTCAGGCCGAGTAGCGCGGCCATGGCCTCGGCGGGGGCGGCGCCGCTGGCCGACACGGCGACGGGCTGCAGGGCCGGGCCGGTCTCCAGGTTCCCGGCCGCTGTCAACGCCGGGGCCGCGTGTGCCGCGGCCAGGCCGGCAACATTGTCGGCCGCCATTTCCGTCATGGCCAACGTGGCCGGCGCTACGGCGCGCGTCGCCCTGCCGGCAGGCGCCGCGACGCGGCACAGCGCCACCGCGCAGAACTTCAGCTCGGGCTGCTGCGACACCGGATCGATGGCGTCGCTGGTGACGGCGTTGATGCACAGATCGTCGCCATACACGTCGTTCCAGTGCATGGGGGCGAAGCAGTTGCCGGGCCGCACCCGGTCGGTGACGACGGCGGGCAGCACCGCGCGGCCGCGGCGCGAACGGATCTCAACGTTGTCGCCGGCAGCGATGCCGAGCGCTGTCGCGTCATCGGGGTGGATCTCCACGAACGGCGCGGGGTTGAGTTTGTTCAGCATCGGCACCTTGCCGGTCTTGGTCAGCGTGTGCCATTGGTGCTGCAGCCGCCCGGTGTTGAGCACCATGGGATAGTCGGCGTCGGGCAGCTCGGCCGGATCGGCGTGCGGCCGCGCGTGGAACTGCGCGCGGCCGTTGGCGGTGGCGAATGCCAGGCGCGGCCGCGCGCCATCGTCCTCTTCGCGCCACGGCTGGCTGACGCCGTCGTTGAGATAGCGGATCGGATTGCGCTCGGGGCCGTCGGCGCGCGCACAGGGCCATTGCAGCGGCGTCTCGCGCAATCGCGCATGGCTGGCGCCGCGCAGGTCGTAGCCGGTGGCGGGGTTGGAAAAACCGGCGATCTCCTCGAACACCTCGGCCGCGCTGGCGTACTGGAACGCGTGGCCGTAGCCCATCTCGCAGGCCACGCCGGCGATGATGCGCCAGTCGGGCAGCGCGTCGCCGGGGGGCGGCACGGCCCGCGGCATCAACGTCAGGGTGCGTTCGGAATTGATCATCACGCCGTCGGCCTCGGCCCACAGCGCGCCGGGCAGCAGGATGTCGGCGTAGCGGTTGGTCTCGGTGTCCAGGTAGGCGTCCTGCGCGATCACCAGTTCCGCCGCGCGCAGCCCGGCCACCACGTTGGCGCGGTTGGCGACGCTGGCCACCGGGTTGGTGCAGATGATCCAGCAGGCCTTGACCTCGCCCGCCGCCATGCGCTGGAACAGGTCGATGGTGCCTTGCCCCAGCCGCGTATGCAGCGTGCCGGCGGGCACGCCCCAGCGCGCTTCGACAAAGGCGCGGTCGGCGGCCGACAGCACGCTGCGCTGGCCCGGCAGGCCGGGGCCCATGTAGCCCATCTCGCGTCCGCCCATCGCGTTGGGCTGGCCGGTCAGCGAGAACGGCCCGCTGCCCGGCCGGCAGATGCGGCCGGTGGCCAGGTGCAGGTTGCACAGCGCGTTGGTGTTCCAGGTGCCGTGGGTGCTCTGGTTCAGCCCCATGGTCCAGCAGCTCATCCATTCTGGCGCCGCGCCGATCCAGTCGGCGGCCTGGCGCAGTTGCGCGGCGGCAATGCCGGTCAGCGCCTCGACCCGCTCGGGCGCGTAGTCGCGCAGCAAGTCCGGCATGGCCTCCCAGCCGTCGGTGTGCGCGGCGATGAAGGCCGCGTCGGTCTTGCCGGCCCCATGCAGCAGATGCAGCAGGCCGTTGAGCAGCGCCAGGTCGGTGCCCGGCTTGATCGCCAGGTGCAGATGCGCCTTCTCGGCGGTGGTGGTGCGGCGCGGATCGACCACGATCAGGCGGGCGCCGGCCTTGACCCGGTCCATCATGCGCAGGTACAGGATCGGATGGCAGTCGGCCATGTTGGCGCCGATCACCAGGAACAGGTCGGCGCGGTCGATGTCCTGGTACGAGCCGGGCGGGCCGTCGGCGCCCAGCGACAGCTTGTAGCCGCTGCCGGCGCTGGCCATGCACAGGCGCGAATTCGATTCGATGTTGTTGGTGCCGATGAAGCCCTTGGCCAGCTTGTTGGCCAGGTACTGGGCCTCGATCGACATCTGTCCCGATACGTACAGCGATACCGCGTCGGGGCCGTGCGCGTCGATGATGGCGCGCAGCCGCCTGGCGGTGTCGCGCAGGGTGTCCGCCATCGGCCGCGGCGCCAGGTCCTGGCCGCGCCGGTCGCGCACGTAGGCGTGCTCCAGCCTGCCCGACTGGCGCAGGGCAAGGTGGGCCGACGACCCCTTGGTGCAGAGACGGCCGAAGTTGCTGGGATGCTCGCGGTTGCCGGTGATCTTCACCACCTGCTCCCGTTCCACGTGCAGGGTCATGCCGCAGCCCACGCCGCAGTAGGGGCAGACGGTGTCCACGGTGCGCTGGCTGCCGCTCATGCTCGGTTCCCAAAAAAGAAAGCGCCCTGCCTGCGCGGCCAGCGGCCGGGCGGGCAGGGCGCCATTGCCCTGGTTGGCTCCCGGCGTGGCCGGGTCGATACCCTGTCGATGCAAGTTCCATGCCAATCGGCCGCCGCCGGTGGACCGCGCCGCACGCGGACCGGCGGCGCGCGCGGTGGTGCGTGGCTGCACCGCCGTGGTGCGCCGCCGACCCGTTTGGGTGCGCGGCGGCGTGGGTGGCGGGCCGCCGCGCGGGCGGCATCGCGATGGCACGCTTATTGCTTTGATTGCCATACCGGGCCCGTGTCCGGCCAGACAACGCAAGCTTTGCAGGCAACGGCGCCCGGACCCACCAGTCCCGGGCGCCGTTTGTCTTTTGAAAACCGAACGGCCCAGCCTGGACAGCCCCATGAGCACAGCGACCTCCACGACTCCCATGCAGACCCTGATCGTCATCGGCAACGGCATGGTCGGCCATCACTGCGTCGAGCAACTGATCGAGCGCGGCGCGCTGGCGCGCTATCGCATCCTGGTGTTCGGCGAAGAGACCCGGCGCGCCTACGATCGCGTGCACCTGTCCGAATACATCGGCGGCCGCGATGCCGAATCGATGGCCATGAGCGACGCCGCGTTCTATGAGCGGCCAGGCCTGTCGCTGCGGCTGGGCGAGCCGGTGCTGCGCATCGACCGCCACGCGCGACAGGTGGTGACGGCCGCCGGCAGCCATGACTACGACAAGCTGGTGCTGGCCACCGGCTCCTATCCCTTCGTGCCGCCGATCGCCGGCGCCGAAGGGGCCTCGCGCCTGGTGTACCGCACGCTCGATGACCTGGACCAGATCCGCGCGGCGGCCGACGGCGCCCGGCGCGGCGTGGTGGTGGGCGGCGGCCTGCTGGGCCTGGAGGCGGCCAATGCGCTCAAGTCGCTCGGGCTGGAGGCGCACGTGGTCGAGTTCGCGCCGCGCCTGATGCCGGTGCAGCTGGACGAGGCCGGCGGCGGCGCGCTCAAGGCGCGCATCGAGGCGCTGGGCGTGGGCGTGCACCTGTCGCGCGCCACGCAGGAAATCAAGGATGGCACGCAGTACCGCTACCGCATGCGTTTTGCCGAGGGCGCGCCGCTGGAGACCGACCTGATCGTGTTCTCGGCCGGCATCCGGCCGCGCGACGGCCTGGCGCGCCAGGCCGGACTGACGGTGGCCGAGCGCGGCGGCGTGGCCGTCGACGGCTATTGCCGCAGCAGCGATGCGTCGATCTACGCGATCGGCGAATGCGCCGCGTTCGACGGCGCCATCTTCGGCCTGGTGGCGCCCGGCTACCAGATGGCGCGCGTGGCCGCCGCCGAGCTCTGTGGCGACGACAGCGCGCCGTTCGCCGGCGCCGACATGTCGACCAAGCTCAAGCTGCTGGGCGTGGACGTCGGTTCGATCGGCGATGCCCATGGCGCCACGCCCGGCGCGCGCAGCTACCGCTACATCGACGAGGCGGGCGCCTCGTACCGCCGCCTGGTGGTGTCGGCCGACGGCAAGCGCGTCCTGGGCGCGGTGCTGGTGGGCGACAACAGCTACTACGACACGCTGCTGCAATACGCGCAGAACGGCATCGCGCCGCCGGCCGACCCGGCCAGCCTGATCCTGCCCGCCGGCCAGGCCGCGCCCGCGCTGGGCGCCGGCGCGCTGCCGGCCACCGCCACCATCTGTTCGTGCCACAACGTCAGCAAGGCCGCCATCTGCGACGCGCTCGACGGCGGCTGCACCGACGTCGGCGGCGTCAAGGCCTGCACCAAGGCCGCCACCGGCTGCGGCGGCTGCGCGGCCCTGCTCAAGCAGGTGGTGGAACACGAACTGGCGAGCCGCGGCGTCGCGGTGGACAAGAGCCTGTGCGAGCACTTTCCCTACACCCGCCAGGAGCTCTATTCGATCGTCCGGGTGCAGGGCATCGAATCGTTCGAGGAACTGCTGGCGCGCCACGGCCGCGGCCACGTCGGCTGCGATCTCTGCAAGCCGACGGTGGCGTCGATCCTGGCGTCGTGCTGGAACCGCCCGATCCAGGATCCGAATCGGGTGCCGCTGCAGGACACCAACGACACCTTCATGGCCAACATGCAGAAGAACGGCACCTATTCGGTGGTGCCGCGCATCCCGGGCGGCGAGGTCACGCCCGACGGCCTGATCGCGATCGGCGCCGTGGCCAAGAAGTACCAGCTCTACACCAAGATCACCGGCGGCCAGCGCATCGACCTGTTCGGCGCGCAACTGCACGAGTTGCCCGACATCTGGGCCGAGCTGATCGCCGCCGGCTTCGAGACCGGCCACGCCTACGGCAAGTCCACCCGCACCGTGAAGTCCTGCGTCGGCAGCACCTGGTGCCGCTACGGCGTGCAGGACAGCGTCGCCATGGCGCTGCGCATCGAAGACCGCTACAAGGGCCTGCGCGCGCCGCACAAGCTCAAGTTCGCGGTCTCGGGCTGCACCCGCGAATGCGCCGAGGCGCAGAGCAAGGACATCGGCGTCATCGCCACCGAGAACGGCTGGAACCTGTACGTGTGCGGCAACGGCGGCATGCGCCCGCGCCACGCCGAACTGTTCGCCCAGGACCTGGACGATGCCACGCTGATCCGCTACATCGACCGCCTGCTGATGTTCTACATCCGCACCGCCGACAAGCTGCAACGCACCTCGGTCTGGCGCGAATCGCTGGAAGGCGGCCTGGACTACCTGAAGGCCGTGGTCATCGACGACAGCCTGGGACTGGGCGCCGAACTGGAGGCGCAGATGCAGCTGGTGGTGGACCGCTATGAATGCGAATGGGCCAACGCCCTGTCCGACCCGGAAAAGCTCAAGCGTTTCCGCACCTTCGTCAACAGCGCCGCCGCGGATCCGGACATCCGCTTCGTGCAGGAGCGCGGCCAGCCGCGGCCCGCGCCCGCCGCGCGCGTGATTCCCATCGCCGAGGAGCTTGCCTGATGCGCTCGAATGTCGTGATCGCCCTGCGCCAGGAGGCGCCATTCAATGCCCGGCCCGGCGCCGAGGCGTGGCAGCCTGTCTGCACCCGCCGCGACCTGGTCGCCGATTCCGGCGTGGTGGCGCTGGTCGATGGCCGCCAGGTGGCCCTGTTCTACTTGCCGGCGGTGGCCGGCGAAACGCTCTACGCCATCGACAACCGCGACCCGAAGTCGGGCGCCAACGTGATCGGCCGCGGCATCGTCGGCCACCTGGCCGGCGAGCTGGTGGTGGCCTCGCCGCTGTACAAGCAGCACTTCCGGCTGCGCGATGGCGTCTGTGTCGAGTATCCCGAGCAATCGCTGCGGGCCTGGCCGGTGCGCTTCAACGGCGACGCGGTGGAAGTCCAGCCGCCCGCCGCAGCCTGAGGATCGTCGCCATGTCGCAGCACGCCATGCCCTCGACCCTGCGCTTCCTCCTGGCGGCCCGCCGCAGCGAGCTGCACGGACTCGAAGCGTTGGCCAGCACCTGTGAGCTGGCCACCCTGGTCAGCAAGCTGGTGCACGTGCTGCAGAAGGAGCGCGGTTCGTCCAACCTGTATCTGTGCGGCGGCCAGGACGCGCTGCGCCAGACCCTGGCCGGCCTGAGCTCCGACGCCTGCGCGGTCGAGGAGGAAGTGCGCCGCTTCCTCGACCGGCTGGAACCGGATGCCACCCGCAGCGCCGGCAAGGCGCGGCTGCTCAACTGCATCGCCTACGCGCTGTACCGCCTGGACGAGCTGCCGCGCACGCGCCGCGCCATCCGTGACCGCCGCGTGGCGGCGGAAGAGGCCGGCGCGGTCTTCACGCGGCTCATCGCAAGCCTGTTCGCGCTGGTGTTCGAAGCCGCCGACTCGTCGCTCGACGCGGGCGTCACGCGGCTGCTGGTGGCGCTGCTCAATTTCATGCAGGGCAAGGAGCTGTGCGGACAGGAACGCGCCTATGGCGTCATGGGCTACACCGCCGGCTATTTCACCGAAGTGCAGAAGGCCCGCGTGCTGGAGCTGGCGGATCTGCAGAAGCGCTGCTTCGACAGCTTCGCGCAGTACGCCGGCGCGGACGCGCTGGCCGCGTGGGAGCGGCTGGAGCAGGGCGCCGGCCCGGTGCTGCGGCTGCGCGACATGGCGTTGCGGACCTCCGAGGCCGAACGCGTCGACGCCGGCCTGGCCGAGCTGTGGTTCGGCCTGTGCACCGAGCGCATCGACGCCATGCGCGCGGTCGAAAGCCTGCTGGCCGAGGCCCTGACGCTGCAATGCCATCGCCGCATCGTCGAGACCCGCGCCGAGCTCGACAACCACCGGCTGCTGCTGAGCCGCTTCGCCGACCGCGCCGGCGACGACGCGCCGGCGATGCTGTTCCAGCTGCAGGGCCGCATTCTCGACGTGCCGCCGCAGGACGGCGTGGGCGAGGCCATGGAGCGGTCCATCCTCGACCTGATGCGCGATCAGGCGCAGCGCCTGCGGCAGTCGGACGACGCGCTGGCGCTGGCGCGCGGCGCGCTGGAGGAACGGCGGCGGGTCGAGCGCGCCAAGTGGCTGCTGGTCAGCCGCCACGGCCTGAGCGAGCAGGCTGCGCACGACCAATTGCAGCGGGTGGCCATGGACTGCCGGCGTTCGCTCGACGAGGTCGCCCGGCAGGTGCTGGCCGAACTCGATACCGCGGCGCGCTGAACGCCGCCGCGATGCCAGCCTACGCGCGCGGCACGTCCCACAACGCGTCGGGCAGGTAGCCCTCCTGCTCGCCCTTGCGGGCGTAGCCCAGCGGATTGGCGACCACGCGGCAGCCGTCCTTCACGTAGTCCAGCGGGCAGTGCAGGTGGCCGTGCAGCCACAGGTCGGCCAGCGGCAGCAGGTGGTCCAGCGCGTTGCAGAAACCGGCGGTGCCCGGCGTCACGCCGTAGCGCGGATCGGCGCTGGCCAGGCTCGGCGCGAAGTGGGTGATGGCGACCGTGGGGCCGTCGAACGGCGCGCGCAGCGCCGCTTCCAGCCAGGCCTGACAGGCCAGGCCCTGCTCGCGCATCTGCTCGGCCATGAAGGGCGCGCCGTGGCGCCGCATCTGCGCCTTTTCCAGGTAGAAATCGGCGGCCCGGAACGCCTTGCCGCGCTTGGCCAGCGCCTGCGTCAGCGTGTCGCCCGGCGCGGCCAGCGCGTCGAAGTCGCTCCACAGCGTGGTGCCCACCAGCCGCACGCCGTCGATCACCAGGGTCTCGCGCTCGAGCCACTGGATCCCCAGCGCCTCGCACAGCGTCCGCAGCCGCTCGTGGGTCTCGTCGAAGTCGAGGTTGTCGTATTCGTGGTTGCCCGGCACGTACACCACCGGCGTCGGCCAGCCGTGGCGCGGCGCATAGCGGCCCAGGCCGAAGTCGTCCGTGGCCAGCCGCGAGCGCGGCTGGTACGAGCCGATGTCGCCCGCCAGCACCAGCAGGTCCGCGCCCGGCGTCGGGTCCGCGACGAAAGTGGGGTCGGATTCCAGGTGCAGATCGGACAGCAATTGGATTTTCATGAGGCAGCAGGGGGGGGCTTGTGTTGGTTGCGATTCGCAAGTAAATTGGTTGCGACCCGCAACTTCAGGACGCGCCACCATGGATCTTATCGACTTTCCCACCCGATCCCGCGAACAGACCATCCGCGACCTGCGGGAATTCTCGCGCAAGCTGGTGCGCGAACTCGGCTTCATGCGGCCTTCGCTGGCCGGCAGCGAGCTGGCGCCGTCGGCGGTGCACGCCATCATCGAGATCGGCCTGCAGCCTGGCATCCAGGCGCGCGACCTGGCGCTGGTGCTGCGGCTGGACAAATCCAACACCAGCCGCCAGGTGGCCAAGCTGGAAGCGGCCGGCCTGGTGGCGCGCGAGACCGACAGCGGCGACGCGCGCGCCTCGCGCCTGTCGCTGACGCCGGCCGGCCTGGACCTGCGCAACCGCATTGACCAGTTCGCCACCGAGCAGGTGTCGCGGGCCCTGAGGCAACTGGCGCCGCCCGACCAGGAGATCCTGGTGCGCTACCTGTCGCTCTATGCCGACGCCTTGGCACGCGAGAATCCGAACACCCGCGCCGCCCAGGCCAGCGACGCCATCGAGCTGCAGATCCAGGAAGGCTATGCGCCGGGCTGTATCGGCGACGTGGCCGCATTGCATGCGCGTTACTACGCGCAGGCCGCCGGCTTTGGCGTGGTGTTCGAGCGCCTGGTGGCGACGGGCCTGGCGGCCTTCGCCGAGTCGCTGCCGGCGCCGGGCAAGAACCTGTGGCGCTATGCCGACGGCAACCGCACGCTGGCCTCCATCGCCATCGACAGCGACCTGGAAAAACGCACCGCGCATCTGCGCTGGTTCATCGTCGATGAATCGCTGCGCGGACTCGGCGTCGGCCGCGCGCTGCTGACGCGCGCGATGCGCTTCGTCGACACGCTCGATATTGACGAAACGTATCTGTGGACCTTCAAGGGATTGGACGCCGCGCGCCATCTGTACGAGTCCGAAGGCTTCGTGCTGACCGAGGAAGCCGAGGGCACGCAATGGGGCGGCGTGGTGGTGGAGCAGCGCTTCAGCCGGCCCGCGCGCTGACGCATCTGGACACACACTGAGGCCGCGCGCACGCGCCGCGGCCCGTTTCGGCACGCCACCTTTCACGGCGCTGTCACGTCGCATTCCTAGACTCGCTGGGGTCTTGCCGGCTGGTCGCGGCAAGGTCGGTCCTCCTCTTTCCAAAGAACCTCCCCATGCCCTCCACGAGTCTTGCAAGAACCCTTGCCGCGGTCCTGCTCGCGGCCGCCACGCTCGCCGCCTGTGGCGGTGACGATTCCTCCGACGATCCCGCGCAGCCGCCGGTCACCCAACCGACCGCGCCGCAGCTGCGTTGCGCCCCGTAAGCGGCGGTAGCGCCGACCTCCACGATCCCGAGTAGAACTGATGACCTCCCGCCGCAATTTCCTCCAGACCGCCACGGGCGCGGGCTTCGCCGCCGCCGCGCTCGCCGCCTTTCCGCCCAGCATCCGCCGCGCGCTCGCCATCCCCGCCAACAACGCCACCGGCACCATCAAGGACGTCGAGCACGTCATCATCCTGATGCAGGAGAACCGCTCGTTCGACCATTACTTCGGCACGCTCAAGGGCGTGCGCGGCTTCGGCGACCGCTTCCCGATTCCGCTCGCCAACGGCCGCAAGGTCTGGCAGCAGCAACGCGCCAACGGCGCCGTGCTGACGCCGTTCCACATCGACGGCACCACCAACAACGCGCAGCGCGCCTCCGGCACCCCGCACAGCTGGGACGACAGCCAGAAAGCCTGGGACGGCGGCCGCATGGCGCAATGGCCGACGCACAAGAACGACATCTCGATGGGCTACTTCAAGGAACGCGAGATCCCGTTCCAGTTCGCGCTGGCCAACGCGTTCACGCTGTGCGACGCCTATCACTGTTCGATGCATACCGGCACCGACGCCAACCGCTCGTTCCACCTGACCGGCACCAACGGCGCCGTGCCCACCAACACCGCTTTCGTCAACAACGAGTGGGACTGGATCGACGGCCTGCCGGCCAACGTCAACAAGGGCTACACCTGGACCACCTACGCCGAGCGGCTGGAGCAGGCCGGCGTCAGCTGGATCTCGTACCAGAACATGCCCGATGAATGGGGCGACAACATGCTGGGCGCGTTCCGCGCGTTCCGCCAGGCCAACGTGAGCTCCGGCTTTCCGGTGTCCAGCGGCGGCGAGCCGGGCGTGCCCTACGCCAACACCGGTCAGGCGCTGCCGTACAAGGCCTACGACCCGGCCACCGACAATGCCGCCAATCCGCTCTACAAGGGCGTGGCCAACACGCTGCCGGGCGCCGCGCCCGAGAACTACCTGGACGCCTTCAAGCGCGACATCCGCGACGGCAAGCTGCCGCAGGTGTCCTGGATGAACGCGCCGTCGATCTACTGCGAACACCCCGGCCCGTCGAGCCCGGTGCAGGGCGCCTGGTTCCTGCAGGAAGTGCTGGACGCGCTGACCGCCGTGCCCGAGGTCTGGAGCAAGACGGTGCTGCTGGTGAATTTCGACGAGAACGATGGCTACTTCGACCACGTGCCGTCGCCGTCCGCGCCGTCGCGCGACGCCGGCGGCAGCCCGGCCGGCAAGACCACGCTGGCCGATGCCGACCTGACGCCCGAGTACTTCACGCACGCCTCGCCCGCCGGCAGCACGACCCAGCCGGCGACCAAGGACGGCCGCGTCTACGGTCCCGGCCCGCGCGTGCCGATGTACGTGATCTCGCCCTGGAGCCGCGGCGGCTGGGTCAACTCGCAGGTGTTCGACCACACCTCGGTGCTGCGTTTCCTGGAAGCGCGCTTCGGCGTGGCCGAGCCCAACATCAGCCCGTTCCGCCGCGCGGTCTGCGGCGACCTGACCAGCGCCTTCAACTTCAAGACGCCCAACACCGAGTCGCTGCCGACGCTGGCCGGACGCGCCACGCGCGCCGCGGCCGACCAGTTGCGCACCGCGCAGGAGGCCCTGCCGCAGATGCCGCTGCCCACCGATATGCAGCTGCCGCTGCAGGCCAGCGGCACGCGGCCGTCGCGCGCGCTGCCCTACGAACTGCACACCAGCGCGCGCTGCGCC
The DNA here is from genome assembly GCF_001298995.1 of Achromobacter sp. 2789STDY5608615. Lineage (NCBI taxonomy): Bacteria > Pseudomonadati > Pseudomonadota > Betaproteobacteria > Burkholderiales > Alcaligenaceae > Achromobacter > Achromobacter sp. 2789STDY5608615. The sequence goes on from NZ_CYTY01000016.1 coordinate 135,565, forward strand.
GCGGCCGGCACGGTGGAGCTGGTGTTCGCCAACACCGGCACGCAGGGCGCGGTGTTCCATGTCTACGACCGCTATCACCTGGACCGGTTGCCGCGCCGCTATGCGGTCGAGGCCGGCAAGACCCTGTCCGACACCTGGAACGCGCTGCAGGACAACCTCGGCATGTACGACCTGTGGGTGCTCGGCCCCAACGGCTACCACCGCCATTTCAAGGGCGACACCAACCGCATCGCCGACAGCGGCGCGCTGCCCGAGATTCGGGTCTGCTACGACATCGCCAACGGCGAGGTCTACGCCGAGCTGCTCAACACCGGCGCCAAGGCCTGCACCTTTACGGTCGCGCCGCAGGCGTACCGCCAGGACGCGGCGGTGACGCTGGACGTGGCGGGCGGCGGCAAGGCCACTCGCAACTGGGGGCTGGCGGCCAGCGGGCAGTGGTATGACTTCGCCGTCACCTGCTCCAGCGATCCGGCGTTCTACCGCCGCTTCGCCGGCCGCGTCGAGACCGGCGCGCACACGGTGAGCGATCCGGCCATGGGCGTGGCCGGCGCCTGACGGCCGGGCGCGGTCAGACGCGGAAGTCCGCCGCCATGTCCTCGTCGGTGCGCATGGGCAGCTTGCCCGCGCGGCAGGCCTCGAGGAAGCGGCGGTAGTCCTTCTCGTTCTGCCGCGCGTAGCCCTGCGCATACGCCAGCAGCGCCTCGGGGAATTGGCCCGCGCGTCCCATGTACGCGGCCAGCTCCACCGAGTGCCCGCTGGCCTTGGCATGGGCCCGCGCCAGCGCGCGGCCGCACATGCGGGCGTAACCGGTCAGGATCTTCTGGTTGAAGCTCTCGACGTCGGCCGACACTTTCATGTCGCGCAACTGGCGGAAGTAATAGTGCCTGCCGCGCGGCCCCGTCGACCACCCCAGGAAGATGTCGCTGGCCGCCTGCAGCAGCCGCTGGCCCGCCACCACGCGATAGCCGTCATGCGCGGGCGCCTTGTCGCGGGCATAGCGGGCGATCACGGATTGGCGCGCTTCCTTGACCTGCAGGAACAGCGGATTGCCCCAGCTGTCGACCATCAGCATCACCAGGCAGACCGTGCCCACGCTGCCCACGCCCACCACCTTGAAGACCACGTCCTGCACCGCGAAGTGCTTGAGCAGTTCGCGCCGGTCCGGCGCCAGGCTGTCGAGATAACCGGCGTAGCACTTGGCCATCTTTTTCTTCCAGGTCGGCGTGTCCGGCCAGTGCTCGGCCTTGCCCAGCAGCGTCACCGGGCCGCTGGGGTGGAACATGGCCGGCGGCGCGTCGCGGATGCGCCAGTGGCCGCCGTCCAGGTACGCCATCTTGTGCAGCATGCTCTCGTTGGTGCGGCCGGCGGCCTTCTCCATGGCGCGGCCGATCAACCGGCGGCCCTCGGGGGTTTCCGCGTCCTGCAGCATGCGCTCGAAGGTGATGCCTTGGTACCAGACGTCGAGCGTGCTGTTCTGCGCGTACTCGTTCATGCGCAGCTGGTATTCGCTGGCGGCCGCCATGACGATGTCGGCGCTGTCGCCGCGGCCATAGCCCATGTGCGCCGCCGCCACCGCCAGACTCGCCGTCAGCCGCTTGACGTCCCATTCCCACGGGCCGGTGGCGGTTTCGTCGAAGTCGTTCAGGTCGAACAGCAGCTGCCGTTCGGGCGTGGCGAAGCCGCCGAAGTTGAGCAGGTGGGCGTCGCCGCAGATGGGGATGGAGATGCCGGTATGCGGGGTGCCGGCCAGGTCGTGCGCCTGCAGGATGGCGGCGCCGCGAAAGAAGGTGAAGGGCGAGGCCGCCATGCGGCCGTAGCGCAGCGGGATCAGGGCCTGCACCCGCCCGGCGCTGTTGATCCGCAGCAACCGGATCGGGTCCCGGTCGACATTGCCGAGGGCGGCGTGGGCCGAACGCTTGACGCGTTCCCGGGCCTTCTGTCCGTTGGACCTGCGCGCTTGAATGCTGTCTGTTTCGAGCATGGCGGTTCCCTGGTCGCGGACCGGTGCCGATGACCGGCCTGTCGCCAGGAGTGTAGCGGGACCGGGCGCCTTGCGGGCGTCCGCGCGGACGGCGCGGCCGCCGTCAGATGACGGTGATGCGCAGTTCGGCCAGCAGCGCCGCCGCCTGGGTCTTGGAGATGGCCGCGCCGGCCAGCCGCGCGGCGGCGGACAGGTCGATGCCGCCCAGGTCGGCCTCGCGCAGGTCGGCGCCCTCGAACCGCACGTTCTTGAGCGTGGCGTTGCGCAGGCTGCCGCCATGGAACACCGTGTCGCGCAGATCGCAGCCGGTCAGGTCGGCGTCGGAGAAGTCCAGTTGCTGCAATGCACACTTGCGGAACGAGATGCCGCGCACCAGCGCGCCCACCAGCAGGCAGTCTTCCAGCGTCCAGCCCAGGCAGGCGATGCCGTCGAAGTCGGCGCCGGTCAGCTTGCAGCCCTGGAAGCGGGCGCTCGCCAGGCGCGCGCGGCGCCAGTTGGCATTGTTCAGGTCGCAATGCTCGAATAGCGCCTCGCTGGCGTCGGCCGAGGCGAACACGGCCTGTCCGCCACGGCAGCGCCGCCAGACGCTGTCGGCCAGCGTCGCGCCCTGGAACGAGGCGCCGGCGATGGCGCAGGCGGTGAAGCGGGCGCCGCGCAGATCTAGGCGCGAGAAGTCGGCTTCCTGGAAGTCGCAGTCGTCGAAGGCCAGCGGCTGGCCGTCGGCCCGCTCGATCAGCGCCTGCATCGCCTGGCGGTCCAGCGCCTGGCCGATGACGGTTTCCGGGGATTGCCGCGTCATGCCCATCTTCTCTATCGGGTTCATCGAACCCTCATTGGAACATGCCGTGCTCGACGCAGAACGCCACCAGTTCCTGGTCGGTGCGCACGTCCAGCTTGCGCATGGCCGAGATCTTCTGGCCGCTGACGGTCTTGACGCTGCGCTTGAGGCTGCCGGCCACCTGCATCATCGACTCGCCGCGCACGAAATGCCGCAGCACCTCGAACTCCTTGGGCGAAAGGCTGTTGATGCGGTCGCCGATGAGCGCGCCGCGCCCCGCTGGCGACGGCCGCCGCGTCAGGCCGGGCGGATAGTATTTGCGGCCGCGTTGCAGCGCCTGCAGGGCGCTGACGATCTCGTTCGGGCTGTCGTGCTTGAAGACCACCGCATCGACGCCGGCGTCGTACAGCGCCGACACGATCATGGGATTGGACACCATGGTCAGCACCACCACGCGGACCCCGGGATAGTGGCGGATCAGGTACTTGACCAGGCGGATGCCGTCGCCGTAGAGGTCGTCGCCGGGCATGGCGTAGTCGGTGATGACCACCTGCGGCAGCTCGCGCTCGAGCTGCTCGACCAGCGCCGTCGGCGAGTCCAGCGCGGCGACGACCTCGAAGCCCAGGTACTGCTTCAGCAGTTCGGTCATGGCCATCAGGACCAGGGGGTGATCGTCGGCGATGACGATGCGGAGTCTTTGCATGCGGGGCGCGGTCGGGTTGGCGGGAGGGACCGACGAATTATTCCGCATCGGCGGCCGCGGGCGGAGCCGGCGGCGCCGAAGCCGGACGAGGGGACAGAATTTTAGGGTTCATGACGGCCGCAGGCGGTGGGAGGAATCTCAAAAATGCAAGCAGGACGGGCGCGCCGGCCGCACCTGGGCAGCCAGCGCCCGCTCGGATCCATCCAGGCGCGATCACGCGGCCGATTGAGAATATTCCTGTTCAATCGCTGCCCCGCCTTTGGCACCATCGTCCACATCCCTGCTGGTCTTCCGTCCGACACGGCCGGCATTGCGGCCTGGCCGCGCCCCGATGAGGTTCCATGATGTTCTCCCCCACGCGCCGCCTCTGGCCGGCGCCCGTGGTCCGGTCCCGCCATGCGTGACGCCACTCACGCCTGCTTCCCGCCCGAAGAATCCCTGTTCCTGCGGTTCCAGCCGGTCTTCACCGCGCAAGGCCGGGTGCACGAGTACGCGGTCGCCGACAGTTTCATGCCCTGGCGCGCCGTCGATCTGGCGCCCCAGCGTGCCCGCTTGCGGGCCGCGGCGGCTTTCGCTTCCCGGCCTGACGCGCCCATCGACCTGTCTTTCGATCATGCGCTGACCGCCCCGGGCGACGCAGACCTGGCGCAGCGCCTGTGCACCGATCTCGACCTGGGCCTGTCGCGCGAACAGCTTTGCTTCGGCGCCGCCGCCCGCCGTGACAGGACGCACCTGGCGGCCCGGCGTCTCACCTTCCAGTTGCCGTTGATCCTGCGCCTGATGCCGCAGGCGCAGGCCGTGGCCAGCTACGCCGAATTCCGTCCCGGCCTGCGCGCGCAGCTGCTGCCTGCTACTTGCGGCGGCCAGCCGGTGGCCTGTGGCGAGCTTTGCGCGACCGGCCTGGTGTTGAAAATCCCGCGCGGACTCGGCGCCGACCGTGGGCTGCAACGCCGCTTCAACGCCTTGATGGCATGTCTCGCCGACACCCACCTGCAAGTGGTGGCCGACGACATCGCGGACATCCACGATTTCGTCTGGCTGCGTTCGCATCCCGGGTTGCTGTTTCGCGGCGCCACGCTGTCCGCGCCGCTCAGCGCACAATGCCTGGCGGTCTGGCTGGCGGCCGATGGCGCCGCCTGGCGCAGTTTCAACGCCTGCGTCTCGCCCTAGGAAGCGCTCCCCGCACGGAGGGGTACGCGTGCGAGGCGTCCTGTCGTGTTCGGCAGGCCCTGGCACGGCCGCCCGGCTCAGGCGGCCTGCAGGCGGCCCAGGATGAAGCCGTCCACGGCGCTGCTGCGGCCGCGCCACAGCGTCGGCTGGCCGGCGATCGGGGTGCCGTCGGCGGTGAAGAACAGGGCGTCGGCCAGGTGGATGTAGTTGGGCAGGGGTTCGGCCGGTTGCGGCAGCCGGAACACGTCGCCCAGTTCCGCCAGCGAGGTGCGCACCGATTGCCGCGCCTGGCCGTCCGCGTCCGACAGCGAGTCGGCGAAGGTTTCGGCGAAGCGGTCGAAGTACTCGGCGCCCGACACGATCTCGCCGGACACCAGCATGCCGCCCATCTGCAGCGTCACGCCGATGCTCTTGAGCTGGCCGCCGTTGTTCACCAGGTTCACCAGGAATTGCAGGAAGACGTCGGCGGGCGGCGCCGCGGCGGCGGTGGCGGGCTGGGACGGGGAGGAGGTCGGTTCGAGACTCATGGCGGCAGGGGCTCCGGAATGTGCGAGGGAGTCACAAGATACTCGAACTGCGGCCCGCGCGCATCGGGGCAATCAGCGGATAAACAACCGGTTCGGGTGCCATTCCTCGGCATCGGCCCGAGGGGCCGGGGAATAGGGTTCAGACGCAGGATTCAGACGCAGGGTTCAGACGCAGGGGGTCAGAGGCCCTCGTCGCGCGCGGCGCGGCGTTGCAGCATGCGGTCGACGCGTTCGCCCGCCTGCCGCAGGCGCTGCGCCAGCGCCGCGGGCGCCAGCACGTCGAACTCCACGTCCAGCGTCATCAACCAGTAGGCCAGCATGTCCGGCGACTGGCCGGCGCAACGCAGCAGGCAACGGCCGTCATCGAGCGCATCGAGTTCGCCGGCCCACGGCGGAATGCGCGCCGCCATCGCCGCCCGCGGCGCGTGCAGGATGACGCGGGCGTCCTCGGCGTTGGGCGCCTGGCCCACCGATCGCGCCACGTAGCCGCGCAGGTCGCCGCCATCGGGCGGCGGCCGCGGGCGGAAATGCGCGCCCGGCGTCACCTGGCCGGCGATGCGGTCGAGGCGGAACGTGCGCCAGTCATCGCGCGCCGGATCCCAGGCCACCAGATACCAGCGCCAGCCCGTGTGCGCCAGCCCCTGCGGCTCGACCTCGCGCGTGCTGGCCTGGCCGCGGCTGTCGGTGTAGCCGAAGCTCACCCGCAGCTGGTCGCGGCAGGCGGCCGCCAGCGCGGCCAGCAGGCCCGCGTCCACCAGCGGGGTGTGGCGGGCCAGCGGCACCAGCGCCGAGCGCAAGGCATCCATCTTGTGCCGCAGCCGCGACGGCATCACCTGTTCCAGTTTCACCAGCGCGCGCAGCGCGGCCTCCTCGATGCCGCCGACCGTGCCGGTGGCGGCGGTGCGCAGGGTGATCGCCACCGTCAGCGCCTCGTCGTCGTCCAGCAGCAGCGGCGGCAGCGCGTGCCCGGCGCGGAAGGCGTAGCCGCCGGCCACGCCGCTGCTGGCCTGGATCGGGTAGCCCAGTTCGCGCAGCCGGTCGATGTCGCGCCGCAGGGTGCGCGGGTGCACTTCCAGCGTCTGCGCCAGCTCGCCTCCGGCCCAGTGGCGGCGGGTCTGCAATAGCGAAAGCAGGCGCAGGAGGCGGTTGCTGGAGGTGAGCATGGCGTCGACGATAAAGCGAATCGAGGGCGGAAACTGTCCGCAATGGATTCTACAGTTCATCCCGTCGCCAGCGGCCATGGGGCCGCGGCGGGAATCCACGAAACCGGAGTTTTTCCATGTCCATCGTCTTTTATTGGTACCCCCAGTCCAGCGCCTCCCCGATCGCCGCCGCCCTGGCCGAACTGCAGGTGCCGCACGAACGCGTGAAGGTCGACATCCGCGCCGGCGAGCAGCATCGCCCCGAATTCCTGGCGATCAATCCGAATGGCAAGGTGCCGACGCTGACCGTGGACGGTGCGCCGCTGTCCGAAGGGCTGGCGATCCAGCTGTGGCTGGGCGAGCAATGGGGCGTCGAGCGCGGCCTGTGGCCCGCCGCGGGCACGCCGCAACGGCTGGCCGCCATGTCCTGGAGCGCGTGGGCCTATGTGTCGTACGGCGCGGTGCTGTGGCGCCTGTTCCACGTCGGCTACGGCGAGGAAGGCCAACGCGATCCGAGCCAGGCGGAACGGGCGCTGGCCGACCTGGACGTCTTGCTGGCGGTGCTGGACGGTCACCTGGCGCGCCAGCCCTGGATACTGGGCGCCGAATACTCGCTGGCCGACCTGGTGGTGGGCTCGGTGATCGGCTACAGCACGATGCTCGGGGCGCGCGTGGCGGCGCACCCGAAGGTGCAGGCCTGGCTGGGCAAGGTGCAAGCCCGGCCGGCCATGCAGATCGACCGCTGAGGCGGCGTGGCCGCCCCGGCGCCTACCAGCCCCAGCAGGTGCCGGTGGCCGGCTTGCCGCAGGCGCGGTAGTTGACCGCGAACCACAGCTTGCCCGCGCCGCGCGGGGTGCCTTGCGGCGTGGCGTCGGCCTTGACGTCGTTGCGCGGCAGTTCTTCCAGCGTGTCGCGCGCGGTCTTGGTGGGCGAGCCGCTGGGGGCGCCAGCCACCAGCTGGATGCGGCCCAGGCTGGCCGCCGTGCGGTCCTGGAACACGATGTCGGTGTCGGCCAGCGCGGTCATCTTCAGCGCGGCGTTGCGCACGGCGGCGGCATAGCCGTCGTTGGCGCCGGTGGGCGCCAACGCGCCGCTCAAGGTGCTGACCGTCAGGATCTGCGCGGGCGTGGACGGCGCGGCCATCGCGTACTGGTCCAGGCCGGGCAGCTGGCCGCCGGCCACCTGGCGGCGCAGCCAGTCGCCCCACAGGAACTCCGCGAACTCCGGCAGGCTGCCGTTGCTGTAGGCGATGTCGCGGGTGAAGTACACCAGCGAGCGATAGCGGTCTTCCTGCATGCCGCCGGCTTCCTGCGCGTTGGCGATGCCCACCCGCGTCGGCAGCTGGTCCACGGTGATGGGCTGGTTCTGGCCGTCGCGCAGCCAGGCCTTGCGCTCGTCGACCATGCGCTGCCAGAAGGCCGAGGCGGTGCCGATGCCGCTGTAGTTGGCGTCGACCTTGACCCATACCGGCAGCTTGGGGCCGCCGTCGGCGATCTCGCGCAGCGACGAGAACGTGTGGTGGCCGTCGGTCAGGTACAGATTGCCGTCCCAGCCGACCACCACGGTCTTCAGGTTGGTGGGGTTTGCGCCCATCGCCGCGGTGCAGTTGAAGGTGGCCGGCTGGTCCAGGCGCGCGGCCTGCAGCTGGGCGATGGAGGTAAAGGCCTGGGACGTGTTGGCGCCCATGTCCTCGCAGTAGTCGCTGAATTTCTTGCCGACCGTGCGGTTCAGATAATCCAGCTGCTTGGTCGCGTCGGCCGCCCAGGTGGGACGGTTGAAGTCGCCTTGCCAGCGGCCCAGCTTGTAGTAGATCTGGTCGTAGCCGATGGCGGCCTGGGTCGGGTGCAGTTCCTCGATGCGGACCTTGATGACGTCGCCCGGCTTGGTCGCCAGATAGGCCTGGTTGCGGGTGTCGGTCGGCGGCGCCGGATTCTGGACGACGGGGCTGTCGTCATCATCGTCTTTGCTGCCGTTGCAGGCGGCCAGCACCAGCGGCAGCGCGGCCAGGGCCAGGATCCGCAGGGCGGGGCGCCAGCGCGCGGTGAAAGGGCGGGGAAGGACGGAGTTGGGCGAGCGGGACATGAATGAGCGTTTCGGGTTCGGCTGAAGAAGTATCCAATGATGACAGTCACGTGTTTCGTGTTCATTGCACCGTCACGCCAGGTTCACGCCAGGCGTCGTTCAAGGTCCCGCTTGATTGACGCGGCCCCAATGCTAAGATCGCCGCCAATGACCGCGCCACCCCTCCAGACCCCTCTCGCGGCCGAACTGGCCGAACTCGCCCGCACGCTGGGCAACGCCCATCGCCTGGTGCTGCTCGAGCATATCGCGCAGGGCGAGCGCCCGGTCGAACGGCTGGCCGAATTGTCCGGCCTGTCGGTCGCCAATACCTCGCAGCACCTGCAGCAGTTGCGCCGCGCCGGTTTCGTGGCGACCCGGCGCGACGGCAAGCATGTGTACTACCGGCTCGGCACCGCGCCCGTCGCCGGGCTGCTCAATGCCCTCGGGGCCGTGGCGCAGCACAACCGGAGCGAGATCCGGCGCCTGGTGGCGGACAGCCAGGATCGCCGCGACGGGCTGGAAGCCATCTCGCGCGACGAACTGCTCGACCGCCTGGGCGAAGGCAGCATGACGCTGCTGGACGTGCGGCCCGCCGACGAGTTCGCGCAAGGCCATCTGCCTGGCGCCATCAATATCCCCGCCGGCGAGTTGCTCGAGCGGCTCGGCGAATTGCCGGCCGCGCACGAGATCGTGGCCTATTGCCGCGGCCCGTTCTGCGTGCTGTCTTCCGACGCCGTCACCGCGTTGCGGGCGCACGGCCTGCGCGCCCGGCGGCTCGACGCCGGTTTCCCGGACTGGCGCGCCGAGGGGCTGGCGGTCGAGACGCCCGACCCGCCCGCGCGCTAGCGCGCCGCGACGTCTTGCGCAGAGGGCCGCATTCAAGCCGGCTTCGAGCGCGCCAGCAGCAACGCCAGCGCCAACCCCAGCCACGCCAGGGACAACGGCCGGGGCGTGTCGAAAGGCAGCCATGAGGTGGCCGCCAACCCCAACCCCAGCAGGCTGTAGTAGGCCAGGCCGAACAGGGCGCCGGCGCGCCCCAGGCAATGCCCGTGGCGGCGCAGCGCCGGCCCCAGCAGATTGGGGATCGCCAGGCCATAGCCCGCGAACACCGGCAGCGCCGCGGCCGCCCACAGCCAGCCCGGTTCCGGGCGCCAGGCCATGGCGGCGGCCTGCGCCGCCGTGCCCAGCGCGACGCAGCGCAGGCCGTAGCGCACCCGGCGCTCGGCGTCCGCGGCGGCGGGCAGCCGGCGGTTGGCGGCGGCGCCCAGGCTGCCCACCAGCGCCACGCCCAGGCCCACCCAGCCGAAACCCAGTCCCGGCAGCGGGCCCGTCATGAACGGGCCGGCGGCATAGAACGAAAACACCAGCAGGTTCAGGCCGGCGACCCGCAGCACCGCCAGGCGCAGCGCGGCGTCGGCCAGCATCTGGCCGGCCAGCGCCGCCAGCGGCACGTGGCCGGTGCGCGCCGGGCGGGTTTCGTGCCAGCGCCAGGCGACCGATCCCAGCAGCAGCGCGATCACGACGGCGAGCGTCGCCAGCACGCCGGCATAGCCATGCCGGTCGGCCAGCAGTTGGCCCGTCAGCGGTCCGACGGCGGGCGACCAGGCCAGCACCGCGCCCAGCGTGACGAAGGTGCGCGTCAGCCGCGGGCCGTCCAGGCAATCGCGCAGCGCGGTCTGCGTCACCACCGAGCACGCCGCCAGGCCCAGCGCCTGGACGAAGCGGCCGCCAAGCAGCGCCGCGTAATGCGGCGCGGCCAGCGCGCCCAGCGTGCCCGCCAGCCCGGTGGCCAGGCCGGCCAGCATGGCGGGGCGGCGGCCCCAGGTATCGGCGAGATGTCCCCATAGAAACACCCCGGCGGCGAAGCCGACGAAGAAGACGCCCATGACCGGCTGCGTGGCGGCGGCATCCAGGCGCCAGTGGCGCGCCAAGTCCGGCAGGGCGGGGGCGAGAATGGTCTCGGCGATCTGCGGCAGGGCCAGCAGCGCGATGACGAGCCAGGACGGCGGCGGGGCGCCGCAGGCGGGCGGGGAACAAAGACGGGAAGACATGCGACGGACTTGATGCGAAAAGCCGCTAGCGTAGGCGCGCGGCGGCGCGCAAAATCACGCTATCGCGCCATAAAACATCGCCAATCGGACATGCCTGTCTATTCCCCCGATGCCGTCGAAGATCCGGACCTCGTCGCCTGCCCCGTGGTGGGCATGGCGATCGACACGCGCGCGCACGCGTCGGACTGGCATGCGCACCAACGCGCGCAATTGCTGTATCAGGCGGAAGGCGGGGTGACGCTGTATCTCACCGACCGGGTGGGGCAGTTGGCGCCGCTGCAGGCAGCCTGGCTGCCGGCCGGGTGTGTGCATCGCACGGCCATGCAGGGCACGTTCGCCTATCGCAGCCTGTATTTCGATGTGGCGGTCTATCCGGACCTGCCGCGCGAGCCGCGCATCCTCGACGTCAATCCGCTGTTGCGCGAAATGATCGTGCGCGTGACGCAATGGCCCTCCGACCAGGCGCTGGACGGGCCGCGCCAGCGCCTGGTGGGCGCGTTGCTGGATGAACTGGCGGCGGCGCCCGCGGCGCCGCTGCATCTGCCCATGCCGCGCGATCGGCGGCTGGCGCCGATCGCGCGCGAACTGCTGGCAAATCCGGCCTGCGCGCTGTCGATCGATGACTGGGGGCCGCCGGGTGGGCGCCAGCGGCCGTACGCTGGCGCGCGCCTTTCTGGCGGAGACCGGCTTGCCGTTCACGCGCTGGCGCACGCAATGCCGCCTGCTGATGGCGCGGGCCCGGCTGGCCGAGGGCGCGTCCGTCACGGAAGTGGCGCATGCCGTGGGCTATGCCAGCGACAGCGCCTTCATCGCCATGTACCGGCGCGCCTACGGCGAGCCGCCGGGGCGCCGGCAGCGCCGGCGCGACCCGTTGCCTTAGAACACGTGGCGGATGCCGACGCCGGCCGCGGTGCTCTTGAGGCCGTCGATGAACGCGTAGTCCTTGCCGTACGAACCATAGGCGTACAGGTTGGTGCGCTTGGACAGGTCGTAGGTGTAGCCCACGCTCCAGACGTTCATGTTGGCGTCGCCGCCGGTCAGGCGGTCATTGGACGGCGAGACGTGCTGCCACGAGGTGAACACGCTGCTGGCGCCGCCGATCGGGAAGGTGGCGCCGAGCATGTAGGCGTTGGCCTTGAAGCCGTCCACGTAGCGGTTGGTGCCGAACTCGTCGCTGAAGGGCGTGCCAGCCGGCAGGTCCTGGCCGACGAACCAGCCGTCGGTGGTGCGGCCGTAGGCGGCGGCCAGCTTCACCACTTCCAGGTCGTACGACGCACCGATGGCGTATTGGCGCGGCGTCGCGCCGTGGTCGATCGAGCCGCGGTTCGAGCCGTTGAGCTGGTCGTAGGTCAGGGTGACGTTGACCGGGCCCTCGACGTAGCGCAGGCCGGCGGTGATGCCGCGCGAGTTGTCGTTGGTGCGGAAATGGGTTTCGTCGCTGTTGGTATCGTCGACGTTGAAGGAATAGCCCGCGGCGAACTGGAAGCCGCTCATCGAGGGGCTGCGATACATGATCATGTTGTCCCAGCGCATGGTGTTGGCCGCGCTGAAACCCAGGCCCAGGTTCGATTGGGTGTAGCTGGTGTAGAAGGGGTCGATGTCGGCCAGGTAGTTCGAGCCGACGGTGGCCTGGCGGCCGAATTCGATCGTGCCCCAGGCGTCGTTGGCCAGCCCGAGGGTGGCCTGGCGGCCGAACAGGCGGCCGCTCTGGCCGCGGGTGCCGTTGCCCGAATCGAAACCGCTTTCCAGCGTGAACACGGCGCGCAGGCCATCGCCCAGGTCTTCGGATCCGCGCAGGCCCCAGCGGGAGCCGGCCTGGATGCCGTTGATCATGCCGAGCTTGCTGCCGTCATAGCCACTGCCCTTGATCTTGTTGTAGCCAATGCCGGTGTCGATGACACCATAGAGAGTGACTGACGTTTCTGCCTGAGCGACGCCTGCAAAAGTGGTCAACATTGCGGCTGCGAGCAGCGTCTTTTTCATCCGTGGAACTCCTTGCTGTAGAGGGAAAAAAATAAAGGGAACAACACGTTGAGCATGACGCCCAACGTGGTTCCCAGCCCCTAGTGTAGGTCAAAAAGTCCTATTTCCTGGCAAAAACCGTGATTTTCTGTCTATTTGTATCGTGAAGATCGCCGCGGCTCGCAGCCGGAAGGCCCGGAAAAGCGGCCCAGGGCGCCGCGCGTCGCCGCAGGCCGAAGCCAAAAAAACCGCCACGGAGCGGATCCGTGGCGGTGTCGCGCGCGTGGCGCCGGCAGGGCCGGCCCGGCGTGGATGCTTAGAACAGGTGGCGCAAGCCGACGCCGCCAGCGGTGCTCTTCAAACCTTCGATGAAGGCGTAGTTCTTGCCGTACGAACCATAGGCGTAAACCATGGTGCGCTTGGACAGGTCGTAGGTGTAGCCCACGCTCCAGACGTTCATGTTGGCGTCATCGCCGGTCAGCTTGTCGTTGGACGGCGAGACATGCTGCCACGAGCCGAACAGGTTGCTCATGCCGTCCAGCGGCAGGGTCGCGCCCAGCATGTAGGAGTTGGCCTTGAAGCCCGCCGCGTAGTGGAAGGTGCCCAGCTGGTCGTTGACCGCCGTGTTGGCCGCCAGGTCCTGGCCGGCGAACCAGCCGTCGGTGGTGCGCCCGTAGGCGGCGGCCAGCTTCAGCACTTCGAGGTCGTACGATGCGGCCACGGCGTACTGGCGCGGCGTGACGGAATGGTCGAATTCCGCCGGCTTGCCGGCGACCATGACAGGATCGCCATCGGCGTCGAGCTGGCGCGCCGAGTTCGAGCTGTTGAGCTGATCGTAGGTCAGCGAGACGTTCAGCGGGCCCTGGACGTAACGCAGGCCGGCGGTGATGCCGCGCGCGTTGTCGGCGGTGCGGAAGCCGCTCTGGTTCTTGTCGGTGCTGTCGGCGTTGAAGGAATAGCCCAGGGCGAACTGGAAGCCGTCCGACCAGGCGCTGCGGTACATGACCATGTTGTCCCAGCGCATGGTGTTGGCGGCGCTGAAGGAAGTGCCGATGTTGGCCTGGGTGAAGCTGGTGTAGAAGGGGTCGATATCGCCCAGGAAGGTGCCGCCGACGGTGGTCTGACGGCCGAATTCCAGCGAGCCCCAGCTGTCGTTGGCCAGGCCGATGGTGGCTTGGCGGTTGAACAGGCGGCCTTGTTGGGACGTGCCGTTGCCCGAGTCGAAGCCGCTTTCGACCGTGAACATGGCGCGCAGGCCGTCGCCCAGGTCTTCGGAGCCGCGCAGGCCCCAGCGCGAGCCGGACTGGACGCCGTTGATCATGCCGATGCGGCTGGCGCCGACGTCGACGGCGCGGGGCGCGCCGGTGATGGGGTCGGTCGCGTTGACCGAGCCGGACACCTTGTTGTAGCCGATGCCGGTGTCGATGACGCCATAGAGGGTGACCGAGGTTTCAGCCTGGGCCGCGCCGGCAAGAGTGGTCAACATGGCGGCCGCGAGCAGCGTCTTTTTCATCCGGAGAACTCCTTGAGTGGGGAAAAACAACGGGAACGACGGGGGGGGGGCGTGCTGCCCGCGTTGTTCCCGGTTGCCTGTGTAGATTGCACTCAAGCATTCTCAGTCAACCGTCACGCATTTCCGGTCATCTGCGGCGATTGTCGGACCGATTGACGGGAGCGGAATCGGCCCCGGTGACGCGGTTTCGCAACAGGGCCGCGGCCGCCCATTCGCCGCTGTGGGCCGCGCCGTCGGTGGTGGGCATGGCCAGGTAATCGCCGGCCAGCACCACCGGGTCGGCGTCGCGCCATTGCCGGCGGTAATCACGGATGGCGCGCGCCCGGCCGACCGCCGACAGGGGCTCGGCCGCCGGCCAGCGGCAGAAATGGGTGAAGTCGATGCGGCCGACCAGGCCGGGGAAATGGCGGCCCAGTTCGGGCAGCACTTCCGCCAGCACGCGCCGCTCGTCGGCGTCCTGCGGGCGCGCGCCGGCGCGGCCGTCCAGCATGACGTTGAGCAGTTCGCCGCCGGCCGGCACCAAGGTGGCGGCCTTGCGCGACTCGATGCCGACCGCGGCGATGACCTGCCGCTCGCGGCGCGGGATCAGCAGGCCGTAGACGTCCTCCAGCCCTTGCGGCGCGGGCAGGCCGCCGGGCAACGCGATGGCGATGTTGAGGGTGGCGCTGTAGGGCGTGGCGAGCAGGGCCTGTTGCGCCTCGCTGTCGCCGCGGTACAGCGCGCGCGCCTGCGCCGCCGGCGCCGCCAGCACGACCTTGTCGGCCTCGAACGGGCCCGCCGGCGTGTGCGCGCAGACCCGGCCGGGCGTCACGTCCAGCGCGGTGACGGGCGTGTCCAGCCGCAGGTCCAGCGGCGCCGCCAGGGCCTCTGGCAGCGACTGCATGCCTTGCGCCAGCGCCAGCGTGCGGCTGCGGCGCGCGCCGAAGGCCCACAGCGCCATCGACAGGGCGCGCGAGGTCTGCTCGGGCGCCTGGAAATAGAACCCCTCGAGCATCGGCTCGAACAGGTAGTCCAGGCCGCGCTCGCCCGCCAGCCGGGCGGCCCAGGCGGCGGTGTCGCCGTCGTCCCAGTCGCTCCAGGCGGCATAGTCATCGAGCGGCAGGCGGGCGGTGCCGCGCATGCCGGCCGCCATGCGACAGCCCAGCCGCAGCAGCTCCCGCTTGCCCATCAGGCCGGATGACGCCAGGGTCCAGGGCCGCCGCGCGTGCAGGCGCCGGACGCGGCCATCGGCCACGGTCGCGCTCCAGCCGGAGGTGGGGCGGCAGGAGGCCAGCAGGCCGGTCTCGGCCAGCAGGGCGTGGATGCGGGCGTAGCCGCTGGACAGGAACTGCGCGCCCCGATCGATGCGCCAGCCGTGGCGCAGGTCGGTGCTCATGCGGCCGCCGACCCGGTCCCGGGCTTCCAGGACAGTGACGCGCACGCCGTGTTGCGACAGGCGGTGCGCGGCCGTCAGGCCGGCGATGCCGGCGCCGATGACGATGACGGAAAGAGGCATGGCGGGGATACCGTGGGCGTTTGCGACGCCGGTATCCTACGCCCGCTCTGCGATGGTCGATTCGGGCCTGATCTGATCCGGTCAGCGGCGCGCGCGCAGCCGCCGTTCCTCGCGCGCCACGATGCCGGCGCCGACGATGATCATGACGGCCAGGGCGTACCAGGTGATGGCGTAGACCAGGTGGTTGTTGGGGAAGGTCAGCGTCGTCAGGCCGCCGACCGGCGCCTGCGTCGGATCGCGGCCGGCGCCTGGGGCGGCGTCGGCGTCGATGAAGTAGGGCGCCACCTCGCCCAGCCCGCGCGCCTGGGCGATGGCGGGCAGGTCACGCGAATACCAGAGGTTGGCGGCCGGATCGTTGTTGCGCAGGAAGCCGTTGCCCGGCTCGCCCATGCGCAGCAGGCCGTCGACCTTGACCGGCGCGGCGTCCGCCGCGGGCTGGCCGCCGGCGGCCTGGCGCTTGCGCCATTCGGGCAGCACGAAGCCGCGGTTGACCAGCACCGTGCCGCCGCCATCCGCCAATTGCAGCGGCGTCATGGCCCAGTAGCCGCTGCCCAGCTCGGTGGCGGCCTGCACCAGCGTCTGCTTGTCGTACTGGTAGGCGCCGCTGGCCGACACGCGGCGGTATTCGGCGTTGTCGGCGGTCAGCGCCGGCCAGTCGGCGCGAGCGGGGGCGGGCGTGGCGGGCGCGTGCGCCCGCTGGTCCACCTGCGCGATCAGGTTCTGCTTCCAGGCCAGGCGGTGCACCTGCCAGGTACCGAGGGCGCACAGGCCCGCGAACAGCGCGACCGCAACCACGCCCAGGACGGCCAGGGTGGTTGCGCTGCGGGGATTGCGGGGGGTGTCGCCGGAATGCGTAGAGTCTTTTGTTGCCGCCATCACGTCAGGGCATATTCCGCATGTCGTGGATCGACATGGGCATCATGTTGGAGTTCAGGTGATACATGATCCAGATGGATCCGCTGAGCGTGATCACGACCAGCACCAGCGTGAATATTAACGCCAACATGTTCCAGCCGCTTTCGGACTTGGCATCCATGTGCAGGAAATAGATGATGTGCACCACGATCTGGACCGCCGCGAAGGCCAGGATGATCAGCGCCGTGGTGCGCGAGCTTTCGAACACCCGGTCCATCACCAGCCAGAACGGGATCGCGGTCAGGATGGCCGCCAGGATGAAGCCGGTGACGTAGCTTTTCAGGGTGCCATGGGCGGCGCCGTCGTCATCGTCATGGTGGCCGTGACCGTGGCCGTGGCCCGCGTGGTCGGCATGGGCGTTCATGGTAGCACTCCCATCAGGTAGACAAAGGTGAACACGCCGACCCAGATCAGGTCCAGGAAGTGCCAGAACATCGACAGGCACATCAGCCGGCGGCGGTTCTCGGGGATCAGGCCGTGCATGCGCACCTGCACCATCATCGTCACCAGCCAGACGATGCCGAACGTGACGTGCAGCCCGTGCGTGCCCACCAGCGTGAAGAACGACGACAGGAAGGCGCTGCGCTGCGGCCCGGCGCCGATGTGGATCAGGTGCGCGAACTCATACAGTTCCAGCGACAGGAAGCCCAGCCCCAGCAGGCCGGTGACCGCCAGCCAGCCCTGCGTGGCGCCGACCCGGTTGCGCCGCATCTCCAGCATGGCGAAGCCGTAGGTGATGGACGACAGCAGCAGCAGCGAGGTGTTGACCGCCACCAGCGGCAGGTCGAACAGGTCGGCGCCGGACGGGCCCGCGGCGTAGTTGCGTCCCAGCACGCCGTAGGTGGCGAACAGGCAGGCGAAGATGAGGCAGTCGCTCATCAGATACACCCAGAAGCCCAGCAGCGTGCCGTTCTTCGGGTGGTGTTCGCCGGCCACGTGGAACACGGGCTCCG
>NZ_CYTY01000017.1:0-125529 GCF_001298995.1 Achromobacter sp. 2789STDY5608615
GGGGGGGGCAGGAGCGCGCGGGCAGGGTTGCCGGCAGCGCGCGCTTGCGTCCCTTTTAAAAATGCGACAGTCGTTCCCCGGAAACGGCTGTCCATTCGCCTGGATTCGGCC
Organism: Achromobacter sp. 2789STDY5608615; assembly: GCF_001298995.1. NCBI lineage: Bacteria > Pseudomonadati > Pseudomonadota > Betaproteobacteria > Burkholderiales > Alcaligenaceae > Achromobacter > Achromobacter sp. 2789STDY5608615. Next base: position 112 of record NZ_CYTY01000017.1, read on the forward strand.
ACGGCTGCCCATTTTTTGAGCATCCGTGGTAGAATTTCAGGCTTTCCCTCATTTTGACCATTGCACGGGCGGGTAATAACGCTTAGGCGGGACGTCGATAGGGACAAAGGATCGGCTTAAACCCGATCGGCTTAAACCCGATCGGCTGAAACCCGGCACTGAAACCCAGTTGCTGGAAAGATGCCGGCTCCATTGTCTAGTTGAGGGAAAAAGCCTGGCTGGATCGTCCAGTCAGAGACCATTTTTCATATCTAGGAACCATCATGAAGACCTTTGTGGCCAAGCCGCATGAAGTCCAACGTGACTGGTTTGTGATCGACGCCAAGGGCAAAGTCCTCGGTCGTGTGGCCAGCGAAGTCGCACGTCGTCTGCGTGGCAAGCACAAACCTGAATTCACGCCGCACGTTGATACCGGCGATTACATCGTCATCATCAACGCTTCCGATATCGTCGTTACCGGTACCAAGGCGAAGGACAAGAAGTACTTCCGCCACACCACGTACCCGGGCGGTATCCGCGAAACGAACTTCGAGAAGATGCAAGAGCGTTTTCCCGGTCGCGCCATCCAGAAGGCCGTCAAGGGCATGCTGCCCAAGGGTCCTCTGGGCTACGCCATGATCAAGAAGCTGAAGGTCTATGCCGGTGCCGAGCACCCGCACACCGCCCAGCAGCCCAAGACGCTGGATATCTAAGGAAACGCCATGATCGGTAACTGGAACTACGGAACCGGCCGTCGCAAAACTTCGGTGGCTCGCGTTTTCATCAAGAAGGGCACCGGCAAGATCGTCGTCAACGGCAAGCCCGTCGACGAGTTCTTCGCTCGTGAAACCGGCCGCATGGTCGTGCGCCAGCCGCTGGAACTGACCGGCCACCTGGAATCGTTCGACATCAAGGTCAACGTGCACGGCGGCGGTGAAACCGGCCAGGCCGGCGCAGTCCGTCACGGCATCACGCGTGCCCTGATCGACTACGACGCGACCCTGAAGCCCGCACTGTCGCAAGCTGGTTTTGTGACCCGCGATGCCCGCGAAGTCGAACGCAAGAAGGTCGGCTTCCGCAAGGCGCGCCGTCGCAAGCAGTTCAGCAAGCGTTAATCGCTGCGAAAAAAGCCCGCCTCGTGCGGGCTTTTTTTTACATCCCGGGGCCCAGGCCCCGCCCAGGCCCGCGGAACTCCGCGGGCTTCGTCCGGTCGGACAGCGGTCGCCGCGCGCTTTCAAGCGTGGCGGCAAGGCCGGTTGTCCGAGCGATACAATCGAGCCTCGTTCTACGAAGAGCACACATCATGGCCCAAGCATCGAACTCCCGTATCAAGGTTGGTATCGTCGGCGGCACCGGTTACACCGGCGTCGAACTGCTGCGCTTGCTGTCGCAGCATCCCCATGTGGAATTGACCGCCATCACGTCCCGCAAGGAAGACGGGCTGCCGGTGGCCGACATGTACCCGAACCTGCGCGGCCGCGTGCGGATCGCTTTTTCCTCGCCGGAAAAGGCCACGCTGACCGACTGCGACGTGGTGTTCTTCGCCACGCCCCACGGCGTGGCCATGGCCCAGGCCCAGGAACTGATCGCCGCCGGCACCAAGGTCATCGACCTGGCCGCGGACTTCCGCCTGCAGGACGTGCCCACCTTCGAACGCTGGTACAAGATTCCCCATACCTGCCCGGACATCCTGGCTGAATCCCAGTACGGCCTGGTCGAGCTGAACCGCGAAGCCATCTCCAAGGCGCGCGTCATCGGCAACCCGGGCTGCTACCCGACCACCGTGCTGCTGGGCTTGGCCCCGCTGCTCGAAGGCGGCAAGCAGCTGGTCGATGCGCAGACCCTGATCGCCGACTGCAAGTCGGGCGTGTCGGGCGCCGGCCGCAAGGCCGAAGTCGGCTCGCTGTTTTCCGAGGCCTCGGACAACTTCAAGGCCTACGGCGTGGCCGGCCACCGCCACCATCCCGAAATCGTCGCCCAGCTCGAGAAGATCGCCGGCGGCAAGGTCGGCCTGACCTTCGTGCCGCATCTGGTGCCGATGATCCGGGGCATGTACTCGACCATCTACGCCCGCATCAAGCCCGAGGCGCGCGACACCGACTTCCAGGCCCTGTTCGAGCAGCGCTACGCCGACGAAGCGTTCGTCGACGTCATGCCCGCCGGCAGCCTGCCCGAGACGCGCTCGGTGCGCGCCTCGAACAACCTGCGCATCGCCCTGTCGCGTCCGGGCGGCGGCGACCAGCTCATCATCATGGTGGTGCAGGACAACCTGGTGAAGGGCGCGGCCGGCCAGGCCGTGCAGAACATGAACCTGATGTTCGGCTTCCCCGAGACCGTCGGTCTCGACCAGGTCGCGATCCTGCCCTGATGCCGCGCCGGGTCGGCGGCAAGCCCGCCGGCCCGCTTTTCATGTCCAACGATTCCTCCGCGACACCTCGAACCTCCCGCCCCGGCCTCGGCCTGCGGGTCGCCGCCGGCGTGCTGGCGGGCGTACTGGCGGGTGGCGCGGCCGGCTATTACTACGCCCGCGGCGTCTACCAGCCCAAGGACGCGGTGGTCCTCAGCGCCGACCAGGCCGAGGCGCGCGACGAGGCGATGCGTCAGCAGGCGGTCCAGCTGCGCTATACGCGCGGCCAGCTCGACACCGCCGACGGCGAGCTCGTGATCGAGCGCTCGGCGCGCCAGGAGCTCGAAACCCAGCTGCATGCGGCGCAGGCCGAGGTTGGCCGGGTGCGCGATCAGCTGGCGTTCTATGAGCAATTGCTGCCGCCGGGGCCGGAAGGCACCGTGGACATCCGCGGCGCCCAGATCGATCGCGAAGGCGGGGGCCTGCGCTACAAGGTGCTGCTGATGCGCAGCGGCCGCAATGGCGCGGCCCCGTTCGCCGGCACGCTGCGGTTCCAGGCCACCGGCACGCTCAAGGGCGAAACCGTCACCGTCGACCTGGCGCCGATGCAGGTCAAGGCGGAAAGCGGGCCGGTGCCCGCCACCGGTGAAACCACGACAGCGGCATCGCTGGCCTTGCAGTTCGACCAGTACCAGCGCAGCCAGGGCGTCCTGGCAGTGCCCGAGGGATTTGTCCCCGAAAGCGTCACCATCAGCATCCTGGAGGGCGATGTGGTCCGTGCCTCCCGCAGTGTCAAGCTCGAACTTTGAGTCCGGGCGGCGCCTGCGCTATAGTGACTACATGCGAGTGGCGCAGCCGCTCATCGGAATACGGCCCCAGCGGCCAGGAGTGAATCATGAATGCAGTGACCGAAACCGTCGACCTGCAGGCCGCCCCGCCTGCTCCCCTGGTGTTCACCGACTCGGCAGCCGCCAAGGTCAAGGACCTGCTGGCCGAGGAAGGCAACCCCGAGCTGAAGCTGCGCGTGTTCGTGCAAGGCGGCGGCTGTTCGGGTTTCCAGTACGGTTTCACGTTCGATGAAGTCGTCAACGAAGACGACACCGTGCTGGACAAGGCTGGCGTGCAACTGCTGGTGGACCCCATGAGCTTCCAGTACCTGGTCGGCGCCGAGATCGACTACAAGGAAGACCTGGAAGGCGCGCAGTTCGTCATCCGCAATCCCAACGCCAGCACCACCTGCGGCTGCGGTTCGTCGTTCTCGGTGTAATCCGCGCGCGGCCTCGCGCCGATCGTCCGCCCGACAAAAAAGCCCTTCGGTTTTCCGAAGGGCTTTTGCTGGGCGCGCGGCGCGCGTCAGGCGGGGTACAGCGCGCCCAGGATGCGCGGGCCGCGGGCGCCGGTGACGCTGGGCAGGCCGGCGGGCTGGCGCGCCAGGAAGGCCTGCGCCAGCCAGGCGAAGGCCAGCGCCTCGACCTGCTGCGCTGGAACACCCAGCGCGTCGGTGGCATGCACCGGGCGCTGCAGGCAATACGTCAGCTCGCGCATCAGCCCCGGGTTGTGGGCGCCGCCGCCGCACACGTAGAGCTCGCGCACGTCGTCGCCGGCTGCGTCGATGGCGTTGGCCACGGTGCGGGCCGTCAGGCGCTGCAAGGTGGCCTGCACGTCCTGAGGGGCCGGCCTGGCGCCGTCGAAGGCGGCCAGCCGGTCGTCCAGCCAGCGCATGTTGAAGAGGTCGCGGCCGGTCGACTTGGGCGGCGGCAGCGCGAACCAGGGTTCGCTCGCGATCAGTTGTTCCAGCAGCGGCGCCAGCACCTGGCCGCTGTCGGCCCAGCGGCCGTCGGCATCGTAGGGCTGGCCCAGGTGCCGCTGGCACCAGCCGTCCAGGAAGACGTTGGCCGGGCCGGTGTCGAAGCCGCGCGGCGCCTGTCCCGGCGCCAGCAGGGTGACGTTGGCGATGCCGCCCAGGTTGAGCACGGCGCGGCCCTGCGGCGCGCCGAACACGGCCGCGTGGAAGGGCGGCACCAGCGGCGCGCCCTGGCCGCCGGCGGCCACGTCGCGGCTGCGGAAGTCGGCCACCACGTCGATGCCGGTCAGCTCCGCCAGCAGGGCGGGCGCGTTCAATTGCACGGTGTATCCGCTGTCGGGACGGTGGCGCACCGTCTGGCCATGGGCGCCGATGGCGGCGATGTCCTGCGCCCGCAGGCGGGCGCCGACCAGCAGGTCGGCGGTCACCTACGCGTACAGGCGGGCCAGTTCGTTGGCGGCCAGCGCGGCGCGGGCCAGCTCGTCGTCGCCGGCCTGGTTCAGCGCCAGGAATTCGGCGCGCAGCGCGGCCGGCATCGACAGGCTGGCGCTGGCCAGCACCTGCGGCGGCTGGCCGTCGCGCAGGCGCGCCAGGACGCCGTCGACGCCATCCACGCTGGTGCCGGACATCAGGCCGATGAAATGCTGGGGGGTGGTCATGTCGGGTGCCGCCTGGAAAAAAAGCGGCCCGGCATCGAGATGCGCGGGCCGCCTTGCGGGTGCGTCATGCAGGTCCGCCTTAGCGGCTGGCCACGTTGGTCAGCGCGTCGGGGAGAGTCTGCTGGAATTCGGTCAGCAGCTGGATCTGCTGCTTGTACGGCGCCACGGCCTGGTTGAAGGCGCGGATCTCGGCGGGCTCCAGGGCGCGGGCGACGGGCAGGTCGACCGACAGCGGGTCGATCGGCTGGTTGTCGACGCGGAACTCGTAGTGCAGGTGCGGACCGGTGGCCCAGCCGGTGGCGCCGACGTAGCCGATCAGTTGGCCCTGCGAGATCTTGCTGCCCTTGGTGATGCCTTCGGCGATGCGGCTCTGGTGGGCGTACAGCGTCGAGTACTTGCCGTGGTGCTTGATGATGACCACGTTGCCGTAGCCGTTCTGCCAGCCCGAGAACTCCACCGTGCCATCGGCCGTGGAGTGGATCGGCGTGCCCGAGGGCGCGGCGTAGTCCACGCCCTTGTGGCCGGTCCAGGTCTTGTGGATCGGATGCATGCGCATGCCGAACGTGGAGCTGATGCGGCTGAACTTCAGGGCGGTGCGCAGGAACGCGCCGCGCAGGCTGGTGCCATCGAAGTCGTAGTACGAGCCGGTCTTGTTGTTGTCGGCGCTGAACCAGACGGCGGAGTAGGTCTTGCCGCCGTTGATGAACTCCAGGGCCAGCACACGGCCGGCGCCGGCGTAGCGGCCGTCGTGCGAGCGCACTTCGTAGACCACGCGGAACTGGTCGCCCTGGCGCAGGTCGCGCAGGAAGTCGATCTTGGCGCTGAGGATGTCGGCCATCTGCATGGTGACCGAATCCGGGATGCCGGCGGCATCGGTGGCGCCGAACAGCGAGGAGCGGATCGTGCCCACGGCGACGCGGGTCTGGCGATCGGTGCTCTCGGTGATTTCCTCGGCCTTGTAGCCGTTGTCGGTGCGCGCCACGTGCAGCATGCGGGTGACGACCTGGCCGTCTGCCTCGTTGCCGGGGGTGTGGATGTAGCGCAGCCAGATCAGGTTGCCTTCCGCGTCGGTCGCGGCCTGCACCGAACGACCCGGGTACAGCTTGTAGATGCTGCGCGCGCTGGCGTCGTGGGTGAGGAAGGTCTGCAGATCCGGGGAATCCAGTTCCAGGCGCTGCAGCACGGCGGCCAGCGTGTCGCCCGCGCGGATGCGGGTTTCGCTGATGTACGGCGCGGCGCTGGGCGTGCTGACTTCGACCTGTTCGGTGGTCAGCGGCAGGATGCTCTGGATGACGCGGGTGGGGGGGGGGATTTCGCTGCGGTCGGGTTGCTGCACCATGCCCAAGGCGGCGGCGCCGGCAAACAGACCCATGGCGGTGACGAGAAGAGTGCGACGGAGAAGTCCCGAGCGATGGGGCTTGGGCTCGACGGGCGCAAACACGGCAGCAACTTTGCGCTTGATGCTACTCGCCAGGTCGTGGAGGCCACGATTCATCGTGAAGATACCCTCTCAGGTGGCATGAGCTCGCAGGGTGCGTGACACGAACGGCCCCCGCGCGCCACGTTTTCCGGGGCAAGGGCTGGCGCGGGGCGCAACTTGTGAACAACGGGTGGTAACCGGACGCGCAACTGCGTATATATGACAGTTGCGTATGATTAGGGCGGTATCCTAGCTGATTCGGCTAGAATTTTCGATAGTTTTCGTCACTTTTTACACCTTTTTATCGGCTGAAGCCGTCGCGGCCCCCCTAAAAATGTCACCCTCAGAAGCCCCCATCACCCCCGAAGTCGAAGCCGATCTGCGTATTGCCAAGCGCGGATGCGATGAACTGCTGGTCGAAGCCGAATTCGCCCGCAAGCTGGCCCGCAGCCGCGCCACCGGCGTGCCGTTGCGGATCAAGCTGGGGCTGGATCCGACCGCGCCGGACATCCACCTGGGCCACACCGTGGTGCTCAACAAGATGCGCCAGTTGCAGGACCTGGGCCACGAGGTCATCTTCCTGATCGGTGACTTCACCTCGACCATCGGCGATCCCAGCGGCCGCAACAGCACCCGCCCGCCGCTGACGCGCGAGCAGATCGAGGCCAACGCCAAGACCTACTATGCGCAGGCCAGCCTGGTGCTGGATCCGGCCCGCACCGAGATCCGTTACAACTCCGAGTGGTGCGACCCGCTCGGCGCGCGCGGCATGATCCAGCTGGCGTCGCGCTATACCGTGGCGCGCATGATGGAACGCGAGGATTTCACCAAGCGCTTCAAGGGCGGCATCCCGATTTCGGTGCATGAATTCCTGTACCCGCTGATGCAGGGTTACGACTCGGTGGCGCTGAAGTCCGATCTGGAGCTGGGGGGCACCGATCAGAAGTTCAACCTGCTGGTCGGCCGCGAGCTGCAGAAGGAGTATGGACAGGAGCCGCAGTGCATCCTGACAATGCCGCTGCTGGTCGGCACCGACGGCGTCGAGAAGATGTCCAAGTCCAAGGGCAACTACATCGGCATTTCGGAGTCGCCCGATTCGATGTTCGGCAAGCTGATGTCGATTTCCGACACACTGATGTGGCGCTACTTCGAGCTGCTGTCGTTCCGCTCGCTGGAAGACATCGCCGCGCTCCGCCAGGAGATCGAGGGCGGCCGCAATCCGCGCGACGCCAAGGTCATGCTGGCCCAGGAAATCATTGCGCGTTTCCACTCGGCCAAGGCGGCCGACGACGCGCTGGCCGCTTTCGAAGCGCGTTTCCGCGACGGCGCGATTCCGGAGGACATGCCCGAGGTCAGCATCGGCGGCGCGCCGGTCGGCATCCTCAAGCTGCTGCGCGAGGCCGGGCTGGTCGCATCGGGTTCCGAGGCCCAGCGCAACGTCGAGCAGGGCGGGGTGCGCGTCAATGGCGACCGGGTCGAAGACAAATCGTTGCAACTGCCTGCCGGGACTTACGTCGTCCAGGTGGGCAAGCGCAAGTTCGCGCGTGTTAAGTTGAACCCATAATCGCGAAGATTTTGATACGCTGGAGGGACGTTCAAGGCTGGAATGCCTTCGCAGCACTTCAAGGAGCACGACATGAAACTTTCGAGTTTGTCTTTTTCCGATCACGAGTCGATTCCGGAGCGCTACGCCTTCGGCAAGATCGATGCGCAATCGCACGTCGCGCTGGCTGACAACTTCAACCCGCAGTTTTCCTGGGACGACGTCCCGGCGGGCACGCAGTCGTTCGCCTTGATCTGCCACGACCCGGACGTTCCGTCCAAGCCCGACGACGTCAACCAGGAGGGCCGCGAAGTCCCGGCCGACCTGCCGCGGGTGGATTTCTTCCACTGGGTGCTGGTGGATCTGGCCGCCGACATGCGCGAGATCGACGAAGGCGCCTTTTCCAGCGGCATCACGCCGCGCGGCAAGGGCGGCCCGCTGGCGCCGCTGGATGCCCGCCAGGGCATCAACTCGTACTCGTCCTGGTTCGCCAACGACCACGACATGAGCGGCGACTATTTCGGCTACGACGGCCCGTGCCCGCCCTGGAACGACGCGCTGGTGCACCGTTACGTGTTCACGCTGTACGCGCTGGACGTCCACACGTTGAACCTGCAAGGGGCGTTCACTGGCGAAGACGCGCTGCGCGCCATCCAGAAGCACGTGCTGGCGCAGGCGTCGCTGACGGGCACCTACACGCTCAACCCGGCGCTGGCGCCCAAGCAGATCGGCGCGACCTCCGCGTCCTGATCGCCGCGATCAGCAAAAAGGGCCGCATCAATGCGGCCCTTTTTTTATTTCCGGCGCATTCGCCGGACGCGCCGCGCCCTCAGACGCCGGCGCGCTTCAGGCGCAACAATGCCACGCCGAAGGCGACGAACACCGAACCCACGGCCCGGTTGATCCAGCGCACCGCGCGCGGCTGCTGGAACAGGCGGCGGGCACGGCGTGCCAGCAGGCCGTAGGCCAGCAGCGAGGGCAGCGACAGGCCCATGAAGATGCCCGTCAGGATGAAGAACTGCGGCAGCAGCGGTTCGGCCGCGTTCAGGAACTGCGGGAACAGCGCGGTGAAGAACAGGATGGGCTTGGGATTCAGGCCGGCCACGAAGGTCGCTTCGAGATACAGCGCCAGCGCGCCGCGCGGCGGGCGGCCGGCGCTGTCGGGCGGCGGCGCGGCCACGCTGCTGCGGCCCAGCAGGTGGCGCAGGCCCAGGTAGATCAGGTAGGCGGCGCCGGCGATCTTGAGCGCGGCGAACAGCAGGGCGGACGATTGCAGCACCACGCCCAGGCCCAGCATGGCGGCGGCGGACAGCAGGAACAGGCCGGTGACATTGCCCAGCGACGATGGCAGCACCGCGCGCAGGCCGCCGGCGGCGCCGTTGCGCATGGCCAGGATGCTGGCGGGGCCGGGGGTGACGACGCTGACGGCGGCGACCAGGGTGTACGCGACCAAAGTCTGGGTTTGCATGAAAGTTTCTCAAGTCGGGTTGAGCGCGTTTTCCAGCCATGGACGGATGCCGGAATTTTCGCGCCCTTGGCGGGAATTTTGCCGCCATTCGGGGCATTTTGGCGACAGGGGAAGCGGCGGTACGCGGTAAACTATTCGTCATTATCCGGGTTTACCCACCCGGGCGCAGTTTCCTCCTCTCTTACCGCCTCAGGAACCCCCCGTCATGTTTGACCGCAACCTCACCCTCTCCAAGGCTGACCCGGACGTCTGGGCCGCCATCCAGAAGGAAGACGTTCGCCAGGAACAGCACATCGAGCTGATCGCTTCGGAGAACTACGCCAGCCCGGCCGTCATGGAAGCCCAGGGCACGCAGCTCACGAACAAGTACGCCGAAGGCTACCCGGGCAAGCGCTACTACGGCGGTTGCGAATACGTCGACGTGGTCGAGCAGCTGGCCATCGACCGCCTGAAGCAGATCTTCGGCGCCGAAGCCGCCAACGTGCAGCCCAACTCGGGTTCGCAGGCCAACCAGGGCGTGTACATGGCCGTCCTGAAGCCGGGCGACACCGTGCTGGGCATGAGCCTGGCCGAAGGCGGCCACCTGACGCACGGCGCGTCGGTCAACGCCTCGGGCAAGCTGTACAACTTCATCTCGTACGGCCTGGACGAAAACGAAGTCCTGAACTACGCCCAGGTCGAACAGCTGGCCAAGGAACACAAGCCCAAGCTGATCGTCGCCGGCGCCTCGGCCTACGCCCTGCACATCGACTTCGAGCGCATGGCCCGCATCGCCCACGACAACGGCGCGCTGTTCATGGTCGACATCGCCCACTACGCCGGCCTGGTGGCCGGCGGCGCCTACCCCAACCCGGTGCCGCACGCCGACTTCGTCACCTCGACCACGCACAAGTCGCTGCGCGGCCCGCGCGGCGGCGTCATCATGATGAAGGCCGAGTACGAGAAGATCGTCAATTCGGCCATCTTCCCCGGCATCCAGGGCGGTCCGCTGATGCACGTCATCGCCGGCAAGGCGGTGGCCTTCAAGGAAGCGCTGGAACCCGAATTCAAGACCTACGCGCAGCAAGTGGTCAAGAACGCCAAGGTGCTGGCCGACACGCTGGTCAAGCGTGGCCTGCGCATCGTCTCGGGCCGCACCGAAAGCCACGTCATGCTGGTGGACCTGCGCTCCAAGGGCATCACGGGCAAGGAAGCCGAAGCCGTGCTGGGCCAGGCCCACATCACGGTCAACAAGAACGCCATCCCGAACGATCCGGAAAAGCCCTTCGTGACCAGCGGCATCCGCCTGGGCACCCCGGCCATGACCACCCGCGGCTTCACCGAAGCCGAGGCCGAGCTGACCGCCAACCTGATCGCCGACGTGCTGGACAACCCGCGCGACGAAGCCAACATCGCCGCCGTGCGCGCCAAGGTCAACGAACTGACCTCGCGCCTGCCGGTGTACGGCAAGAAGTAATGCGACGGCGGATTTTTTCCGCCCGCATGTGACACGGACGGCTCCGCAAGGGGCCGTCCTTTTGTTTTCAGGCCAATGGCGCTTGCGCGCCGGCGGTCATCGTGGCAAAAATATTAGGGACGAATTTGTCATAGTCGACGCGGACAGACTGTCGCATCGTTACAATATCGGCGAATTATTGCTTTCCGTGTTTTCAGGGATCACACATGCGGTGTCCATTTTGCGGCAATTCCGAAACGCAGGTCGTCGACAGCCGTGTCTCGGAAGAGGGCGATGCGATCCGCCGCCGGCGTCGCTGCCAGTCCTGTGACAAGCGCTTCACCACCTACGAGCGGGTGGAGTTGGCGCTGCCTTCCGTGGTCAAGCGCAACGGCAGCCGCAGCGACTACGATCCCGCCAAGCTGCGCGCCAGTCTGAGCCTGGCGCTGCGCAAGCGCCCGGTCAGCACCGAGGACGTGGACGCGGCCGTGGCCCGCATCGAGGAACAACTGCTGGCCAGCGGCCTGCGCGAAGTGGCTTCCGGGCACATCGGCGAACTGGTCATGAACGAGCTGCGCAAGCTCGACAAGGTGGCCTACGTGCGCTTCGCCTCGGTCTACAAGAGCTTCGAGGACATCGGCGAATTCGTCGAGGCGATCCGCGAGATGCAGGGACCGGTGCTGCCCGGCAAGCTGCGCAAGGAATGAGGCCGCGGCCCGGCCTGTCGGCCGCCGCCGTCGCGCTAGCGGCGGGCAGCCGCCCGGCGCGTCAAAGCGCCACCGTCCGCGCCATGCTGGGCGTCTGCGGCTGGAACCGGCGCCACACGCGGCGCAGATGCTGGGCCGAGCCGAAGCCGGATTTCTCCGCCACCAACTCCAGGTTCAAGCGGGTCTCGCGCAGCATGTCGCGCGCCAGCGCCACGCGTATCTGATACAGGTAGTCCATCGGCGTGCAGCCGGCATGCTCGCGGAACAGCCGCGTCAGGTGGCGGGCGCTGGTGTGGGCCTGCTCGGCCAGCGATTGCGCCGACCAGGGCGCCGCGGGGTTGCGCACCACCGCGTCCTGCACCCGGTGCACGCCCGGATGCATGTGGTTGCGGTGCTCCAGCCAGGGTGACAGCGCCGAGTCGGTGCCGGCGCGGCGCTGGTACACCACCATGTCGCGCGCCACTTCGCTGGCCACGCGCGGGCCGCAATGGCGCGCCACCATGTGCAGCGCCAGGTCGATGCCGGCGGTGATGCCGGCGCTGCTGACCAGGTTGCCGTCTTCCACGAAGATGCGGTTGTCGTGCAGCCGGGCGCTGGGATCCAGGTCGGCCAGCTGCGCCAGGCAGCTGTGGTGCGTGGTGCAGTCGCGCTGGCGCGTCAGGCCTGCCGCGGCGGCGAACAGGGCGCCGGCGCAGACGGTCATCAGGGTGAAGCCGTCGGCCGGATGGCGCGCCGCCAGCCAGTCGATGATGACGCGGGCCTCGGGCTCATCCAGGCGGATGTGCTTGCCGACCACGCCGGACACGATCACCAGCGCCTCGGGCGGCAGTTTCTCGGGCAGCGGCTGGATCCGGGCCAGGTGCAGGCCGGGAATGCCGCTTTCGACTTCGGTCGACGGGCCGCAGAAATGCTGCGAGAAGGCGTCCGGGCACAGCTTGTTGGCGACCCGGAAGGCCTCGGCCGGCCCGGCCACGTCGAGCAGCACGATTCCCCTGGGCAATACGAAGTGCACGGGAATCATGGCTGGTCGCCTTATTGCGCGTCCGCGAAGACGTCGGCGGCGCGGGCGATGCGGGCGAAGCGGCCCTGCAGCACCAGCTCGGCGGCGTCGCGGATCTCGGCCGGCGTGTAGTGCTTGCCGGACGGGCTCTGCATCGCGAAGGTCAGCGTGGCGTCGGTCGGGAACACCACCTTGAAGCCGTCGTCGCTGGCGTGGCGGGTGGTGGTTTCGCAGCACTGTTCGGTGCGGATGCCGCTGACGATGACGCCTTCGATGCCGTGCTTGCGCAGCCATTCCTGCAGCGTGGCGCCGTCGGCGTCCTTGGCGTAGAGCGAGGAATGCACGGTCTTGTGGAACACGGCGTCGGGGGCGATGCGCAGTTCCTTCAGCGTCTTGACGTGGCCGGAGGCCAGCGAAAACGGGTTGGCCGGGTCGTTGGCGGCGCTGATGTGGAACACCTGCAGCACCGGGATGTCGCGGGCGCGGGCGGCGTCGATCAGGCCCTGCAGTTGCGAGACGAATGCCGGGTATTCCGATTCGTCCCAAAACGGACGCTGGCGGAAGGAATCCTGGACGTCGATGACGATCAATGCTTGTTTCATGGCGGCGGGCTCCGTGCCGTGGGATTTCAGGAGGTACGTGGCGTATTGTGTGCCTGCCCCGGCTCCCGGGCGAGGCCGTCTCCAGACCTGCGTCGGCCTAAAACGGACATCCATTTCAGGCCGCTGCGGCCATCATAGCGCCTCCGCCGGCGCCGGCGGGCGCGGCGTGCCGCGGGCCCGCCGCGGACATACAATTTGGCCATGATGATGAATTCCAGCCCGACCCCCGGCCAAGCCGACGACCTGTCCTGGATGCGGCGCGCCCTGGCCCTGGCGCAGACCGTCATGTATTCGACCGCGCCCAACCCGCGCGTGGGCTGCGTGATCGTGCGCGACGGCCGGGTGCTGGGCGAGGGCGCGACCCAGCCGCCCGGCGGCCCGCATGCCGAAGTCTGCGCGCTGCGCGATGCCCAGGCGCGCGGCGAATCGGTGGCGGGCGCCACCGTCTACGTCACGCTGGAACCCTGCAGTCATTTCGGCCGCACGCCGCCGTGCGTGGATGCGCTGCTGGCGGCCGCGCCGGCGCGCGTGGTGGTGGCGATCGGCGATCCCAATCCGCTGGTCAACGGCAAGGGCCTGGCGCGGCTGCGCGAGGCCGGCATCGCCGTCACCACCGGCATCTGCCGCGAAGAGGCGCTGGCCCTGAACGCGGGCTTCATTTCGCGCATGAGCCGCGGGCTGCCCTGGACCTGGCTCAAGATGGCGGCGTCGCTGGACGGCCGCAGCGCGCTGCATAACGGCCTGTCGCAATGGATCACCGGCCCGGAGGCGCGCGCCGACGGCCATCGCTGGCGCGCCCGCAGCTGCGTGGTGCTGACCGGCATCGGCACCGTGCTCAAGGATGATCCGCAATTGACCGTGCGCAGCGTCGAGACGCCGCGCCAGCCGCGCCGGGCGGTGGTCGACGGCCGCTTCGAGATTCCCGAGGACGCGCGCCTGTTCGACGGCGGCGAGGTCATCGTGTTCACGGCCCGCGCCGACGCCGCCAAGCAGGCGCGGCTGGAGGCCAGGAACGTGCGGGTGGTGGCGCTGCCCGCCGAGACGCCCGACCGGGTCGACCTGCCGGCCATGATGCGCTGGTTCGCCGCGCAGCAGTTCAACGAAGTCCACGTCGAGGCCGGCGCCGGCCTGAGCGGCGCGCTGGTCGCGGCCGGCTGCATCGATGAGCTGCTTATCTATATGGCGCCGATGCTGCTGGGCGACGCCGCCGGCGTGGTCAAGCTGCCCATGCTGGAACGGCTGGACGCCGCTCCGCGCTACGAATTCATCGAGGCGGAGCGGGTGGCGGCCGACCTGCGCCTGCGCGCCCGGGTGCCGGAGCACTGGCGAGGGTTGCTGCGGCGGGTCGAGTTGCCCGCCGCCGGGACGCCGTAGCGCCCGTGCGGGGCGCTTTTTACGCCAACGGATCCTGGCGTTTCTTGCCGTTGCCGGCCGGCGCGCCATTGCGCCAGGCCCACAGGCCGGCGCCAAGCGCCGCCAGCGCCAGCAGGCCGGCGGCCAGCAACACGCCCGGATGCTGCTTGCGGACACGTTCCCAGGCCTTCCATGCCTGGATATAGTGAAAGCGCGAAGCCGACTGGAAGTCCGGTTCCGGGCATTCGCGGCCGAACGTGCCGCTGAAGGGCACCTGGGCGCCCTGATCCACGTAGCGTAGATAGATGGCGGTGGCGCGCTCCGGCGTGTCGTCGATCACGTAGCGGGCGCCGCGGCAGAGGGTGGCCGCAAAGGCCTGCGAGCGGGTCGGCAGTTCGTCGGCCGCCTTCAGCGCGTAGTCGGCGGCGATCTGGCGGTAGTGATAGCGTACGTTGGGGCGCGCCTCGCTGGCCGCGTAGCGCACGCGTTCTTCCTGCGTTACGAAGGGGCCAGGCAGGTCCGCCTCGGCGCGCTGCCGCGGCGTTTCCATCGGTACGCCGGCATCGGCGCGGGCCTCGCGCCACCAGGGGTTGGCGTCGCGGCCGGCGCCGGCGGAGTAGTTGCCCTCGTAGACGGCGTAGTCCGGTCCCTGTTCGTAGCCCATGATGCGCATGCCGTCGCGGCGCGCCAGCGTGGCGGCGGTGTACCAGGCTTCGGCGCGGGTGGTGCGGCCCCAGGCGTTGCCCGCGGCCTGCAGCGCGTCGCCGTACTGGGCGGCGCGCTGGCGGACATCGGACTCCCGGATCTTCCAGTTGCCGTTGTCGTAGTCGAGCGAGGCGAAGCGGGGATCGGAATCCGCGGGAAAGTACGGCAAGGCCTCGGCCACCCGGTTTTCCCGCACCAGCCGCCGCGCCAGCAGCTGGCGCAGGCGGTCATGGACGGGCGGCTGGTTCAGGCGGCTCCATTCGTAGAACTGGTCGGTCGTGTAACGGCTGAAGCCCGACGGCCGCGACGGCGCGGGCGGGGGCGGCGGCAGCCGGTCGACATAGGCCTTGAGCTCATCGGTCGTCAGTACGCGTTCGGCCACGTAGGCCGCGTCGTTCCAATAGGGCGAGAGCGGCCAGCCCTCTTCCGGCGGCGGGGCGCCATCGCCTGCCGCCGCGGCCCGGTACAACTGGTCCAGGGCTTCGACGTATTGGCCGCGCGACAGCGACAGCACGCCCTGTTCGCCCTTGAGCAGGGCGCCGGCTTCCGCCTCGACGCTGCCGTCACCGCGCGGGAACGCCTCCGCCGCGCGGGCGTAGGCCTGGGCGGCGAGCTCGTTGTCGCCGCGGCGGATCGCCAGCTTGGCGCGCACCCACCAGGCCAGCGCCGTGTCGAGCCGGTCGGCCAGCTCTTGCGCCAGGTCGTAGCGGCCGACGCGGTAGGCCAGCGCCGCGACCCGGTCGGCGTCGGCGATCCGTCGCGGATCCTGCGTCTGCAGCGCGGCCACCAGCGATTGCAGCGCGGGGTTGGGCGTGACGTTGGGCGTGCCGTCGGCGGCGTCGGCCAGGCTCAGGCGGCCGGTGGCCTCGAAGTTGGCGAAAGGGTCGCGCGCGCTGTCGGGCTTGCCGTCGACGATGTCGCCCAGCCGGGCCAGGCCGTACGCCACCAGCAGGCGCTGGCCGACCGGGTCGTCGATCAGGCGGATGGCGCGCGTCGGCGCGGCCAGCGCCCAGTCGGCCATCAGGCGCAACGATTCGCGGCCGCTGACCGACTCGCGCGCGGCCTGGGCGGCATACAGGCGCACGGCCCGCTGCAGGTCGGCCGGCGCGATCGCATCCATGCAGGGCGAGGCGTTGAACAGGTCTTCGTAGGCGCATTGGCCCAGGCTGCCGGACAACGACAGGCGCGCTTCCTGGCCATAGCTGGCGACGGCCAGGCCCAAGGGGTCGGGCGCGCCTTGCCGCGCCAGTTCGCGCACCTGGGCGTAGGCTTGCGCCGGGTGCTCCGTCGCCGGCGTGGTTCCGATGTCCCCGATTTCGGCCAGCAGGTAGGCGGCCCAGACGCTGCGGGTCGCGGCCTGTTCCGCCGGCAAGGCCAGGATGGCCAGCAGGCGCTGGCGCGCGCGTTCCAGGCGCGGTTCGTCCGGCGCCTGGGCGGCGCTGCGGTAGTCCACCGCGGCGGCGACGTAGAGGCGCGCGGCTTCCGGCAGGCCGTCGCCGGCGGCGTAGGCCTGGTCGCCGTCGGGACGGGCGCGCATCGCCCGAGCCTGTTGCCGTTGCGCCGGCGTCAGCGTCGCGTCGAACGCTTCGGGGATGGCGTCGGAGCGGTACGTGCCGTCTGGCAGCAGCGGCGATTCGTTGGCCCGCAGCGCGTCCGTGGCCGGCATCAGCCGCGCCGCCTCGTAGGCGAACGAGTTGGCGGGCGTGCCCTGCAGCGTGCCGGCGCGGTCGTCCAGCAACTGCGGCGGGAAGTCCGGGCCGCAGGCGATGACGATGCCGGCGCCGGCGGCGCAGGCCAGCGCCAGCGCGGCGGCAAGCGATTTACGGTTGTACATGGAAGCTCGGGGTTGCGGAGTCACAGCGGATCCATCCAATGGCGCGTTCGGCGCCGGCGCGCAGCAAGCCATCCTGCGCGCGGCGAAGATACCTGCCCTCGCGATCGTATTCAAGGGTGTAGCCGTTGATGCCGTCGGCGGCGCCGCATGTGGCGTCGAGCCGGATGGTGAACGGGAGCGCGGTGTCGGCGTTGCCGCGGTTGGCCAGTCGCACGTCGCGCGCGCCGCCGGCGCCGGGCGCGGCGGCGATCACCTCCAGTTGCGGCGTCAGCGGTTGACGCGCCAGCACGGCGCGCCAGGTCGGCAGGCTCCAGGCGCGCGTGTCGGCCTGGGTCGGCAGGCGGAACCAGACGATGCCGCGCAGCCCCGACGGGCGATCGCGATCGAGCGTGGCGACGAAGGCCGCCATGGCGTCGGGCGTGACCAGCAGCTCGGCCGAGCGGCCGCCCGGCATCAACGCCGGGCGTTCGCTTTCGACCGCGGCGATCCGGCCATGCTCGTCCCAGGCGACGCGGCTGCCATAGGAAGGCAGCGCCACGCGCCAGGGTTTGCCGGTCTGGCGCGCGTAGGCATCGAGCCAGGCGCGGGCCCGCTTGGCGTCGAACAGGCCTTGCGTGGGGTTCTGCACGGCGTGGACCTGCAGCACGGTTTCGTCCGGCACCGCCAGCAACGCGGGCAGCGCGGGACTGTCGAGCCAGGTGGGCAGGGCGGTGATCGACAACGGCAGGCTGGCGCCGAGGTGGGTCTTCAGCGTCGCCAGCAATGCGCGATAGGCCGGCAGCTTGGAGGTGGCGCAGTCGTAATCGATTTCCAGGCCGGCCGGCGTGACGCCGGCCTGGCGCCAGGCCGCCAGCGCGGCGATGGCGCGATCGGCGATGTCGGTGTCGCGCAAGTCGTTGACGCGGCCATCCAGCCGCAACACCAGCACCACGGGTCGTTGTGACGCGGCCAGCGCGGCGAGGTCGGGCGCCGCGTCGAACCAGGCGCCGTCGGCGCGCAATTCGGCCGCCAGCACCCGCCATGACCGCACCGCATCCGCGCCCTCGGTCAGCGCGCTGACCAGCGCGGGCGTCCATTGCCGTTGCCAGACATAGGCGTCGTTGGGCAGGGGCGGGGCGGCGCGTTCGCACGCGGCCAGCAACAGCACGCCGCACGCGGCCGCCAAGCGCCGCCAGCGCATCGGCGCGCGGACGATGCGGAGCCCTTGCATGAGGCGGCGCGAGCGGGGCGGCATGATGGGACGGACGGTGTTTGAAAGCGGTGTCGTACGCGGTTTCGCGGGATGCGTGATTCTATCCTTGACGCCGCAAGGGGTATTAGCACTCTCGATGCCTGGCTGCCAACCCACCGCGTGATAGCCGTGGACCATCGGCCGCATAGCGTTTGCCCGCGCGGCCCGCGGCGTGATGGCAGCAAGTTTGGGAGCGATTCCTGCATGTCCGCGTCGAAGCATCCGACAGCTTTTTTTTACCGCGTGTGCACAAATGAATTGCCACAAAACCGTCAATTGGGCTTAAGCTAGGTCATGACTTGGCGCTACGCGCGCATGGCTTGCTCCACGACCCGCCACGCGCCCTCGTCACCACGGATTCCAGTGTCGCGTACCGGCGCTTTTCACAAACCGGACCGACACGTTGCTGAACGCAGTCGCCTTGCGCCGTTCAGACCGTTCGCTGCCATCGCATAGCGAACGCACCGGACTTGCGTTCCGGATCATAAGAATCCACCGGGATATCTCATCCCTTCAAATCATTGCTGACCATTTCGTGCGTGGCTGCGTCATGCGCCCGTTCTACAGCGATATGCTGAAGGCGAACGAGTGAACTTATTCACGTTGGTTGCAATCCCTGACGGAACTTGTGTCTCCAGGGTGCAGCCTAAACGGAAAGGGCCCGATCGTGCTCTTGGTTGATGTGTGGCGAAAGCAACATACGACCGTGCCGAGATTGCTTATAGCGAGATTGACTAGTCACGCTGAAGCACTGAGGCACACAATGGGGACACGTAGGGACGTCATGGCTTTTTCGCGTGTTGTAGGAGGTTTCCGTGCAAAACATCGTCGAAGGCTTCAAGTCGCAGTATGCAAGAGAACAGGAATCAGAGCTTTCCCTAGAGGAATATCTGGACCTCGCCCGACGCGACCCGATGGCATACGCCAGCCCCGCTGAGCGCATGCTGGCGGCGATTGGCGAACCTGAAATCGCGGATACGCGCAACGACCCACGTCTTTCCCGTTTGTTTTCCAACCGGACCATCCGGCGCTATCCGGCGTTCCAGGAGTTCTACGGCATGGAGGACGTCATCGGGCAGATCGTGGCGTTCTTCAAGCACGCCGCGCAGGGACTGGAAGAGCGCAAGCAAATCCTCTATCTGCTGGGGCCGGTCGGCGGCGGCAAGTCGTCCATCGCCGAACGCCTCAAGGTGCTGATGGAGAGCTTCCCCATCTACGCGCTCAAGGGCTCGCCGGTGAACGAGTCGCCGCTTGGCCTGTTCCATCCGGAACGCTTCGGCGACACGCTCGAAAAGGAATACGGCATTCCGCGCCGCTACCTCACGGGCATCATGTCGCCGTGGGCGGTCAAGCGCCTGAAGGAGTTCGACGGCGACATCTCGCAATTCCGCGTGGTGCGCCTGAACCCGTCGGTGCTGCGCCAGGTGGCGATCGCCAAGACCGAGCCGGGTGACGAGAACAATCAGGACATCTCGTCGCTGGTCGGCAAGGTCGACATCCGCAAGCTCGACCGCCATTCGCAGGACGACCCGGACGCCTACAGCTATTCCGGCGGCCTGTGCCTGGCCAACCAGGGCCTGCTCGAGTTCGTGGAAATGTTCAAGGCGCCGATCAAGATGCTGCATCCGCTCTTGACGGCGACGCAGGAAGGCAACTTCAAGGGCACCGAGGGTTTCTCGGCGATCCCGTTCAACGGTTGCATCCTGGCGCACTCGAACGAGTCGGAATGGCAGACCTTCCGCAACAACAAGCACAACGAGGCGTTCCTCGACCGTATCTATATCGTCAAGGTGCCTTACTGCCTGCAGGTCTCGGAAGAGGTCCGCATCTACGAAAAGCTGCTGCATCACAGCTCGCTGTCGACGGCGCCGTGCGCGCCGGGAACGCTGGACATGATGGCGCAGTTCTCGGTGCTGACCCGGCTGAAGGAGCCGGAGAATTCCAGCATCTACTCGAAGCTGCGCGTCTATGACGGCGAAAGCCTGAAGGACGTCGATCCGAAGGCCAAGGCGCTGCAGGAGTACAAGGACTACGCCGGCACCGACGAAGGCATGAACGGGGTCTCGACGCGCTTCGCGTACAAGATCCTGTCCAGCGTCTTCAACTACGACCAGACCGAGGTGGCGGCCAATCCGGTGCACCTGATGTATGTGCTCGAGCAGCGCATCGGGCGCGAGGACTATCCGGAGGAAATCCGCCGGCGCTACCTGGAGTTCATCAAGGGCTTCCTGGCGCCGCGCTACGCCGAGTTCATCGGCAAGGAGATCCAGACCGCGTACCTCGAGTCGTACTCGGAGTATGGCCAGAACATCTTCGACCGCTACGTCACGTTCGCCGACTGCTGGATCCAGGACGAGGAATTCCGCGACCCGGAAACCGGCGAGAGCTTCGACCGCAGCGCCTTGAACGACGAACTGGAGAAGATCGAGAAGCCGGCCGGCATCGCCAATCCGAAGGACTTCCGCAACGAGATCGTGAACTTCGTGCTGCGGGCGCGCGCCAACAACAATGGCCGCAACCCGACCTGGACCAGCTATGAAAAGCTGCGCGAGGTGATCGAGAAAAAGATGTTCTCGAACACGGAAGACCTGCTGCCGGTGATCTCGTTCAACGCCAAGGCGTCGGCCGAGGACAAGTCGAAGCACCAGAGCTTCGTCGACCGGATGGTGGAAAAGGGCTACACGGAGAAGCAGGTCAGGCTGCTGTGCGAGTGGTACCTCCGTGTGAGGAAGTCTTCCTGAGCGAGGTGAATCATGAATTCACTGATCGATCGCCGTCTTAACGGGCGCAACAAGAGCGCCGTTAACCGGGAGCGCTTTCTGCGGCGTTACAAGGACCAGATCCGCAAGGCGGTCCACGGGATGATCCGCGACCGCTCGATCCAGGACATGGATCAGGGCGGCGAGATCAACCTGCCCGCCCGCGATATTTCCGAGCCGACGTTCCGGCACGGCGCGGGCGGCGACCGGGAAATGGTGCATCCGGGCAATCGCGAGTTCGCCAAGGGCGACACGTTCGACCGGCCTCAGGGAGGAGAAGGCCAAGGCGGGTCCGAGCCCGGCGAGGGCGAGGCGGTCGATCAGTTCACCTTCAGCCTGTCGCGGGCCGAATTCCTCAACCTGTTCTTCGAAGACCTGGAACTGCCTCACCTGGCGCGCACCCAGCTGGGCGAGGTCAGCCAGAAAAAATGGCAGCGCGCCGGCTACACCACCACCGGCTCGCCCAGCATGCTCAGCATCAGCCGCACGCTGAAGTCGTCGCTGGCGCGGCGGGTGGCGCTGAGCGTGAAGGCGCGCGCCGACCTGGAAGACGCGGAAGAGCGCCTGGCCAAGGCCAAGGCGGCGGGCGAGCCCGCCGACCAGATCAAGGCCCTGGAGCAGGACGTCGAGGACTGCCGCGAGCGCCTGGCGCGCGTGCCGTTCCTGGACGACCTGGACCTGCGCTACCGCAACCGCGTGTCGGTCGCGATCCCGATGGCGCGCGCGGTCATGTTCTGCCTGATGGACGTGTCCGGCTCGATGGACGAGGGCAAGAAGGACCTGGCCAAGCGCTTCTTCACGCTGCTGTACCTGTTCCTGTCGCGCAAGTACGAGCACGTCGACCTGGTCTTCATCCGCCACACGGACAATGCCGAGGAAGTGGACGAGCAGACCTTCTTCTACGATCCCAAGAGCGGCGGCACCATCGTGCTGTCGGCGCTGGAGCTGATGCGCGAGATCGTCGAGAAGCGCTATCCGCCCACGGCCTGGAACGTGTATGCGGCACAGGCCAGCGACGGCGACTCGTTCGGCGCCGACGCGGGCAAGAGCGCGCGCTTCCTGGCCGAGCACCTGCTGCCGGCCACGCGCTACTTCGCCTATATCGAGGTTCCCGACTCGCAGGAGGCGCGCAAGAGCAGCCTGTGGGCGGAATATGAACAGAAGCTGGCGCCGCATTTCGTGATGCGGCGGATTTGCGATCGCGGGGAAATCTATCCCGTGTTCCATGACCTGTTCAAGAAGGAAACCGCATGAATGCCATCCTGGGCGCACTCGTGGAGCCGGAGTCGGCCGGCAGCCCCCGGCCGCTGTCGCAAGGTTCCGAATGGACGTTCGAACTGATCCAGTCCTATGACGACGCGATCTCGCAGGTCGCGCGCGAGTACGGGCTGGACACCTATCCGAACCAGATCGAGGTCATCACCTCGGAGCAGATGCTGGACGCCTATGCGTCGGCGGGCCTGCCCATCGGCTATCCGCACTGGTCGTATGGCAAGGAGTTCATCCGCAACGAGCAGTTCTATCGGCGCGGCATGCAGGGCCTGGCCTACGAGATCGTGATCAACTCCAACCCCTGCATCGCGTATCTCATGGAAGAGAACTCCATGACGATGCAGGCGCTGGTGATCGCGCACGCCTGCTACGGCCACAACTCGTTCTTCAAGGGCAATTACCTGTTCCGCCAGTGGACCGACGCCGATGGCGTGCTGGACTACCTGGTGTTCGCCCGCAAGTACGTGATGGATTGCGAGGACCGCTACGGCATCGACGCGGTCGAGGCGCTGCTGGATTCCTGCCACGCGCTGTCGCACCACGGCGTGGACCGCTACAAGCGGCCGACGCCGATCTCGTACAAGGAAGAGGCCGCGCGCCAGGCCGAGCGCCAGGAGCACGCGCGCCTGCAGTACAACGACCTGTGGCGCACCCTGCCGCGGCTGGAGGCCGACAAGGACGAGCGGGTGGCCGCGTCGGTGTTCCCGCCCGAGCCGGAAGAGAACCTGCTGTACTTCATCGAGAAGTATTCGCCCAAGCTGGCGCCGTGGCAGAAGGAGCTGGTGCGCATCGTGCGCAAGGTCGCCCAGTACTTCTACCCGCAGACCCAGACCAAGGTGATGAACGAAGGCTGGGCCACGTTCTGGCACTACACCATCCTGAACCGGCTGCACGAGAAGGGGCTGGTCAACGACGGCTTCATGATGGAGTTCCTGCAGAGCCACACCAACGTCGTCAGCCAGCGCGGCTTCGACGAGCGTGGCTACGGCGGCATCAACCCGTATGCGCTGGGCTTCGCGATGATGTCGGATATCCGCCGCATCTGCGAGAAGCCCACCGACGAGGACCGCCGCTGGTTCCCCGACATCGCCGGCGGCGACTGGCTGAAGACGCTGGACTTCGCCATGCGCAACTTCAAGGACGAGTCCTTCATCTCGCAGTACCTGTCGCCGCGCCTGATCCGCGAGTTCCGCTTCTTCGCGATCTCGGACCACCAGGCCAACCCCAAGCTGGAAGTCGCCGCCATCCACGACGACGACGGCTACCGCGACATCCGCCGCTTGCTGGCCGCGCAGCACAACCGCGACAACCAGGTGCCGGACATCCAGGTGGTGCGCTTTAACCGCGACACCGATCGCTCGCTGGTGCTGCGCCACCTGAAGAGCCGCGGCCGGCCGCTGGCGGCCGAGGACGCCGAGCAGGTGATGAAGCACCTGGCGCGGCTGTGGGGCTTTCGCGTGAGGCTGGAGGAAACCGAGCCGGACGGCACCGTCGGTTCGTACCGCGAGCAGGATCCGCCCAACGCGTGAGGGGGCGGCGGGCGGCCTCGGCGCCGCCGTCGCGCGGCAGGCCGGGAGGCTCGTGGCAAAAAGGGGACGCAATCGCGTCCCCTTTTTCTTTTGCCGCGCCGCCAATGCAGCTTTCTTGCCGATCTGCTAGAATCGCGGATTCGCATTTTTCGGAATGCGTACCAGATCAGGACAGGTGGCCGAGTGGTTGAAGGCGCACGCCTGGAAAGCGTGTATACGTCAAAAGCGTATCGGGGGTTCGAATCCCCCTCTGTCCGCCAAGAATTTCACAAGCGTTGCCGCGCGGTCGCCCGCCATCAGCTTGCCCCAAAACCCGCATGGACATTGGTCCTGCGGGTTTTTTGTTTTCCGGCGAGGGTGCCGCGGTAAGCGGCGTTCCCTTGAGGGCTCAAGTGGCCCGCGACCCGCGACACCGCTTGACCGATCCGGCTTTGGCGATCAGCTTCGCACCGCGCCGCGAAAGGCCGCCGAGAGCGCGGCCAGCGCGTCCTGCGCGCGGCTGTCCCTGACCCGGGTATGCAGCAGGATGGGCAGCCGCGGCAGATCCGGTAGCCCCAGCCTGGGGCCGACGTCGACCGCGCCGAACGGCACCATGCGCGGGGCCAGCGCGGCCACCCCAAGCCCCGCCATGACGGCGGCGGCGACCGTCATCACGCCGCCGCCCACGAACACTTCGGTCCAGGGTATGCCGGCCTCATCGAGCAGTTGCCCGGCCAGGGCGCGCACGCCGCAGGGCTCGGCCATCGTGGCCAGCGGCAGCGGTTCTCCCGCCCGATGTTGCCAGCCGGGCATGGCGAACCAGCCGAACTTTTCTTCGGCGAGGATTTCCCCATCGCCGCGGCCCGCCTGGAAGCGGACGATCACCGTATCGAGCTCCCTGCGGTCGAAACGTTGCAGCAGCTCGGCCGACGAGCCGATCCGGATTTCGATCAGCAGCCGGGGATCCTGCGCGTTCATGCGTGCGATCAGCGCCGGCAGTTCCGGACCCGCGACATGGTCGCTGATGCCGATGGCGAGACGCTGCCGCGTTCCCGCGACGACCGAGACCGCCCGGTCGTGCGCCTCGATGAGCTTGCGCGCGTGCTCGAGAAAAGTCGCGCCGTGGGCTGAAAGCTCCACGCGCCGGGGCGTGCGTTCGACGAGCCTGAAATCCAGCCGGTCTTCAAGCCGCTTGAGCTTCAGGCTGATCGCCGCCTGGGTGGTCTGCAGCGATTCGGCGGCGCGGGTGAAACTGCCCAGCTCGGCAATGCGGATGAAGGCTCTGACCGCCTCCAGGTCGAGGGCGCGCTTGGTCATTTCAAAACTTTATCGTTGAAATAAAAATGCATACGTTATCAGAATGGATAATGGGCAGCGGGACCACAAAGGAGGAACTTCCCATGCCGTTCGCTCATATCTCATTGCGCTCCGGAAAGCCGGAGGCCTATAGGCAAGCGATCTTTGACAGCGTTTATCGCGCGCTGCGCGAGACATTCAATGTTCCCGAGGATGACCAGTTCATGGTCATGACCGAGCATGAGGCCGCGAATTTCCGCTACGGGGCGACTTACCTCGATATCGCGCGAAGCGACGATCTGGTGTTCATCCAGATCACCGCGAACAACACGCGTAGCTTGGAACAGAAGAAGGCGTTGTTCCGGCGGATTGCGCAATTGCTTGGCGAAAATCCCGGCCTGCGGCCCGAGGATGTGTTCGTGAACCTCGTCGAGGTGCTGAAGGAAAACTGGTCGCTGGGAGGCGGCCTCGCGCAATACGCCTGAGCCGGCTGGCAACAGCACTCACGCCGTCGGAATTTTCCCGACGCGCGGCAAGCCCTGCCCGGAAAGCCGGTTGAAAGTTCTGTTGGGCCTGGAACGGCGCTTCAGAGGGAGGCCGCGCGAAGAATTATTTCAGCGTGGCGATTTGAATTTCGACTGATTGCAATTGCGTCGACGCGTATCGCGTCGATCCATAAACTCTGCCTGCGCTTCGATCCCGCGCCTGTACCGCCCGCACCATCGTGCGTCGCGTTACGGCGGGAGAAGCGTTGTGCGAGCCTGCCTCCGCGCTGTCGACATGACGTTGCCGGTATGCCCGCTGTACCTGATCTTGAATAGCGTGGCGCATCATGTTCGATTGGTTTCGACGCAGGTGGTTCGGCTGGTCCGCGGAGCAGGCGCGAGGGGTTCCGAGCTTTCCGGGGCCGGACAAGGTGGCGCCGGGCGGGCGACGAGGTAGTGCCACGGGCATGGTGGTGGCGTTTTTCACCTGCGACAGCATTTACGAGGCGGAAAAGAATCGCCTGCTGCGCTCGGCGGAACGGCTGGGGCTTGCCGTCGACGCCGAGCCGATCGAATCCGCCGGGTCCTGGGTGCGCAATGCGTCCATGAAGCCATCGGTGCTGGTTGCCATGCGCAAGAAGCACACGGGGCCACTGCTGTATGTCGACGTGGACGCGGTGTTTCATCGCGATCCGTGGCCGACGCTGGCCGCGTTGGACTGCGATATCGCCGCCTACCATGAGCCCGACGGGCACTTGCTGAGCGGCACGTTGTTCATCAACCATACGCCGGCCGCCGCCGCGCTGTTGCAAGCCTGGGCGCAGGCCTGCGCGGAGAATCCCGACGAGTGGGACCAGCGGGTGCTGGAGCGCCTGCTGGCCCGCGACGCCTTGTCCGCCGAGCCGCGTTACCGGCAGGCGCGGCTGCCCGTTGCCTATTGCTGGATCTTCGACAAGACCGACAATGCGTCGTGCGACGAGGTGTTCATCGAGCATCTGCAGGCCAGCCGGGAAGCCACGCAGCGCAAGCGCGTGTTCGGCAGGCCGGTGCGCGCGGTCAGGCGGCGCCGGGATAGGGTGCGGGCGATCGAGCGGATCCTGTTTGGTCGGAACGCGGCGCGCTAGGCGTCGCGGCCCTGGCGCGTCCAGGGTTTCTTGGCCGTGGTGCCGTGCTTTGGTCTACGCTAGCTCTCTGTTCCCGGAGAGTTCCATGTCCAAGATCACTGTTGATTTCGTGTCCGATGTCGCCTGTCCCTGGTGCGCGGTCGGGTTGGGCGGCCTGCTGACCGCGATCGAGCGGGTGGGCGGCGAGGCCGAGGTCGAGCTGCATTTCCGTCCGTTCGAGCTGAATCCCGACATGCCCAAGGGCGGGCAGAACACCATTGAGCGCCTGATGGCCAAGTATGGTTACAGCCGCGAGCAGGTGCAGGCCAATCGCAAGGTGATCAGCGAGCGCGCCGCGGCGGTCGGCATGCGCATGCGCATGGGCGACGACAACCGTTCGTTCAATACCTTCGACGCCCATCGCCTGTTGCACTGGGCCGGCCTGGAGGGCCAGGGCAGCCAGACGGCGCTGAAAAAGCGCTTGCTGGAGACCTATCACTACGACAACCAGGACACCAGCGACGTCGAGGTGCTGGTGCAGGCGGCGGCGGACGCCGGGCTGGATGCGGCCGAGGCGCGCGCGGTGCTGGCCTCGGGCCGCTACAGCGAAGAGGTGCGCAAGGAAGAGGCCGAATGGCGCGACCGCGGCATCACCTCGGTGCCGTCGGTGATCCTGAACGGCAAGTACCTGGTGTCCGGCGGCCAGCCGGCCGACGTGTTCGAGCAGGCGCTGCGCCAGGTCGCGCGCGAGGGGTGAGCGGCGGGCGGCGCCATGGGCGCCGCGCCGCGATCCGCATGACCGCGAGGCCGCCGCGTCGTTGCCGCGCGACGGCGGTCCCGGGCTTGTCCATGCGGCGGCCGGCTCAGGCTTTCACGATCGGCGCGACATCCAGCACGTACATCTGGCGTTCGCCTTCGTGCACCGAATCCACGCACACCTGCGTGCCGTCGCGGCTCCAGCGCGGGTGCAGGTCACAGCGGTTTTCCTTGGACAGCGAAGGATCGGCGTAGAAGCTGCCGAGGTCGTGGCGCTGCCCGGTGCGCATGTCGTACAGGAACAGGATGCGTTCGTGGGTGACCGGATCGGGATAGGTGTCGCTCAGCAGCCAGCGGCTGTCCACGGGTGAAAACGTCATGTGGCCGTTCTCGGTGAGGACGCCGTCGCCCACCACTTGCACTTGGCCGCCGTCGGCATCTTCGTACAGGTGGTAGTGGATGCGGCCGGCATGCGGTCCCCAGACGATGATCGAGCGGTCGTCGCGCCACAGCGGGTGCGAGATCTGGTATTCCGATTTCTCGTAATCGAAGGTGCCGACGGCGGCCGGATCGAAGTCGTCGGCCAGCTGCGGCAGCGGATGATCGGAACATTCCAGCAGGCGCATGTCGCTGCCGTCCGGGTTCATGGTGATGAGGCGGTGCAGGAAGCAGGTCTCGTCCTCGACGCGCTCAGTCCAGCGATGCAGGAACAGGATGCGCGTCGACGAGGGGTTGACCTCGATGTGGCTGACCCAGTGGATGGCGCGTTCCATCGAGGCGCGCGGATGGAAGTTGCGCAGGTCGGCGTAGCTGACCAGCAGGCGGTGGGCGCCGCTGTCCAGGTCGAGCGTGTGGATGCCGTCGTCGGCCGGCGCGTTGGCCACCGGCGCGGGCGCGTGTTCGCTGTAGCCGATGGTCTGGTGCGTGATGTAGAGCCGGCGGTAGTCCACGCACAGCGCGTAGCGGCTGTCGGGGGCGGCGACGTAGATCGGCAGCGGCAGGTAGCGCGTCTGGCCGGTGACGAGGTTGTGGACCGCCGAGCGGAATCCGGGATAGAAGCCGCCATCGTCGTCGCGCCGGCAGTTGTAGATCAGCTGCGGCTCGGCCTGGCCGTCCAGCCACTGCAGCTGGCAGCCCATCTGCCAGTTCCAGGCGGTGGTGGCGCCGACGGCGTGGTAGCGCTCGCCGTCGCGCAGGTCGAAGTAGCCGACCTCGGCGCGCAGCCCGGGCGTGAGCACGGCGTCCTTGACCGGCGCGCGGTTGGCCAGCAGATAGCGGCCGCCGCGATGCCAGACGGTCTTGTTGTAGTAGCCGAAGAAATGAT
This sequence comes from Achromobacter sp. 2789STDY5608615, assembly GCF_001298995.1. Taxonomy (NCBI): domain Bacteria; kingdom Pseudomonadati; phylum Pseudomonadota; class Betaproteobacteria; order Burkholderiales; family Alcaligenaceae; genus Achromobacter; species Achromobacter sp. 2789STDY5608615. The sequence goes on from NZ_CYTY01000017.1 coordinate 28,702, forward strand.
GGCCCGGCGGGCCGCCCAGGCGGCGGCAGGCGATGGCGGGAGTGGTCATGCGATTCATCAATGAAGGAAGGGGAAGGGCGTTCAGCCGGCGCTGATGTGTTCGGTTTCGATGACCTTGTTCCAGCGGGCGCGCTCGCGCTCGACGAAGGCGCGCGCCTCGGCCGGGCTGTTGCCCACCGGCGTCATGCCCAGGTGCTCGAGGCCGGCGCGGAATTCCGGATCGGCGTAGACGCGGCGCAGGTCGGCGCTGAGCTTGTCGATCAGCGCGTCGGGCACGTCCTTGCCGGCGGCCAGGGTGGTCCAGGAGGTCACGGTCAGGCCGGGCAGGCCGGCCTCGGCGGCGGTGGGCACGTCGGGCAGCGCGGCCGAGCGCGTGGCGCCGGTGATGGCCAGCGCCTTGAGCTTGCCGGTCTGGATGTAGCCGATGGTGGTGGGCACGTTTTCGAACAGCAGCTGGATCTGGCCGCCGATCAGGTCGTTGATGGCGGCCGAGCTGCCGCGATAGGGAATGTGCGCGATCGGGGCCTGCGCGGCCATTTTGTAGAGTTCGCCTACCATATGCACCGAGGAGCCGACGCCGGCCGAGCCGAAATGCAGGTTGTCGGGGTTGGCCTTGGCCTGGGCGGTCAGTTCGGCCAGGGTGTTGGCCTGGAGCGTCGGGCTGGCGACGACCACGTGCGGCATCTCGGCGACGATGGTGATGACCTTGAGGGCCTCGGCCGGGCGGTAGTTCAGGTGCTTGTAGACGCCGTAGGTGGCATGCAGGCCGATGGAGCCGAGCAGCAGGGTGTAGCCGTCGGGGTCGGATTCGGCGACGAATTTGCCGCCGATGTGGCCGCCGGCGCCGGGCCGGTTCTCGACCACGACCGGCTGGTTGTAGAGCTGGCCCAGGTACTTGGCCAGCAGCCGCCCCTGGATGTCGGAGCTGCCGCCGGCGGTGAACGGCACGATGATCCGTAACGGGCGGTCCGGATAATTGGCCTGGGCCTGGGCGGCGAACGGCAGGGCCGCGCTCGCCAGGGTCAGGCAGAAGGCTTGCAGGACGCGGCGGCGCCAGGGATGGCTTGAACGCATGGTATTTCCCCTACAGCGGTTGGTGTTTCGGTGGGGTGCGGGAGCAGGAGCACCCGAGGAGCCACGAGTGTAGGAGTCGCTAAGTATTTGAAAAAATTCTTTTTTCGGCATAGTCTATGCAAGTTTGCTATACCCTGTGACCCCATGAGCCGACCGCTGAATTTCCGTCAGATCGAAGCCTTCCACGCGGTAATGCTGGCCGGCACCACCACCGGCGCGGCGCAGATGCTGCGCACCACGCAACCGTCGGTGAGCCGCCTGCTGGCGCAGGCGCAGCAGGCCAGCGGCCTGAAACTGTTCGACATGGAGCGCGGCCGCCTGCGGCCGACGCGCGAGGCCAAGGACCTGTTCGATACGGTCAAGCGGCACTTCGTCGGCCTGGAGCGCATCGAGGACCGCGTGGCCGCCATGCGCCGCAGCGGCAGCGGGGTGTTGCGGCTGGCCTGCACGCCGGCGCTGGGCCTGGGCATGCTGCCCGGCGCGGTCGAGGAATTCGCGCAGCGCTATCCCGACGTGCACATCAATATGCAGACCGTGGGCAGCCAGTATCTGCGCGAGGGGCTGCTGCACGGCACCTACGATGTGGTGGTGACGACCGTGCCGCTGGATGGCGCGCACCTGGCGCTGCAAAGCCTGCACGAAAGCGCGGCGGTCTGCGTGATGCGGCCGGACCATCCGCTGGCGGCGCTGCCGGCCATCGGCATCGCCGACCTCAACGAACGGCGGCTGCTGGTGCTGAACGCCGACGATGACGTCTACCTGCAGTTGCGCGGCGCGATGCTGGCGCACCAGGTGCAGCCGGTGTCGGAAATCGAGACCACCTATTCATCGACGATCTGCGCGCTGGCCGCGGCCGGCACCGGCCTGGGGATCGTCAATCCGTATATCGCCGACGTCTTCGCGCAGCAGCTGGCGATACGTCCGTTCACGCCCAAGCTACCCGTGCGGGTCTGCATGGCCTATCCGGCGCAGACCGCGCCGTCGGTGGTGACCGAGGCCTTCGTCGACATCCTGACGCGGCGCTTCGGAGACATGGTCGAGTCCGTCTGAGACCGTCTCGACAGCCGCCGGGGAACGGCGGCGCCATCGGTGTTACTCAGCTTGCGGCGCGTATCGCGCCAGAAGAACAAGGAGACAGTCTTGATGCACGCCGCCACCCTTTCCGTTCCCGATGTCCGGAACCGCCCGCGCGCCGCGGGAGCGGCGCGATGACGCCGCGCGCGGGACGCACGCTGGGGCTGGAGATGGAAATGGCGGTGGCGCGGCGCGATACCGGCGCCAGCCACCCGGTGGGCGGCTACTTCGAGACCTTGGCCGCGATCAAGGCGGCGCGCGGCGAGGCGCCGGACCTGGCGCGCATCGGCGAGCGCATCGTCGGCGTGTCGGTGGCGGCCGGCGAGAGCGGCCTGGACAACGGCTTCAACCTGCTCGAGACCGCGTTCGCGCCGGTCTCGGAGGATGACGGCGGACTGGACGAACTGGCGCGGCGCGCCACGCGTGAACTGCATGACGCCAGCCGCGCGCTGGAAGCGGAAGGCGCGGTGCTGCTGAATGCGTCGGAGCATCCCGACTGCACCCTGGACCCGTCGTGGTACGCGACGGTGCACGTGCCGCGGCCGATCTACCGCGAGCTGGTGGGCCATCGTGAATGGCTGCACCGCGTGGGGATCGACGCCAAGGCGCAGAACAGCCCGTGCACGTCGGTGGACGTGACGCAAGCGGCGCGTGCGCTCAACGTGGTGCTGGCGCTGGCGCCGGCCAGCATCGCGATCTTCGCCAACAGTCCGCTGGAGAACGGCCGCGCGACCGGCCTGAAGGAGAACCGGCTGACGGTGTGGGACCGCATGTTCCGCCACTCGCGCTATGCCGGCGACTATCACCTGCAGCGCCTGCCCGAGCGGCCGTTCGTGGACCTGGGCGATTACTTCCGCTGGATGTTCGCGCCCGGCACCGCCAGCCGCTGCCTGCCGCTGGCGACGGACGATGGCTACAAGTCGGCCACCGGCGTGTACCTGCGCGGTTCGCCGTGCCTGTCGGCGTTCCTGGCGTCGGAGGGCTGGCCGGGCCGGCGCTCGGACATCGGCGAGGGCGTCACCATCGCGCCGCAGGGCGCGCATTTCGAGTATTCGCAGTTCGCGCATTTCCTCGACGCGCGCTGGCGCTACCGGCTGGCGACGCCGCCATCGCTGGAGGCGCTGCGTGAAGCCTGGCGGCGGCCGGGCGGCATCGAGGAGCTGTACGCGCAGCTGGGCGCCAGCGGCTACATCGAAGGCCGCGCGCCCGGCGCCGGCTTCGCCGATGCGCAACTGCTGCGCGAGGCGGGACGCGAGGTGGCGGCGACGCTGGTGATGGCGCCGTCGGCGCTGCAACTGGGATTGATGCGCAACCTGCCGCAAGCCGAGGATCTGTTGCGGTCATGGGGCTGGCTGCGGCTGCGTGCCATGCGCGCCGACGCCATGCGCGACGCGCTGCACGATCCCGCGGTGCATGCGCTGGCCGGCGAGGTGCTGGCGGTGGCCGCGGGCGGGCTGGCGCCGCACGAGCGCCATTGGCTCGGTTATGCGCGCTACGCGGTCGATGCGCGCAGCAGCGGCGCGGACCGCCTGCTGCGCCTGTGGCGCGAACTCGATGGCGATCCGCGCCGCCTGGCCAAGGTGTGCGAGGCCAGGGCAGTGGTGCCGCTCTGAATCGCCCGGCCGGCCCCGTGCGGGGCCGGCATCGTTCAGGCCAGTTGCGGCATCGGTCCCAGGCCGGGCGGCGGAACGTTGTCGACCAGCGCCAGCAGTTGGCGTTGCAGGCCATCGGGCGCGGCGCCGGTGCGCAGCGCCTGCTTTTCGCCGTCGGTCAGCAGGCCCGCCAGGTCCGCCAGGCTGTCGCATTCCATCGAGTAGGCCTGATGCGTGCGCACCGCGATCTGCTCCAGCGACTTCCAGGCCGACAGCATGTGGGCCTGGTGCTGGACCTCGTCGCTGATGTTCGAGGTCAGCGTGCTGATGCCGCCGTGGAACACCGGCAGCGCGTTCGGGCCGGCCGTCCAGATCTTCTGCTTGTCGGCGAAATCGGCGCCGGCCTGGTCGGGGTGGCTGGTGATCAGGTTGACGAAGAACGACTTGATCTTGCCCAGCACGCCCGGCGTCGGCGCCTGGGGCGGGCCGCCGTGCATGATCTGGTAGGCCTTGCCGTTTTCGTCGAAGGTCAGCAGCAGGGTGCGGGCCTGCGTCTGGCCGAGCGCGTCGCCGGTCAGGGCGGTGGGCACGCCCTGCGCGTCCTTCGGATGGGTGAAGACCTCGGACGGCATGTTGCTGCCGATGCCGCCATCGGCGTAGACCTTCTTGCCGCCGTCGGCCGTCTCCACCGACACCGCCTTGAACGCGATCGGGAACGACATCGACATGCGCGCGGCATAGGCGATCGGCATGTCCGGCGCGCTGTCGGCGTCGAAGTATTCCTCGACCTGATCGGTCTTGTTCCAACCGGTGAGCGTCAGCTGCTTGAACTTGTCGGGCGCCAGCGTGTTCAGCAGCTTCAGGTCGCCGAACGTGATCATGCTGTCCTTGTGTTCCTGCTCGAAGTCCGGCAGCTGCTGCAGGCGGCTGAGGCGTTCGAGCTGGCGGTCGCTCAGCTGGCCCTGGCCGGCGAGCGCGACCAGCTTGTCCTGGAACGCATGGGTGTTCCAGTGCGTCGTCAGGTAGTCGTGCACGCTGCGCGAGGTGGTCTGGTCGACTACCTTCAAGGAAGCGACGGCGGGCGCGAGGCCGCCTTCCATCTTCAGGTCGGGATAGATGCGCGCCAGGTCGCCGCCGCCCTTGAGCGCATCGAGCATGCCCGGGCGGAACAACGCGTCGGCCGGCCCCTGTTCGAACTGCGCCGCGCTCAGGCCCGCCGCCAGGCAGGTGGCGGTGAGGGCGCCGGCGGACGAGCCCGACAGGTGCTTGAGTCCGGCCAGCATGCCGGTCTTTTCCATCTGGTCCAGGCCGGCGCTGTAGCCGATGCCCTTGGCGCCGCCGCCGCGCAACGCCATGTTCTCGAGCTGCGGCGCGGGGCGGATGACGACGTACTTGTCGCCGCGCGGGATGATCTGCGGGCGGGTGTCGGCCTGCGGCAGGTTGGACATGAGTTCCGAGCGCGCCGCATCCACCTTGAGCCGGTCCAGCGCCATGGCGGCGGATTTGCCGGCCGACTTCATGGCGCTGGCGAAGTCCTTGCCGTCGACCGAGCCGTCCTGCTTGCGCGGCAGCGCGTCGAAGGAGCGCTGGACGATGGACTCGAAGCGCGTCTGCACGTCGCCGGCGAAGCTCTCGATGCCCTTGGGGCCCATCATGTTGGCGAGCGCGCTGGTCTCCTGCATGAAGTACTGCTCGAGCGAGCGCTTGGCCGCGTCGACGTGGGCGGCGTTGGTGTCGGGCGTGACGAACAGGCCCTTGAGCTGGCCCAGCAGCGAGGTCGGCGCCTGTGCCGGCGGTTGCCAGACGGAGGCGGCGGCGCTGTTCTGGATGGCGCTGGAGATACCGTTCATACCAGCGCTCCCGGCGCGGCGGCGCCCGTGGCGGCGGCCGCCACGCCAAAGGAAATCTGCGCGCCTTCCAGCGCCAGGTCGCGCACCAGCGCGCGCGTGTCTTGCGCCTGCGCCAGCTGGTATTGCAGCCAGCGCGGCCAGGTGTCGTCGTCCAGGCGCTCGAGCGCGATGCGGCCGCTGCCCGTCATGAACTGGCGGCTGTCCAGTCCGACCACGTAGGCGTGGCCGCGCAGCGCGTTCTGGTTGATGAGCAGCGCGCTCTTGATGACGGCGCGGCGCAGGCTGCCCTGCAGCGCGGCGGCGTCGTGCAGGAAGAAATCGATCAGCAGCCGCCGGTTGTCGGGGTGCAGCGTAACGCGGCCGGGCAGGTCGTCGAACAACAGATCGAACTGGCGCGCGCCGCTGGGCAGCGTGTCCAGCCCGCAGGCCAGCGCGAGCCGCGCCAGGTCGCGCTCGGCCTGGCGCGCATCGCCTTGCGGGCCGCGCGGCAGCGCCGCGGGCGGCGTGGCGTCGGGGTGGGGGCCGGCCAGGCGGTCGAGTTCGCGCAGCAGCGTGTCGGCGACGTCGTGCAGGGCCTGGGCGTCGCAGGCCGCGTACAGCGGCAGGCTCAGGCTCGGGCCCAGCTCGGGCGAGATGCCGCCGATCAGGCCCGCGCCCAGGCGCGTATCGAAGCCGCGGCGCAGCAGCGCTTCGCCCTGCGGGTCGTCGAAGCCGGGCGCGTCGTTGAAGGCGTGACGCCAGGCGGTGAGCACCACGCTGCCGTCGTGCGCGTTGCGCGCCATGCCCAGTTGATGATGGTCGTCCAGCGGGACGGCCCATTGCGCGGGCTGTTCGGTGTCGCCGGTATGGAAATGCGCCTGCGCGTACTGTGCGGCGGCCTGCGCGATGTCGGAGAGGGAGTTGAACGCCATGGAAAGCTCGCGGAGTGGGAATCACCCCTTGAGTAACAGCAGCATGCCTTCCGGTTCCCTGCCGGGGCCTGGGATTCGCGCGGCGCGGGTGCCATAATGTGGCCTCGTCCATCTCGCGCTGCGGGCGGCCGCGCCCGTTCGCGCCCGCATCGCCACTTTCGTTACCGTGTCAGACCCTCATTTCGCCCAGGTGCTTTCCGAACTCGGCCAGGCGCTGGGCATTCCCGCGCTGGCGCCCGCCGAGGGCGGGCTGTGCCAACTGGCATTCGATGGCCGCCATCTGGTGCAGCTGATGGCGCATGGCGCGCGCGGCCAGATCCTGCTGTCCTGCGCGGTGGGCGGGGGCAAGATGGATGGCGCGCTGGCGTTGCTGGCCGCGCAGGGCAACTTCCTGCAGGCGGGCGGTGGCGTGGTGGCGTGCGCGGCCCCGGATGGCCGCATGCATCTGCAGCTGGGCGTGGCGCGCGAACAATGCGGCGCGGACGCGCTGCTGGCCGCGATCGACGCGCTGCTCAACCAGGTCGAGGCCTGGGAGAAACGCGCCGCGCGCGCGGAGCCGGGCGCGGACGCGCCGTGGCGCAATCCCGCCTTCATGATGCAGTCGGTCTGACCCCGCGCGGGGGAGGCCGGCTCAGCTGGCTTTCTGGATCACGCCCTTGAGCGAGTCCGCGATCTGCTTGGTGATCGTGCTCTGGATCTCGATCAGCATGGTCCACTGCTGCACCTGTTGCTGCATCTTCAGCATGTCCGCTTGCGACACGCTGCCGTCGGCATTGGTGCGCAGGTTGGACAGCGTCGTCTGCAGGTTGCTTTCCTGCGAACGGATGCTGTCGTAGATCGTGCTGTTCACGCTGTTGAAATTCAGGCCGGACGAGCCGGTCAAACCGTTCAAAGCCATGGTGCGTCTCCTAGCGATTCAGGGGAGAAAAAGCGGCGGGCGGCGCGTCGGCGCCATCCCGGGGATCAAGCGGCAGCGCGGCCAGCACCTCGCGCGCGGCGGCGGCAGCCTGCGCCACCGCCTGGTATTGCTGGAAAGCCACCGGCACCAGGCCCGAGTCCAGGCGCTGGTTGGCGCCTTGCTCCAGTTCGGCGAGGCGCTGCGCCAGTTCGGCGCGCAACGCGGCGCCGCCGGGGGCGGCCAGGCGTTGTTCCAGTTCGGTCAGGGCGGTCGGATCGGTCATGGTGTCAGGGGATCTGGGTGAGTGGTCAGCGCGTCACGATGGCGGCGCGCGGGCCTTCGAAAATGATGCGGGTGTTTTCCACGGAGACCAGGCGGTACTTGCGGTAGGCGCCGCCCACCAGCAGCTTGCTGCCGTCCTCGAGCACGATGAAGGGCTGCGGCCCGCCGACCACGCTGCGGATCACGAATGGCACGCTGTCGGCCGTTGGCGAAGCGCTGGCCGCGGCCAGCCGGGCGACGCCGAGGTGGCTCTGGTTGAACTCGTTCAGCACGTCCTGCAGGCGCGCCTGCTGATCGTCGTCGAGCGCGCCGGCCGCGATCTCCAGGTGATCGGGTTTCCAGGCGAGGGTGACGCCGGACAGGCCCGCGTCCACCAGCTGGCTGGACAGGGTGTCGCTCAGCTGCTGCGTCAGCGCGATGGCGTTGCCCAGCACCGTCATGCCGGGCAGTTGCGCGCGCAGCGCATCCAGCGCCGAGGCGCGCTCGCGCGCGCTGCTGGCGATGCCGACGACGTTCAGGCGGCCATCGCCCTCGTAGCGCGGCTCGTAACGCACGTTGAAGGCACGCAGCGCGGCGCGGGCGGTGCGCACCACCTCGTCTTCGTTGCTGATGCGCATGGCGGGCATGGGCCAGATCTGCGACAGCGCCGACGCCACGGCGTCCTGCTCGGCGGCGTTGCGCACCCAGCCGGACACCGTCACCACGCCATCGCGCGCCATCGAGACGTGCAGGCGCGAGGTCAGGCCCATGCGCTCGAACACCGCGGAGATCTGCCCCACGGATTTTTCCGCGGCGGCCAGGCGCGGGTCGACCTGCGGCGCGCGGCTGGCGGTCGATTGCGGCATCAGGGTCAGGACGATGGCGACGACGATGGTGAGCACCACCGCGGCCAGGCCCAGCGCCATGGGCCAGGAGTCGCGCTTGCGGCGCCGGCCCTGCGCGGGCGGCAGCGGCAGGCGCCGTTCCAGCTGGCGGTCTTCGTCGCTTGGCGCCGGCGCGACGGCGGGCGTCGCTTCGGGCGCCGCTGCCGGTTCGACCGCCGCGCGCGCCAGCGCGTCGTTGGCGGCATCGGGCGCGTTGGTCCAGGGGTCGCCGCGACGGGCCACGGTGATCCAGACCGGGCCCAGCGGCACCGGCCGGTTGAACGGCGTGCCGGGCTGCGGGTTGGGCGCGGCACCGTCCAGCGCCAGGTCCCAGCCGCCCTCGCCGATGCGCACGCGCGCGGCGCGCGGGCCCATGCCGTCGTCGGCCAGCACGATGTCGCAGGCCGGGTCGGCGCCCAGCACCGCGCCGTCCGCGACCTGGCAGCGCGCATCGCGATGCAGGCCGGACAGCACGCGCAGTTCCAGCGCTTCGCTCATGAGGGGGCTCCGGTTGCGGGCGTGTTCACAGGTCCACCCTGGCCAGCGGCTGTACGTTGATTTCCTGGGTCAGCTCCTGGTAGGACAGCACCGGCAGCTCGTACAGGTCCTGCTCGATCATCTTGCGCAGGTAGCGGCGGATGTCCATCGAGGTCAGCAGCACCGGCTTCTGCGCCGCGGCGGTCAGGTCGCCGGTGGCGCGCTTGATGTTGTCCACCAGCTTGCGCGAGGCGTTGGGGTCGAGCGCCAGGTAGCTGCCCGCCGAGGTCTGGCGGATGGCGCCGCGCACCGTCTCTTCGACGTTGGGCGCCAGCAGATAGGCGGGCAGGATGTTCTGGCCGCTGGAATACTTGTAGCTGATGTGGCGCTTGAGCGAGACCCGCACGTACTCGGTCAGCAGCACCGAGTCCTTTTCCTTCTGGCCCCATTCGATCAGCGCTTCCAGCACCGCGCGCAGGTTGCGTACCGAGATGTCCTCGGACACCAGCCGCTGCAGGATCTCGGCGATCTTCTGCACCGGCATGACGCGCAGCGCTTCCTTGACCAGGTCGGGGAAGCGGTCTTCCATCGCCGTCAGCAGGAAGCGGGTTTCCTGGATGCCGATGAAGTCCGACGAATATTTCTTCAGCACGAAGGCCAGATGCCAGGTCAGCACCTGGTGCGGGTCCAGGAACGGGATGCCGGCGGCCGACAGGGTCGGCGCCAGGCTCGCCTCGACCCACAGCGTGGGCATGTTGGGCAGGAAGCGCTTGTCGGTTTCGTAGGGCACCTGCAGCGCCTGCAGGTTCTGCTCGGTATCGCGCACCAGCACCGCGCCGGGCCGCAGCTTGCCCTGCGACACCGGCACTTCGGACAGCAGGATGTTGTAGGTGTCCGTCGGCAGGGCGTCGTTGAAGCGCAGCTGGATGCCGGGGAACGGCACGCCCAGGTCGAAGTACAGCGCGCGGCGGATCTTCAGCAGCTCGTCGTTCAGTTCGTCGGCATCGAAGCTGCGTTGCAGCGCGGCGGCCACGTCGATCATCAGCGGCAGGGTGGGCGCGAATTCGGCGCTGCCGTCGGCGCGTGGCCTGGCCTGCGGTTTCTGGCCATCGGCCGCCAGCGCCGGGATCTCGGTGATCTCGCCCGTCTTTTCGTCCACCACCTTGCGCGTGCCGCGCAGCAGCACGAAGCCGATGGTGCCCACCACCGCGGCCAGCGCCAGGAAGGTCAGGGTCGGCATGCCCGGGATCAGGCCCATGCCGACCGCGATAGCGGCGGCGATCAAGAGCGCGCGCGGCTGCGCCAGCACCTGGGCGCCGATGTCCTTGCCGACGTTGGAGGGGCCGTCGCCGGTCTGCACCCGGGTCACGATGATGCCGGCGCAGATGGCGATGAAGAGCGCCGGGATCTGCGCGATGAGGCCGTCGCCGATCGTCAGGATCGAGTACACCTGCACGGCTTCGCCGGCGGTCAGGCCGCGCTGCATGGTGCCGATCAGGATGCCGCCGAGCAAGTTGACCGCGACGATGATGAGGCCGGCGATGGCGTCGCCCTTGACGAACTTCATGGCGCCGTCCATGGCGCCGTAGAGCTGGCTTTCCTTTTCGACCACCGAGCGGCGCTTGCGCGCTTCGTCCATGTCGATGGTGCCGGCGCGCAGGTCGGCGTCGATCGACATCTGCTTGCCGGGCATCGCGTCCAGCGAGAAGCGCGCCGCCACTTCGGCCACCCGCTCGGCGCCCTTGGTGATGACCACGAACTGCACGATGGTGAGGATCAGGAACACCACCAGGCCGACGATCAGGTTGCCGCCGACCACGAAGTTGCCGAAGGTCTCGATGATGTGGCCGGCGTCGCCCTGCAGCAGGATCAGGCGGGTGGTGGCGATCGAGATGCCCAGGCGGAACAGCGTGGTGACCAGCAGCACCGACGGGAACGACGAGAACGCCAGCGGCGACGGCAGGTACATGGCCACCATCAGCAGGATCGCCGACAGCGTCATGTTGGCGCCGATCAGCACGTCGACCAGGGTCGTCGGCAGCGGCAGGATCATCATGAAGATGATCGAGACGATCAGGACCGCCAGGACGATATCGTTGCGGCTGGTGGCGGCGGCGACGACGCGGTTCAGGGCTTGCATGGGGCGGCTCAAGTCGTTTCTGCTTCGGTGGGCGCGGCCGCCGCGGCGGGGCGCAGGGCAACGTAGGCGCGCATGGCCGCGGCGGCCTCGTCGCGACGCTCCAGGGCCAGCAGGGCCTGCGAGCGGATCAGGTGGAAGGGCGCGTCGACGCCGCCCTGCATGGCCAGCTGGTCCAGTGTCGACAGGGCCGCGTCGGGCTTGCCGGCGCGCAGTTGCGCCAGCGCCAGCGTGGCGAGCTGGCGAGGGTCGGCCAGCCCCAGCGTGCGCAGCGCGTTCAGCACCACGGCGGTCTTTTCGGGGCGGTTGTTTTCCAGGTAGACATAGGCCAGCAGGTTGAGCAGCTCGCGGGCGTCGGGCGTCAGGGGCATGGCGGCGGTCATCCCTGGTACAGCGCGCTGCGGTACATGGCGACCAGCTCGCGCAGGCCGGCCTCGTCCTTGAGCAGCCGCACCGCGCGGTTCAGCGCGCGGGCGTCCTCGGGATTGCGGTCCTGGCTCTGCTCGGCCGCGGCGGACAGGCCATCCAGCGTCGCCTGCAGGGCCTGGGCGAACTTGCCGGGCAGCAGCAGGTCGCGGTTGGCGACCGTGGGGCGCAGCTGGCTGTCGAGGTAGCGGTCGATGTTCGGCGTGTCGAGCAGCTGGGCCAGCTGCGCCTTGACGCCGTCGGCCGGCGGCGCCAGTTCCTGGCGTTCGGGCAGGTGCTGGCCGGCGGCCTCGCGGCCGGCGTAGGTGATGCCGTCCAGGCCCCGGTCGAAGGCGAAGCCGCTGATGCGCATATCGGACATGGTGTGGGGTCTCCGTTCCGGGGTCAGTCGGCGCGCGCGTCGTCGAGCCAGCGCGCCAGCGTGTCCGCCGCGCGCCGCAGCGCGGCGGCGTCGGCCTGGTCGGCGGGCAGGCGGGTCAGCGCCAGCAGCCGGGGAATGCCGTCCTGGTCGCGCAGGGCGGTCTGCACCGGATAGCCGGCCAGGCGCGAATGGTGCGCCCGCCGCCAGGCCTGCAGCAGGCGCGTCGGGGCGTCGTAGGGCACCGGATCCGAGACGTAGACCAGCACCTCGGTGTCGGCCGCCTCGATGGCGACCCGACGGCCCGAGTCCAGCTGCAGCGCCAGGTTGCCGCCGGGCCCCAGGGCCAGCCGGTCCAGGCCGATGGTCTCGCCGAAGGCGCCCAGGGCGCGATCCAGGCTGTTCATTCGTATTCCTCGTCGATGGCCGCATCCAGGGCCAGTTGCGCCGCGCCCAGGACGGACTGGCGGGCATCCGCGTCGGGGTACATCGGCAGCGGCAGGTCCTTGAGCACCGCGCGCACGCCGCCCAGGAAGGTGATGCGCGCGGCGACGCTGTCGGCGCCGTGGCTGGCCGCCAGGGCCGCGAAGCGCGATTCGGAGATCCACTTCTCGTTGCTGACGTTGACCAGGTCGCGCATCAGTTGATCGGCCGCCAACGGCTTGCCGTGTTCCCGCGCCATCTTGTCGCCCAGTTCGCCGCAGCCATCCAGCACGGTGACCGCCACGCCCAGCTGATACAGATCCTGCATCAGCGCCTGCAGCCGGTCCGGGCTGGTGGACGGGCGCGCCGCCGCCAGGTCCTGGCCGAGCGCCTGGATCAGCTGCTGCAGGCCGCGGCCGACGTCCTTGCCGCCGAAGCGCTCCAGCGCCAGCGCCAGGGTCTTGGCCAGCGACGCTTCGCCCAGCACCACGTCCTGGTAGGTGCGCTGGAAGTCGGCCACGCCGCGGGCGTCGCCGGCATAGCCGGCGGCCGCGCCGATGGTGTTCAGGCTGGCGCGTATCTGCGGGCCGCTTTCCAGCTCCAGGTCGGCCAGCGCTTCGCGCAGGCCGTCCAGCACGTCCTCGGGGGGGGCGCCGTCGCGTTCGCCCTGGCGCAGCGCGTACTGCAGGCCGAGGTACTGGCCGGCGGCATCGCCGAAGGCGCGGGCGGCGGCCTGGCGCGGATCGGCGCCGCCGGCCAGCAGGTGGCGCGCCAGTTCGATCAGCTTTTCCTGGGCGTCGGCGTCGTGCGACTCGGCCAGGTAGGCCACGATGGCCTCGGCGCTGAGCAGCTGCAGCGGGGCGTCGCGGCCGATCTTGCGTTCGGCGTGGTGCTTGTCCTCGGTCTTCTCGGCCATGTGCAGGCTGAGTTCCTCGGCCGAATCCGCCAGCGAGATCTCGCCATCCACCGCCACGGCGGCCTGGCCCAGCATCGTGCCGACCTGCTGCTGGCCGCTCTGGGGGGCGGCTTGCGAGGTCGTGGACGAGAAAGCGGAAGGGGGCAGGCCGGCGTCGATACGGTTCATGAAGGCGCGAGGAACGGCGGACGAAGGCCGCGCACAGTCAGGGGTAGTAACGGTTGGGCGGGGAAAGTTCCATCGTTCGTCGATGGAACCGTGGCGAGGCTTTCGTTACCAACACGGCAAGCAGGCATTCCAGGGCGATGGGCGCCGGGGGTGTGGTTTTTTCAGGGTTAACCCGGGTTACCGCCCCGCGCGGCGGGCCCGTCGGTTCAAGGAGAAGGGAAGATGTCCACGGTGACCGGTGCGGGTGCGAGCAATATTGGGGCGATGGACTTGAAGGGCATGGATCTGGAGACTGCCCTGCTGGCGGTCCAGAACCAGCGGGCGCGGCTGCTCGAGAATTCGCTGCGCGATCAGCTGGAGTCGGTCAACGCCCGCAATACGCAGATCGCGGGCTTGAACGAGTCGATCACCGCGAAGGGCGCCGAGAACAACAAGCTCGAAGCGTCCAGCCTGTCAATGCAGCAGCAGATCGCCGAACTGAAGGACCTGCAGGGACGGCTCGCGGCCAGCAAATGCCCCAACCCCGAAGGTTGGTACGGCCTGTCCTGGGGGCAGGGCGACGACAAGGCGCTTTCCCACGCCACCCTGGACCAGATCAAGCAGGCCGGGCTGACCGTGCCGGGCGGCGCGGATGCGCCGCGCGACGTGGATGGCAACGGCACCATGGACGCCAAGGGCCGCGTGGTGCAGGGCTGGGTGGATCAGATCGCCAGCAAGGTGGCCGGTCTCGAGGCCAGCGTCAAGGCGAATGCCGCCGCCATCGAGACCAACAAGAGCGACATCGCCAACGCCAAGAACCAGGTGGACGCCCTGGGCAATACCCAGCAGATGGAGATGTTGCGCCTGCAGGGCCTGACCAACAAGCGCAACGAGGCCTTCGACGTCATGACGAATTTCGTCAAGAAGATGCAGGACAGTCGTTCCTCCATCATCGGCAACATGCGCTGAGGCGCGCCGGGCAAAAAAACGGCGACGGCGTGGAACTCGCGCGCCGGCCCGGTTACTCAAGCGGCATGGGGACCGGAAGCACGCGGTCTCAGGGGAAACCCGAAGGCCTTGGCCGACGGAACCCTCTCACTAATTGGAGATAGGCATGAGCGGACCAGTGGGCGGCGCGAACGGCGCCGGCAACATCGGCGGTATCGACATATCCAGCATGGACCTGGAAACCGCCCTGATGGCGGTGCAGAACGAACGCGTCAAGCTGCTCGACGCCCAGCTGCAGAACCAGATCAAGGAAGTGCAGAACCGCAACGAGCAGATCGCCAAGCTGAATGACGCCATGAACAGCCTGAATGCACTGGTCGGCCTGTTCAAGTCCGGCAAGGACGGCGCCACCAAGATGCAGGATGGCGGCATCCCCGACTGGAACAAGGCGGGCACGGAGAACGACAACCGCTACAACCAGATGCGCGATTCCATGTGGAAGGCGATGGGCGAGGCGGGCGTCGACCTGAACACCGACAAGTACCAGCTGCAGGTGGATGGCGGCATCAGCAAGGTCACCAAGGGCAGCCTCGATACGGCCATCCAGGCCATCAAGAACAAGGTGGACGCGCTGTCGAACACCCAGCAGATGGACATGACTCGCCTGCAAGGCATGACCAACAAGCGCAACGAGGCGTTCGACGTCATGACCAACTTCATCAAGAAGATGCAGGACAGCCGTTCGTCCATCATCGGCAACATGCGTTGATCGTCCCCTTCCCATCCTCCCTCTCAGCCAGAACCGCGCCATGAGCTCCAACAAGACCGCCGAACAGATCCACGCCGACGCCGAACGCGCGCTGGAGGACGCCCGCCGCGCCCTGGCGCAGGCCGACGACTTCTACCGCGACCAGGGACTCGATCCCGACAAGGTGCGGGCCGTGGCCGACGCGCGCCTCGGCCCGCAGGAACTGGCTCAGGCAGAAGCCCTGGTGCGCCAGGACATGGAGGCCATCGAGGCCGAGGTCGCCCAGGAAATGGCGCGCCAAAGCTTTGCCAATGCGCCCGTCTCGGGCGGTGTGAAAAAAATGCGCCCGATGGTGTGAGCCTCGGAACGCCGCAGCAGGAGACCTCGATGAGTTTGACCCCGGAAGAGAACGCCGCGCTGGCCCGGAACCTGACCGCCGCCATGGACGAGGCGACCGGCGGCCTGGCCAGCTACCTGCGCGAGGGCGGCAAGCTTGGCGACGTGCTCGGGCTGACGTCCGCCGAATTGGAAGCGATGTATTCGCTTGGCCACGCGCTGTACGAGCAGCAGCGGTACAGCGAGTCGTTCAAGGTGTTCTCTGCGCTGGTCACCTATGACCACACCGAGCCGCGCTACGGCCTGGCGCTGGCGGCGGCCAACCGCATGCTGGGCCGGCACGAGGACGCGCTGCGCCAGTACCTGCCGGCCATCATGGCGGACCCGCTCGATCCCGCGCCGCTCTACTACAGCGCCGAGTCGCTGGTGGAAATGGGCCGTGGCGAGGAAGCCATCGAGGCGCTGGACACGGTCGAGGCCCTGTGCGAAGGGCAGGACAAGTACGCGGCGCTGGCGGCGAGGGCCCGGATGCTGCGCGGCGCGCTGGCGGGGCCGCAGGCCTGAACCCCACGAGGCGCCTGGCGGCGTCCGGACAATCGTTACGGGAATCCATTCATGAACATCAATTCAGCAGGCGCAGGCGGCATCAACCCGCCGGCCAACCTCGACGATCTGATGAAGGCCTCGTCGCCCGAGGTCATCAAGACGGTCCTGGAAAATGCGCAGAAGCTCGCCTCCGAGAACGAGGCGCTCAAGCAGAAGCTGCTGGGCGCCATGGGCGCCGCGGGCCAGATGGATGCCAAGGATCTGGCGCTGCTCAGCGCGGAGATCGGCCAGAAGCTGCAGGACGCCATCGGCGGCGTCCGCCACCTGCAGGTCCCCGAGACCTTCCAGGGCGCGAATGCCGGCTCCGCGCAGGAAGCCTTGTCGCGCCTGAGCGAGCAGGATGTGCAGACCGACATCTATGCGTTTATGGCGCTGTTCCAGCAGTTGGCGCAGACCATGCGCACGTCGGCGCGCGAGACCCGCGCCAGCGAACTGCAGGCCCAGGTCGACACGCTCAAGAACGCGGCGCAGGAAATCCGCGACGCCGCCAAGGAACGCATGATCGGCGCCATGACGCAGGGCGCCTTCCAGATCGCGGGCGGACTGTCGCAGATCGGCGCCGGCGCCATGCAGATGCGGGTGATGAGCCAGGGCGGTGCCGGCGCCGAATCGCGGGCGCGCAGCATTTCGGACACCGGTGGCGGCCTGTCGGGCGTGGCCGGCGGTATCGGCACCATGATCAACGCGGCCCAGGAGCAGAAGGCGTCCGAGCATGACGCGCGCCGTTCCGAGCTGGAGGCCCAGGCCAAGGTGCATGACTCGGGCATGCAGCAGGCCAGCGAAATGGCGCAGCAGATGATGGACGTGATCCGCGACGTGCGCGACAAGCTCGCCGCGATCGAACAATCGCGCATGGAAACCAACCGCGGCATCGCTCGCAACATCTGAGCTCGCGAACCATCGGGAATTGCATATGACCTCGATCTCTTCTAATCCCGCGGGCATCGGCGGCGCGCCGTTGCCTGGCGGCGGCGACCTGCCGGCCGACGCTGGCGCCCAGGCGGCCCAGGCGACCGCGCGGGTGCGCGAACTGCTGGATGCCTTCGTTGGCATGGCCGGCACGTTGCCGACGGGCAAGGCGGCCGGGCAGCAGGCCGGTGCCGACGGCTTGTTCAACGGCAACGGCGCTCCGGCGTTGGAGCCGCCGGCGCAGTCATTCTCGGCCAACGACATGATTGATCTGCTGCGCAGCATCCGGTCCAAGTCCGACGAGGCGCAGATTTCCAGCGCCAAGGAAAACCTGGCGACGGCGCGCACCAAGATGGAAAAGAACAACGAGGCGCAGCTGCAAAAGATCCAGGACTACGTCAAGAAGTGCGAAGAGGCCGCCAGCAAAGGCATCCTGGGCAAGATCTTCGGCTGGATCGGCAAGATCGCCGCGCTGGTCTTCTCGGCCATCGCGGTGGCCGTGCTGGCCGCGGGCTCGGTCGCGTCCGGCGGCGCCGCCACGCCGCTGCTGGCGCTGGCCGTGATGGCGCTGGTCAGCTCGACGATCTCGCTGGCGGATCAGATCTCGAAGGAATGCGGCGGCCCGGAAATCAGCCTGGGCAACCTGATGACGACCATCGCCAGCAAGTTCCTGCAGGCCTGCGGCGTCGACGAGGAAACCGCGCAGCGCATCGGCAAGGTGGTGGCCGGCGTCGTCGGAATTGCCTCGCCGGCCTTGCTGCTGGTGGAGCCTGGCCTGCTGGGCAACCTGGCCGGCGGCATCGCCGAACTGGCGGGCGCGGACAAGAGCACCACAATGGCCCTGACCATGGCGTTCTCGCTGGCGGCCACGAT
Organism: Achromobacter sp. 2789STDY5608615; assembly: GCF_001298995.1. Lineage (NCBI taxonomy): Bacteria > Pseudomonadati > Pseudomonadota > Betaproteobacteria > Burkholderiales > Alcaligenaceae > Achromobacter > Achromobacter sp. 2789STDY5608615. The sequence goes on from NZ_CYTY01000017.1 coordinate 46,550, forward strand.
CGCGCTGGGAGCCATCACCATCGCGGCGTCGGGCGGCGCATCTGCGGTCAGCACCATGTCGCGGGTGGTCAGCGCGGCCGGCCAGATCACCCAGGGCGCGACGCAGGTGGCGCAGGGGGCGGTCAACATCTCGGTGGCCAAGACCAAGAACGAGGCCGAGAACATCCAGGCGGACAAGAAAGAGATGGACGCCTACACGCGCAAGCTCCAGGCCCGGATGGAAGAGGCTCAGGAAGAGATCACCAAGGTGATCAAGCAGATGGAAGAAGGCTTGCGGATGGTGTCGCAGATGATCAACGGCGCCGCTGACAGCATGTCGCAGATCACCGCCAATATCGGCAAGCGGATGGCGGTCTGATGACGCCGAAACCGAGCACGCACCAAGGAAAGGACATGGCAGACAACGTGGTGGCGCGGGACGAGTTTGGCGAGGCATTGCTCAACGGGTTGCAGGCCCTGCCTTCCAATGGCCGTCTGACGCCAGAGCAGCTCGAAGTGATCTACGCCCTGGCGTACGCCCACGTGGCCCAGGAACAGTACGCGCAGGCCCTGCCGGTGTTCGCGTTCCTGGCGCAGTACGGACCTGCCCGCAAACACTATCTGGTCGGCCTGGGTGTCTGCCTGCAGATGCTGGGCAGACACGAAGAGGCGATCTCGATCTATTCGCTGGTGCTGACCCTGTATCCCGATTCGCTGCCGATCGCCCTGCGCGTGGCCGAATGCCAGCTTGCCGCACGCCAGACCGACGAGGCGCAGCGCACCTTGCGGCTGGTGGAAGCTTCCGACGCGCCGGTGGACGTGCGCGCGCGGGCCGAGGCATTGTTGCATCTCTCTTCGCGCGAGGCCGCGTCATGACCCATGAACAATAGCGCCGTTCAAGCGGCGCCGAACGCAGCGCAAGAGGCCGTCTCCCAGGAGACGGCTGTTGTGCTTTCGGCGGACGATGCCCGCCTGCTGGCCGAGGTCGGGTTCCTGGCCGCCGGCGCGGGCGACGCGGCGCGCGCCGAGATCATTTTCAACGCCTTGCGCCGCCTGCGGCCCGACCGTGCCTATCCGGTCGTCGGGCTGGCGGTGGCCTGGATGAACGCCAACCGCGCGCACGACGCCGTGCGCCTGCTGGAAGGCACGGTGGCGCCGGATCCGGCCGACCGGGCCTTGCTCGACGCCTGGCGCGGCTTCGCCCTGCAACTGTCGGGCCGGCGCGCGGAAAGCGTGCGCCTGCTGGAGACGCTGGCCACGGGCGAGAGCGAGGGGGCGCGCCTGGCGCGCGGCCTGCTGGGCATGCCGCAGGTCAACGGCTGAGGCGCCGGGCCACGGACGATAGATAGAGACACTGGAGCTAGGGAACATGGAAATCACAGCGCTCGCGGCCGCCTTGCCGCCGGTCTTGTCCACGCCGGCGGCGCCGCCGGCGCAACTGGCCGCCGAACGGTTCGCGGCCATCATGGCCGCGCCCGAGGCCGGCGCGCCCGCGCTCACCGGCCTGCAGTCCGCGCTGCAATCGGCCTTCACGCCCGCGGTCGACGCCGCCCCGGCCACGCTCGGCAACCAGATCCTGGCCAGCCTGCGCAACACCACCACCGAGTACTCGGAGAAGTGGCAGAACATCTCGGGCCGCCTGGACGCCATGTCGTCGCAGCCGGCCATCGCCGACATGCTGCGGCTGCAGGCCGATCTGGTGCAGGTGTCGGTGCAGTACGAGCTGGTCGGCAAGGCCGTCTCGCGCACCACGCAGAACATCGATTCGCTCGTCAGGATGTCCTAATGCACGCCGTCGCGACACCGTCTTTTCCCCTTGCGGGAACCCGCCGCGTTTCGCCGCTGGGACGCCTGCGCTGGCTGATGCTGGGCCTGGCGCTGCTGCTGGCCGCGTGCGGCTCGCGGGTGGAGCTGTTTTCCGCCGCCAACGAGAGCGAGGCCAACGAGGTGCTGTCGGTGCTGCTGGATGCCGGCATCGCCGCGCAGAAGGCCACCACCAAGACCGGCGTGGCCGTGTCGGTGGACGGCCAGCAGGTGGCGCGCGCGCTCGACATCCTGCGCGCCCGCGGCCTGCCGCGCGAGCGCTTCGATGGCATGGGGCAGATCTTCCGCAAGGAAGGCCTGGTGTCGTCGCCGCTGGAAGAGCGCGCCCGGTATATCTACGCGCTGTCGCAGGAGCTCACCAACACCCTGTCGCAGATGGACGGCGTGCTGGCCGCGCGGGTGCACGTGGTGCTGCCCGAACGCGGCGGCGTCGGCGAGAACACCACGCCGTCGACCGCGGCGGTGTTCATCAAGCACCAGGCCGGCTACAACCTGGACGCGCTGCAGCCGCAGATCCGCAAGCTGGTCACGCACGCGATTCCCGGGCTGACCGAGGACCGCGTGTCGATCGCGCTGGTGTCGGCGCAGCCCGCCGCCGCGGCCTCTGCCGCCGGCCAGGCCACGCGGCAGGTGCTGGGCATCGAGGTGGGCGAGGGCTCGTCGGTCACGCTGCTGGCGTGGCTGGCGCTGCTGATCCTGCTGGTGCTGGCCCTGGCCGGCGCGTTGGCCTACGTGCTGTGGCGCTACGGCGTGCCGGGCCGCGCCCGGCCCGAGCGCCGCGAACCCGTGTCCGAGGCCCGCTGACGATGACACCCGCATCGGCGGCGCTGGACCGCAGGCTGGTTGAATTCAACCAGCTGCCCAGCCGCACGCTGCACCCGAGCCGCCACGCGGCCTATGCGCCGCCGGCCGCGCTGGCGGCGATTGCCGCCGCGCCCGGACTGGCGCCGGCATGGCACCGGCATTGGTCGCGCGAGATCCTGGACGCGCTGGGCCTGTGGCAACGCCCGGTGACCGATCCGGACCGCCCCGAACTGGCGCTGGCGCTGCTGGCGCCGGACGCGCTGGCGCAGTGCGCCCGCCGGCTGGGCGCGGTGCTGTGCGGTCCGCGGCTGCGCCGCGCCATCGCCGGCGACGAGGTGCGGGCGCTGATCGCGCATCTGGGCGCGGACCTGCTGGATTTCACCCGCCGCACGGCCGCGGGCCTGCACGACGGCCTGGCCGACAGCGCGGCCTGGACGCTGGCCGAAACCACCGCCGCGGTGGACACGCTGGGCCTGGGCGCGCTGCGCGCGGCCCTGAGCGGCGCCGGTCCCGAACTCGCGCAACGCGCCGAACTGAAATTGCCCGACCTGCCCGCGCCATCCGCGCCCCTGCCCGCACCGCAGGCGCTGGCGCTGGGCCTGTCGCTACTGAAGAAAACGGAGCCCGCATGGCTTTCCTCATTCCCCGCGATCCGCTGACGCCGCGCGCCGCGGCCGGCCGCATCGATCCCGCCGCGCGCGTGCTGCGCGGCGCCGAGCTGGCGGCGTGGGCCGACGCCGAACAGTTGCTGGCGCAGGCGCGGGCGCGGGCCGACGAGATCGTCGGCGGCGCCCAGGCGGCGTTCGAGGCCGAGCGTCAGCGCGGCTACGAAGAGGGCCGCGAAGCGGCGCTGCTGGACCAGGCCGAGAAGATGATCGAGACCGTCGGCCGCACGGTCGAGTACTTCGCCGGCGTCGAGAACGAAATGGTGGAACTGGTGATGTCGGCCGTGCGCAAGGTGGTCGATGGCTTCGACGACCGCGAGAAGGTCATGGTGGTGGTGCGTAACGCCCTGGCGGTGGTGCGCAACCAGAAGCAGATGACCCTGCGGCTGAATCCGGCCGAAGTCGATACGGTGCGTGAGCAGATCAACGACCTGCTGGCCGCCTATCCCGGCGTGGGCTATCTCGACATCCTGGCCGATGGCCGGCTGGCGCGCGGCGCCTGCATCCTCGAAAGCGAGATCGGCATGGTCGAGGCCAGCCTGGAAGGGCAGATCCAGGCGTTGCGCCAGGCCTTCCAGCGCACCTTGGGAAGCCGGGTATAGCGATGCGCCAGTTCGACTACATCTCCGAAATGATGGAGCTGGCGCTGCAGGACACGCCGACGCTGCGCATCAAGGGCCGCGTGACCCAGGTGATCGGCACCATCATCAAGGCGGTGGTGCCGTCGGTGAAGGTGGGCGAGGTCTGCATCCTGCGCAATCCGGGCGAGAACTTCGAGATGAAGGGCGAGGTGGTGGGCTTCGCGCGCGACGCCGCGCTGCTCACGCCGATTGGCGACATGTACGGCATCTCCACCGCCACCGAGGTCATCCCCACCGGCCGGGCCCACATGGTGCCCGTGGGCCCGGGGCTGCTGGGCCGGGTGCTGGACGGGCTGGGCCGGCCGCTGGACGAGGCCGAGCTGGGGCCGCTGGAGGCCAGCAAGTTCTACCCCGTGTTCGCCGAGGCGCCGGACCCGCTCAAGCGCCGCATCATCTCGCAGCCGCTGGAACTGGGCGTGCGCGCGCTGGACAGCGTGCTGACCTGCGGCGAAGGCCAGCGCATGGGCATCTTCGCGGCAGCGGGCGGCGGCAAGTCGACCCTGATGGGCATGCTGGTCAAGGGTGCGGCGGTGGACGTGACCGTGGTGGCGCTGATCGGCGAGCGCGGTCGCGAGGTGCGCGAATTCCTGGAACACGAACTGGGCCGCGAGGGCCGGCGCAAGAGCGTGATCGTCTGCGCCACCAGCGACAAGTCGTCGATGGAGCGCGCCAAGGCCGCCTACGTGGCCACGGCCATCGCCGAGTATTTCCGCGATCAGGGCAAGCGCGTGCTGTTCCTGATGGACTCGGTGACGCGCTTTGCCCGCGCCCAGCGCGAGATCGGCCTGGCCGCCGGCGAACCGCCGACCCGCCGCGGCTATCCGCCATCGGTGTTCGCCACGCTGCCCAAGCTGATGGAGCGCGCCGGCATGAACGAGCATGGCTCCATCACCGCGCTGTACACGGTGCTGGTGGAAGGCGATGACATGACCGAGCCCATCGCCGACGAGACCCGCTCGATCCTCGACGGCCACATCGTGCTGTCGCGCAAGCTGGGCGCGGCCAACCACTACCCGGCCATCGACGTGCTGGCCTCGGCCAGCCGCGTCATGAACGCGGTCATCACGCCGGAGCACAAGCGCGCCGCCGGCCGCCTGCGCGAGCTGATGGCCAAGTACCAGGAGGTCGAGCTGCTGGTGAAGATCGGCGAATACAAGCGCGGCGGCGACGCGGTCACGGACGAGGCCATCGACAAGATCGCCGCGATCAACCAGTTCCTGCGCCAGCGCACCGACGAGCGCGCCACGCTGCCGGATGCTCTGGCGCAGATGAGCGCCATCGTGGGGACGGCATGAGCGTCTTTGACGAACTGCTCGCCATCAAGCGCTTTCGCGAAGGCCAGGCCGAGATCGCGGTGTCGCGCCAGCGGCTGCGTCACGCCGAGGCCGATGCCGCGCGCGAGGCCTCCGAGCGGGCGCTGGCGGACTTCCGCGATGAATCCGAGCGGCGCGAGCGGGCCATGTACCACGACCTGTGCAGCCGCGTGGTGCGGGTGCGCGAGATCGAAGACGTGCTGCAGGGCGTGGCCGGCCTGCGCGAGGGCGAACGCCAGCACGAGCAGGCCGTGGAACAGGCGGCCGAGCGCCTGCGCGAGGAACACCAGGCGCTGGCCGAGCGCCGCGTCCAGCACCAGCAGGCGGTGCGCCTGACCGGCAAGTTCGTGGAGCTGGCCAGCATCCACCTGGCCGAGCACCTGAAGGCGCTGGAGCACAAGGAAGACATGGAAATGGAAGAGGCCGCATCGCTGTCGCGCGACCGCGAGGACTGGGAACAGCACGAGGAGTTCGAGCCGGCATGAGCATCGACCGCCGCATCGGCCTGGATACCGCGATCGCGCAGGGCTCGGGCCTGGCCCAATCGGATGCGCAGGCGTCCGGCCGCCAGGCCAGCGACGCCGACAGGCAGGCCTTCGAGCAGGCCATGGCGCGCGGCAGGGACGAGCCGCCCGTCGCGCCGCCGGCCGCGCCCTCGCCGTTCTCGCTGTTCGGCGCGGCCCGGACCGATGCGCCCGCGCCTGCCGACGCGACGTCGCAGGCCCTGGCGCTTGCGCTGCAAGGCAGCGCCGAACAACTGCTGGTGGCCGACGGCAGCCAGGGCCGGCGCCAGGTGCGGGTGGAATTGAAGGACGACGTGCTGCCCGGCGTCAGCGTGTCGGTCTATGAAGACGGCGGCCGTGTCATCGCCGACTTCGTCTGCGCCAATGAAACCTCGCGTGAGCGCCTCGCCGCGATGGCGCGACCGCTGGCCGAGCAATTGGCCGACAGCCTGGCGCGGCCGACGCGCGTGCGCGTCGGCACCGATGACCCGGAAGACCCCTGCCTGGCGGAAACCGACGCCGATGCGCCGGTCCGTTGATCCCTGGAACCCATGACTGCCAGTACGCTTCTCTCTTCCTCCCCGCTATCGCTGCCGCGCCTGTCCGGCAACGAGGCCCGCGCCCGCACGCTGATCGCGCGCCATGGCGCCGATCTGGCGGTCACGCTCGCGCCGCTGGCCGGCGTCGACGCCGAGCCCGCGCAGTGGCGCCTGGGCTTCACGCCCGGCGTGGCCGAGGCCCTGCGCCAGGCGGCCACGCTGTCGGCCGACCTGGAATGGGCCGGCGCGCGGCTGCGGCTGGGCCTGCCGGCCAGCGCCGCCGATGCCTGGCTGGCGGCGCGCCTGCCGGACGTTGACGCTGGCGCGCTGCCGCCGGCCCTGGTGTCGACCGCCATCGAGACGCTGTTGGCCGAGGTGGTCGCGGGCCTGGCCGAGGTGTCGCCGGGCGGTCCGCTGCGGGTGGTTGGCCGCGATGGCCCGGCCCCGGCCCTGGCGCATGGCTGGACCGTGGCCGCGCGCCATCCCGCCAACGGCGCCGCGATCTACGCCACGCTGGACACCGACGGCCTCGGCCTGATGCTGCTGGCCGGCCTGGTCGGCCGCGCCGCGCCGGCGGCCAGCGAGATCGACCTCGATGCGGTGCCGGTGCGCATCCGCGCCTGCCTGGGCTGGACCCACCTGGCCGCGGCCGAACTGCGCGGCCTGGCGCCGCGCGACACCCTTTTCCTGGACCACTGCCTGGTCTCGCCCGACGGCGAACTGTGGCTGGGCGCGGACGGCCAAGGGCTGCGCGTGCGCCGCCAGGGCTCCTCATACCTCGTTACCCAAGGCTGGACTTCCCTCATGACCGAGACGCCGCAACCGCCGCTGGATGCCGAAGCGGGCGCCCAGACACCGCTCGATATCGACGCCATTCCCGTCCGACTGACCTTCGAACTGGGCGAACGCCTGATCACCCTGGGCGAGCTGCGGCAGCTGCAGCCCGGCGAAACCTTCGATCTGGAACGGCCGCTGGCCGACGGCCCGGTGCTGGTGCGCGCCAACGGCGCGCTGGTGGGCAGCGGCGAACTGGTCGAGATCGACGGCCGCATCGGCGTGACGCTGCACCGGCTGGGCAAGGCGGGCGCATGAACGGCGCGGATCCGATCAGCCTGGCGGTGGTGCTGGCGCTGCTGGCGCTGGTGCCGCTGGCCGCCGTCATGACCACCTCGTTCCTGAAGATCGCGGTGGTGCTGACGCTGGTGCGCAATGCCCTGGGCGTGCAGCAGGTGCCGCCCAACATGGCGTTGTACGGGCTGGCGCTGATCCTGTCGGCCTACGTCATGGGGCCGGTGGTGATGCAGATCGGCGACGAGCTGCGCGCGCCGCCCGCGGTGGTGGCGCCCGGGGCGGCGCAGCCGGACCGGCTCGAAGGCATTCTCGACGCGGTGGCGCGCGGCGCCGAGCCGATGCGCGGCTTCATGCTCAAGAACAGCCGCCCCGAGCAGCGCGATTTCTTCCTGCGCACCGCGCGCGGGCTGTGGGGCGAGCAGCAGGCCCGCAACCTCAAGGAAGACGACCTGCTGGTGCTGATCCCGTCGTTCCTGCTGTCGGAGCTGACCGCCGCGTTCCAGATCGGCTTCCTGCTGTACCTGCCGTTCGTCATCATCGACCTGATCGTCTCCAACATCCTGCTGGCGATGGGCATGATGATGGTGTCGCCGGTCACGATCTCCATGCCCCTGAAGCTGTTCCTGTTCGTCATGGTCGACGGCTGGACGCGGCTGATCCAGGGCCTGGTGCTGTCCTACACCTGAGGCCGCCATGGGAACCGTCGACCTCGTCTCGTACATGACCCAGGCGCTCTACCTGGTGCTGTGGCTGTCGCTGCCGCCGATCGCCGTCGCCGCGATCGTGGGCACGCTGTTTTCGCTGTTCCAGGCGCTGACGCAGATCCAGGAGCAGACGCTGTCGTTCGCCGTCAAGCTGATCGCGGTGTTCGCCACGATCCTGCTGACGGCGCGCTGGCTCAGCGCCGAGCTGTACAACTTCACGATCTCCGTGTTCGATCTCTTCTACAAGATCCACTAGGAGCGGCCGGCAACATGATCTCGGGCATCACCTACGTCGAAGCGAAAGTCTTCCTGGGCACGCTGGCGCTGACGCAGCCGCGGATCCTGGCGCTGTGCGCGATGCTGCCCCTGTTCAACCGCCAGCTGCTGCCCGGCATGCTGCGCTACGCCATCTGCGCCGCCATCGGCCTGGTGCTGGTGCCGGCGCTGGCGCCGCGCTATGCCGTGACCGACCTGGGCGCGATCGAGCTGGTGCTGCTGGTGGCCAAGGAAGTCTTCATCGGCCTGGTGATGGGGTTCCTGGTGGCGATCCCGTTCTGGATCTTCGAGGCGGTGGGCTTCGTGGTCGACAACCAGCGCGGCGCCAGCCTGGGCGCGACCATCAATCCGGCCACCGGCAACGACTCGTCGCCGCTCGGCATCCTGTTCAACCAGGCCTTCATGGTGTTCTTCCTGGTGGGCGGCGGCTTCATGCTGATGCTGACCATGCTGTACGACAGCTTCCGGCTGTGGGACTTGTGGGACTGGACGCCGACGCTGCGCCAGGAAAGCGTGCCGCTGATGCTGGACCAGCTGGGCCGCTTCCTGCGGCTGACGCTGCTGTTCGCCGCGCCCGCCATCATCTCGATGTTCCTGGCCGAGGTCGGGCTGGCGCTGGTGAGCCGCTTCGCGCCGCAGTTGCAGGTGTTCTTCCTGGCGATGCCGATCAAGAGCGCGCTGGCGCTGCTGGTGATGGTGCTCTACATGAACACGCTGTTCGAGTACGCCGCCGAGGCCACCGGCCAGATCGGCTCGGCCTTGCCCTTCCTCGACAACCAGTGGCGGGCGCCATGAGCGGCGAAAAGACCGAACAGCCCACCCACAAGAAGCTGCGCGACGCGCGCCAGAAGGGCGACGTCGCGCACAGCAAGGACTTCACCCAGACGCTGCTGGTGCTGGCGCTGTTCGGCTACATGCTGGGCAACGCCCACGGCATCATCGAGTCGCTGGGGCGGCTGGTGCTGATCCCGTCGACGCTGGTGGGGCAGCCGTTCGAGCAGGCGCTGCCGGTGGCGCTGGACGCGGCGCTGCGCGAAGCCGTCTACCTGGTGCTGCCGTTCGTGCTGATCGTGTTGATCGTGGGCATGTTCGCCGAGTTCCTGCAGGTGGGCGTGGTGCTGGCGTTCGAGAAGCTCAAGCCCTCGGCCAAGAAGCTCAACGTCATGAGCAACCTGAAGAACATCTTCTCGAAGAAGAACCTGGTCGAGCTGCTGAAATCCGTCATCAAGATCGCCTTCCTGTCGGTGCTGGTGACGCTGGTGGTGCGCGATGCGCTGCCCGAGCTGATGGCGGTGCCGCACAGCGGCCTGGCCGGGCTGGAGGCGGGCGTGGGCGGCATGATGCGCACGCTGATCGTGAACATCGCGGTGGCCTATGTGGTGATTTCCCTGGCCGACTTCGTCTGGCAACGCATGCAGTACCGCAAGGGGCTGATGATGAGCAAGGAAGACATCAAGCAGGAATTCAAGGAGATGGAGGGCGACCCCCACATCAAGCACAAGCGCAAGCACCTGCACCAGGAAATGGTGATGCACGGCGCGGTCTCCAGCACGCGCAAGGCGTCGGTGCTGGTGACCAACCCGACCCACCTGGCGGTGGCGATCTACTACGAGCCCGACGAGACGCCGCTGCCGGTGGTGCTGGCCAAGGGCGAGGGCGCGCTGGCCGAACAGATGATGGCGGCCGCGCGCGAGGCCGGCGTGCCGGTGATGCAGAACATTCCCCTGGCGCGCGCTGATGGCGTCCGCGCAGCCCGACCAATACATCCCCAGCGAACTGATAGAGCCCGTCGCCGAAGTCCTGCGGCTGGTCAGGAAGCTGGCCGGCAATCCGGACGATCCGACATGAACGCACTCCAGCATCCCCTGATATCCGCCTACGCGGCGCGCCACGGCCTGCCGCCGTCGACCCGCGCCGACGGCCGCCTCACCGTGGTGGTCGACCAGACCTACCGCGTGCATCTGCAGCCGGCGCGCGACGGCTGGCTGGCGATGAGCGCGCGCCTGTGCGCGCTGCCGGCCAGCGACGTCGACCGCGACCGGCTGGTGACCGAAATCGGCAAGCTGGCCGCGGGCATGCTGGCGCGCCACGCGGCCGCCTGCGTGGTCGATCCGCAGGGCCGCGCGCTGTGGCTGCAGCAATCGCTGCAGCCCGGCAGCGGCGAACTGGCGCTGGACGAAGCCATGGGCGCATTCACCAATGCGCTGTCCTTTTGGGCCGGCGCCGTGCGGCGGCTGGCATGAATACGCGTGACGGGCATGTCGCCCGAGGAGAGAGAGTGTTGAAGCGGATGATTCTGGCGACCGCGTTGTCGCTGGGCCTGGCGGCCGGCGCGCAGGCCGCGCCGAACTGGCCGAACGTGCCCTACAGCTACTATGCCCGCGACGAAAACTTGCAGACGCTGCTGCGCGAATTCGCCGGCGGCTTCAGCCTGTCATTGCAGCTCGGGCCCAATGTCACCGGCACGGTCAACGGCAAGTTCAATGCCAATACGCCGACCGAGTTCATGGACCGGCTGGGCGGCGTGTACGGCTTCAACTGGTTCGTCTATGCGGGCACGTTGTTCGTCAGCCGCACCAACGACATGAAGACGCGCTCGGTCAGCGCCATGGGCAGCTCCATCAGCGCGCTGCGCCAGGCGTTGCAGCAACTGGGCGTGCTGGATCCGCGCTTCGGCTGGGGCGAGCTGCCCGACCAGGGCATCGCGCTGGTGTCGGGTCCGCCGGGCTACGTCGACCTGGTGGAGCGCACCGTGGCCGCGCTGCCGATGGGCGCCGGCGGCCAGCAGGTGGCGGTGTTCCGGCTCAAGCACGCCTCGGTCAATGACCGCACCATCAGCTATCGCGACCAGAAGGTGGTGACGCCCGGCCTGTCCACGGTGCTGCGCAACCTGATCACGGGCGGCGGCGGCGGGGCCAACAATGAAACGCTGGCGGCCATCGCGGCGCCGCTGCGCGACAATCCGCCGGCCTTTCCGCAAGGCGGCGGCGAGGCCGGCGCGGCCGCGGGGCAGGGCGGGGGCCAGGCGCCCGCGTCCGGCGTCGCGGGCAAGTCGGGCCTGCGCCTGCGCGAGCCCACGGTGCAGGCCGATGCGCGCCTGAACGCCATCATCGTGCAGGACATCCCGGACCGCATCCCCATCTACCGCAGCCTGATCGAACAGCTCGACCTGCCCAGCACGCTGGTCGAGATAGAGGCGATGATCGTCGACGTCAACTCCGATCTCGTCAGCGAACTGGGCGTGACCTGGGGCGCGCGCGCCGGCTCCACCACCTTCGGCTACGGCAACCTGGGCCTGGGCCCCAGCGGCGGCCTGCCGCTGGAAAGCGGCGCGGCGCTGTCGCCCGGCACCATCGGCGTGAGCGTCGGCAACACGCTGGCGGCGCGCCTGCGCGCGCTGCAGACCAAGGGCCAGGCCAACATCCTGTCGCAGCCGTCGATCCTGACGGCCGACAACCTGGGCGCCATGATCGACCTGTCCGACACGTTCTACATCCAGACCCGCGGCGAGCGCGTGGCCACGGTGACGCCGGTGACCGTCGGCACCTCGCTGCGCGTGACGCCGCGCCATATCGAATCGAAGAACGGCGCGCGCGTCGAACTGACGGTGGATATCGAGGACGGCCGCATCCAGGAAGAGCGCCAGATCGACAACCTGCCCACGGTGCGCAAGAGCAACATCAGCACCCTGGCCATCGTCGGCAACGACCAGACGCTGCTGATCGGCGGCTACAACAGCAGCCAGAATTCCGAGCAGGTCGACAAGGTGCCGATCCTGGGCGACATCCCGGGGCTGGGGCTGCTGTTCTCCAACAAGTCCAAGACCGTGCAGCGGCGCGAGCGCCTGTTCCTGATCCGGCCCAAGGTGGTGGCGATCAATGGCGAAGTGGTGGCCACGCCCGGCGCGGCCGGCACCGGCCCGATGCTCAACGCCACCTGGGGCGGCGACCGCATGACGCCAGGGCAATACCTCGACCTGGCGCAGAGCCAGCGCACCCGCATCGTGTTCGGGCCGAACGTGGAATTGCGCCGCAGCAGCGGACCGGTGCGCGCCTCGGAATGGCTGGATGGCACGCCGACGGCCGCGCCGGTGCTGGAAGGCAAGTCGAACGCGCAGCAGGGGCCGGTGATTCAGGTCGAGCCGGTGGCGGCGCCGGGCACGGGCAGGGCGCCGTAGTGGCGGGCGGCTCAGTCGTCGAGCCGCAGGCCCTTCTGGGCCAGCTTGTCGCGCAGCGCCGCGCGCGCCCGCGACAGGCGGCTGCGCACGGTGCCGACCGGCACGGTCAGCAGGGCCGCGGCGTCTTCGTACGAGATTTCGTCGATGCCGACCATGAGCAGGATGTCGCGCATGTTCTCGGGCAGCTCGTCCAGCGATTCCTGCAACAGCGCCAGGGTCTGGCTCTGCTCGAGCGCGCGGTCGGGGGGGCAGATCGCTGCTGGCGTGTTCGGCCAGCACGCTGTCGCTGACGAAATCGTGGCGCCGTTCCGGCGCGCGCGACAGGTAGTTGCGCACCAGGTTGAGCGCGATGCCGTAGAGCCAGGAGGATAGTTGCGATTCGCCGCGAAAGCTGCGGTACGAGCGGGCCGCTTCGACAAAGGCCTGTTGGGCCAGGTCTTCGGCCTCGGTGGTGTTGCCGATGTGCTTGATGATGAAGCGTTGCAGCCGGGTGGAGTGCTCTCGCACCAGGTCGCGCAGCAGGTATTCCTCGCCCGTGTCCCAACCCTGCCCTTCGTCAGCGCGAATGGGCGGCAACTCCGCTTCCTGGGAAGCGGCTGTGCAATCGCTGGGGTTGGTCATGGGAGGCGAAAAGAAACGTGTATGAAGCTACAAGTTACTACCGGCATGCCGCGAATTATCGCAGCTTACACGTGTCACAATATTTCGAAAATCGAAATATTGAGGCAAAAATCGCGTTTTCGTCGTCAGAAATGTAAAAACAAGTAAACCGTTTCTGGCGGGATTCCGCGGGTCGGAATACGCGGCGGGACGGTCTCAGCCGGCCTTGAGCAGGTCGCGCAGCCAGCCGGCGGCGGTGCCCAGGGAGACCGGGCTCTGGCCGGACTGGGCGGCCTGGTCGAAGCGGGCCTGCATGGCCTGGTCCAGCGCGCCGCGGCGGGCGGCGTCGAGACTGGCGGGCGCCACGCCGGCGTCGCTACAGGCTTGCTGGAAGGCGGGCGCGCCGTTGGTGGCGGACAGCGCCAGGCGCGTCAGGAAATCGACGCCGGACAGCGCGTCGCGCGAGGTCTGCGCCATGTCGAGCGCCAGCGCGACGGTGCGCGCGGACAGCGGCTTGCCGGGGTTGGGCTCCAGGCCGAGTTCGCGCGACACCGCGCTGGCGATGCCCTGGCCAAAACTGCGGGCCAGCGCCTGGGCGAACATTTCGGTCGTGTCGACATTGGGCGCCACCCATGCCACGCTGCGGCCGCCGGGCGTGGCGCCCATGCCCAGGACCTGCAGTTTTTCGCCCGCGACGTCGACATAGACGTCCTGCCCGCTCTCCGCCGCCTTGGCGAAGGCTTCGAGAGAGACGAACGGCGATGAAGGGGTAACCGATGAAATTGTCATGCAGCCAATAAATCCGGCGTGTCCGAGATCGGGCCCATAGGAGATTCAACAGCCCCTGTGATTGAGTAACCCGGTTGGCGCTTTAGTTCCATCGCCATGACACGTCAGCCGATTTTATGCCATCGCGCGGTTTCGGTCCGCGCCAAGGAAACAGGGGGTTACCGGGCCTCGTAGACTTCGTCGGCCGCCAGCAGGATATCCACGGGCGGATCGAAGCCGATCACGCGGGCAGTCTGCAGGTTCAAGGCGATCTTGGCTGGGTCGATCCAGACCTGGCTCAGTTCGCGCGCCTTGGCGCCGTTGAAGATGCGCGCCATGGTCTCGGCGTAGAACAGGCCGACGTACGAGTAGTCCGCCTGGGCCAGGCTCAGCAGCAATCCGTGCTTGACCTCTTCCGAGCCCAGCATCGAGAAGCTGGGCACGCGCGCCTGCCGCAGGATCTCGGCCACGGTGTCGATCGACACCGGCGTGACGCCGCGGTGCACCGTGACGTAGGCCGCGTCGATCTTCGGCGCCAGCTTGGCATAGCATTCGAGCGCGTTGCGGGTCGCCACCTCGGGCGCGATGCCGTTGGACGGCGCGTTGCAGGTCAGCACCTCGAAGCCCTGCTCGCGCGCCACCTGCTCGACCGCGTCGACCGCGCTGTAGGTGCGGCCCTCGGGGCTGTCTTCGTAGACCAGGCCGAGCCGCTTGAACGGCACGATTTCGTGGAACAGGCGCACCTGGCGCTGATAGCGTTCGGGCTGGACGCGTGCGTGCAGGTTGTCCAGGCCGCTGTCCTGCGCCGAGCGGGTGATGCGGGCGCCGACGGCGTCGCTGGTCGAGGCGACGATGGTGGGCACCGGCGCGCCCATGCCCGCCATGTCCTGGCCGGCCCAGGTGCCCATGGCGATGATCAGGTCGATGTCCTTCTTTTCCTCCAGCCGCTGCTTGATCGCGGCGCGCACCGCCGGCCGCTGCGCGGCGTCGAAGTTGCCGGGCTGCCACCAGGCGTCGCGCACGAATTCGAGCGTGTCGCTGCGGGCGTTGTCGGCCAGGTATTCCCACATCTGCTTGCCGTTCAGGCCGTCGGGAATGGCGGGCACGGTGATCCAGCCCAGCTTCTGCAGGCCGTCTACAGTGACGCGCAGCGTGCGTGGGTATTCGCTGTAGTCGCCGCTCTCGAAATAGCCGATGCGCCATTTTTTGCCGTCGGGACGCGGCACCGGCTTGGTGGGAAAGACCTGGGGCGCGGCGGCCGCGCCTGCCGTGGGTTGGCTGGCCGCGGGCGTCGCCGCCTGGGCCAGGCTCGCGGCGGGCGCCAGCAGGGTCAGGCTCAGCAATAGGGTGGGCAACGATGTCTTCATGGGCGGCGGATCACGATCAATGTGATGTCATCGGATTGTTCCGCGCCGTCGGCGAACGCCTGCACGTCTTCCAGCAGACGCTTGGCCAGGTTGGCCGCGGGCACGGGGGGATTGGACAGCACGGCCAGCAGGCGCGGATCGCCATACTGCGCATTCTGCGGATTGACGGCCTCGGTGATGCCGTCGGTGTAGCCGACCAGCATTTCGCCCGGCGCCAGCATCGTCGACAGGCAGCGGTAGGTCAGGTCTTCCTGCACGCCGCAGGCCGGGCCGCTGCGGCCCTCCAGCAGCCGAACCACGCCGTCGGCGCCCACCACCGCGGGCGGCGGGTGGCCGGCGTTGGCCCACTGCAGTTCGCCCGTGGTCATGTCGAGCACGCCGATCAGCAGCGTGACGAACATCATGTTCGGGTTGTTCTCGGACAGGCGGTTGTTGATCTTCTGCATGATCAGCGCCGAGTCGGTCTCGTCCTCGGCGGTGGCGCGGATCAGGGTGCGCGTGACCGCCATGAACAGCGCCGCCGGCACGCCCTTGTCCGACACGTCCCCGATCGCCAGGCATAGCCGGCCGTCGGGCAGCGTGAAGTAATCGTAGAGGTCGCCGCCCACTTCCTTGGCCGGCAGCATCACGGCGTTCAGGTCGATCTGCTCGCGGGTGATGGGCGACAGCGGCACCGGCAGCAGGCCGAGCTGGATCGCGCGGGCGATGTTCAGCTCGCTCTCGAAGCGTTCGCGCGCGGTGGTCTCGCGCATCAGGCGGGCGACGTTCTCGCGCAGCTTGCGGTCCATGAACAGGAACGAGGCCGCCAGCCGGCCCACTTCGTCCTTGTGTTTGTCGGGCAGGGCGGCGATGCGGGCGGGCACGGCCGATTCCGCGGTCAGGTCCTGTTCGGGCAGCAGGCGGGCGTAGTGGGTCAGCGTTTCCAGCGGCCGCACGATGCGCGCCGCCACCAGCCAGGCGCACACCAGCGCCACCAGCATCATGCCCACGAAGATCAGCGCCTGCCGGTTCAGCAGTTCCTGCGCCGGCGCGGTCAGGTCGCTCTCGGGCACCACCGCCACCACGGTCCAGCCCAGCGGCGCGAAGCGCGCGCTCTCGATCTGCCAGGGGGCCGTCGCCGCCGTCGAAGCGCAGGCTGCGCAGCTTGCCGCCGCCGTCCTGCCGCGCCAGCAGGGCGCGCAGCGTTTCGCCGCCGCCGTCCTTGGCGTCCAGCAGGCCGGCGCGGGCCTCGGGCGGCGGCACGATCATGCGGCCGTCATCGGCCGCGATGAAGATAAAGCCCGATTGCGCCAGCGTCATCTTGGAGAGCGTGTCGCGCACCGAGTTTTCCAGCTGCGCGCGGCGCGTCTCGATCTGCTCGATCACGTCCTGGGCGCTGTCGGAAATGGCGAACACCCAGTTCCACGGGCGGAAATAGCCGAAGTAGGCGTAGCGCGTCTCGCCGTCGCCGCGCTGCGCCGACGGCGGCCAGCGGTAGATCGCGAAGCCGTAGCCGGACGTGCGGCTCTCTTCCAGCAGCGCCTGCGCCAGCGGCCGGTTCTTGAAGTCGGACAGCGACGACAGGTCGCGGTCGATCATGTCGGGATTGCCGCTGGCCAGCACCTGGAAGTCGGCGTCGTAGACGAAGGCGTAGCGGCGGCCGTCGAGCTTGAGGTGGTTGATCCAGGCGCGCGCCATGCCCTTGGCGGCGCCGGGCGTCATGATGCCGCGCTCGGCCAGGTCGGCGTAGGTGCCGAGCGCCGCGGCCACCACGGTGCCGCTCTGCATCAGCTGGCGCCGGCCGCTGCGCACGGTGGAGATCTTGTCGGCCAGCAACGCGCCCCAGCGGGCCTCGGCGTCGCGCAGCACCAGTTCCATGACGTTGCTGACGGCGTGGCGCTCGCTGTTCATCACCGTGCGGGTGACGTTGCGCTGCGAGGTCAGCATCACGAATGCCGCGACCGCCAGGAGCAGCGCTACGACCAGTAGAAAAATCTTGCTACGGAGCGAGCGCAACGACATGGGGGCGATAGGCGGCGGATGAGGTGAAGGCGTGAAATAGGATGCAATTTGCATTAATTGTAAATACCATTAGTGCCCGTGTGTAAATACTTTGCGACGGCGTGGCCCCATGCGTAGCGAACCAATACAAGTAGTGCTCGATGGGTTGCGTCGTCGCCCGGTACTGGAAGTCACTCTGGCCTGTCTGGCCGTGCTGCTGCTGGCGCAGGCGCTGATCGGCGCGCTCAGCCTGTCGGCGTTGAACCGGCTGGTGGTGGACACCACCGCCGACCGCGTCGAAGTGGTGGCGCGCCGCGTCGCCGGCAATATCGAGAACGGCCTGCGCCTGGGCAAGCCGCTGGAACAGTATTTCGGCCTGCGCGACACCTTGCATGATGGCGTCGCGCGCTCGCGCGGCGTGCAGGGCGCGGCGGTGCTGCTGGCCGACGGCCAGGCCGTGGCCGCCGAGGGCGAGCTGCCCGAAGACGCCACGCAGCTGGCGCGCACGCTCGACGCCGGCGGGCCGCTGGCCGCGGGCCTGGCGCGCCGCGGCTCGGGCGCGCTGGTCGCGGTGGACGACGACCGCGTGACGGTGGCCGTGCCGCTGGCCGGCGCCGGCGGCAAGAGCGTCGGCGCCGTGGTGCTGTCGGCGGCCAAGGACGGCGAGGCCAGCCGCCGGCTCATCATCGACAACCTGCAGGTGCTGCTGGTCGTCACGGTGCTGGTGGGGCTGGGCCTGGCCGCGGTCTTCAAATACATCGTGCCGCTGACCTCGCTGGCCGCGGGCGGCCGCGCCCGCTTCGTGGTGCCGTTGCTGGCGCTGGTGCTGGCGCAGGGCGTGTACGCCGCCTACACCATCTCCACCTTTCGCAGCGGTTGGCTGGAAGTCACGCGCAACAACGTCGGGTTGCTCGCCGAGGGCCTGCAGCGCGACCTGAACCGGGTGCTCGGCTACGGCCTCGAGGTGGACCGGCTGCGCGGCGTGGAAGCGCCGTTCACGCGCCTGGCCGGCACCTTTCCGGCGGTCGCGCAGATCGAACTGGCCGATCGCGACGGCCGCGTGCTGTATGGCGCCGATGCGCGCGGCGCGCTCGACGTGTCTGCGCTGCCCGCGACCCGGCCGCAGGCCGACGACCTGACCCTGGTGCTGCCGCTGGGCGCGGCGCTGGCCGATCCCAAGGCGCACGGCGACCTGGTGCTGCGCTTGTCGAGCGACGTCATCGCGGCCGGCGTGCGCGGCCGCGCGCTCGATGCCGTCACCGTGGTGGCGGTGGCGCTGGTGGCCGCGATCGAGATGCTGTTGCTGCTGGCGCTGCTGATGAACCGCGCCTTCGCCGCGCGCGCCACGCTGCCCGATGGCACCCGCGTCGGCCCGGACGACGCGTCCGAGGTGGGCCGCATCGCGCGTCCGGTGATGTTCGGCTTCCTGTTCGCGTGGGCCTTGCCGCTGGGCTTTCTGCCGCTGTATGCGCGCAGCCTGTCCGCGGGCGGGCTCGACCTGCCGGCCAATCTGCTGCTGGCGCTGCCGATCTCGGTGGAAATGGGCTGCGGCCTGCTGACCTCGCTGCTGGCCGGCCGCCTGACCGACCGCAAGGGCTGGCAGGTGCCGGTGCTGGCCGGCCTGGGGGTGTCCGCGGCCGGCATGCTGGCGTGCGCGGCCGCCGCCAACCTGTTGATGTTCAGCGCCGCGCGCGGCCTGGTGGGCCTGGGCTACGGGCTGACCTGGATGGGTCTGCAGGGCTTCATCGTCACGCGCAGTCCGGCGCAATATCGCGGCCGCAACATGACGGGCGTGATCGCGGGCCTGTTCGCCGGCCACCTGTCGGGCGCCGCGGTGGGCGCGATGCTGATGGAGCAGGTCGGTTTCCGCGCGGTGTTCGCGGTCGGCGCCGTGATGCTGGTGATGCCGCTGGCCGGCGTGCTGATCCTGATGCGCCCCTACATGGATCGCGGCCGCCAGCTGGCCGCGCAGGCGGCGGGGCGCGCCCGCGCGCATCTGTCCGAGACCTTGAAGCTGCTGTTCACCCGCGACTTCGGCCTGCTGCTGGTGGGCAGCGTGATTCCGTTCTCGATCGCGCAGGTCGGCCTGCTGTCGTTCGCGCTGCCGCTGTACCTGGAGGCCGAGGGCGTGGCCGCGTCCAGCATCGGCCGGGTGCTGATGATCTACGGCCTGTGCGTCATCTACGTCGGGCCGCTGATGGGCCGGGTGGTGGACCGCAGCCGCATCAAGAAGAGCTGGATCGTGCTGGGCGGCCTGGTCGGCAGCCTCGGCATGCTCGGGCTGTATTTCAACAGCGGCCTGCTGGCCGCGGCGGCGGCGGTGCTGCTGCTGGCCTTGGCCAGCTGCTTCGCCGGCGCGTCGCAATCGCCCTACATGCTGGCGCTGCCGGACGTGCAGCGCTATGGCGCCGCGGGCGCCACCAGCGTCATGCGCGCCGCCGACAAGCTCGGCCAGATGGCCGGCCCGCTGGTGGTCGGCGCCATGTTCGGCGCCGCCGGCATGGGCGCGGGACTGGCCGCGACAGGCGTGATCTACCTGGTCGCGACCTTGCTGTTCCTGTTGTTCGCGCCGGCCCGGCCGCGCGAAGAGGCCGCCTGAGCGCGGCGGCGGGGCCGCGGTTCGCGTCAGGTCGTCATCGCATCGCGCGGGCCGCGCCATTCAGCGCGCCGCGCCGGCGCCGGCCAGCGCCACCGGCACGCGCGCGCTCAGGCCCGTCAACAACTGGGCGGCGATGGTGCCCGCCGCCATCGCGACTTCCTCCACCGGCAGGCCTTCCGCGCCCCACAGCGTCACGGGGGAGCCGATCGCCGCGTGCGGCACGGGGCCCAGGTCCACCGCCATCATGTCCATGGAGACGCGGCCCAGCAGCCGCGTGCGGATGCCGGCCACCACGACCGGCGTGCCGGTCGGCGCGTGGCGCGGGTAGCCGTCGGCATAACCGCAGGTGACGATGCCTACGTTCATCGCCGTGGGCGCGAGGAACGCGCCGCTGTAGCCGACGCCGGCGCCAGCCGGCACGCGCTGGATGCCCACCACCTGCGAGTGCAGCGACATCGCCGGCCGCAGGTCCAGTTGCGCCGCGCTGCAGTGCGCGAACGGGCTGGCGCCGTACAGCGCCAGGCCCGGCCGCACCCATTGCGTGGCCGCGGCGCGCGCCGCATGGCCCAGCATGGCGGCGGAATTGCTGGTGGAGACCGGCCCCGGCAAGTCGCGGATGACCTCGCGAAAGCGCGCGTCGGCACTGTCCACGCCGTCGGTTTCGTCGGCGCGGGCGTAGTGGTTCAGGTGACCGATTTCACCGATCAGGCCTTGCGCGGCCAGGCTGCGGGCATGCGCGAACGCGGCGCGGTAGTCGTCGGCGTTGAAGCCGGTGTGATGGATGTCGCCGGCAAAGCGCAGCCAGATGGATGGCCGCGCGGCCGCGGGTGATTGCGCCAGCCAGTCCAGTTGCGCGGCGTGCGTGATGACCAGGTGCAGGTCCGGCGTGTCGAGCAGCAGCGTGTCGGCCTGCGAATAGAGGCCGCCGTAGACCAGCACCGGGCCGTCCCAGCCCAGCCGGCGGCAGGCGCGCGCCTCGTCCAGGTGCAGCACCGCCAGCCCGTCGGCGGCGCGCAGCGCGGGCAGCACGCGCGCCAGGCCGTGGCCGTAGGCATCGGCCTTGACGGTGGCCCACAGCCGCGGCGCAGCGGCGCCCGACGCAGCGGCGCCCGGCAGCGTGGCGCGCAACCGCGCCAGATTGTGGGCCACGGCGCTCGCGTCGACGCGAGCGTACAAGGGGCGGGCAAGCAATCCTTCTGGACGATAGGGAGCGTTCACGGGCGGCATCTGGGCGAGGTCCGCGCGCAACCGGCGCGCGCGCTATGCATGAGTGACAGATGACCGGGTTTTGTTCGGTACTTTCTGTCTATGCACTGCTAGTTGTCGATAGCGCGTCTTGATCGAACGCGCCAGTGAGGGTCACGCGGCGCGCATCACGAGCGTCAGGCGGTTCTCGTTGCCGTTGCGGGTGTAGCGCAGGTCGTGCAGATAGTGCTGCATCAGCCGCACGCCGTGGCCGCCGATTTCGGCGTCATCGAGCGTCGCGGCCAATGGCGGCGGCGGGGTCTTGGTGGGATCGTACGGACGGCCATTGTCGATTATCTCCAGCGAGATCCATTCGTCGTCCTGGCGGCAGGCCAGGCTGACGCGGGCGGGATCGGGGGCGAGCAAGGGATCGTCGAAGGCATACGAAACGATGTTCGTCAGCGCTTCGTCCAGACTCAAGGACAGACCGAAACTCAGCTTGGGAGACCAGGCGTCGCGCTCGGCGATGGCCTCGAGCCATTCGATGGCGGAGGCGACGGCGCGGGCGTCGGGAACGAGGTCAAGCGTATCGGGCTGAGGGGGCATGGTCGCCTTGCGTTCAGTGGTACACGTGCAGGTGGAAGTATGCCCGATTGCGGCCCGCTGGCGTAACGGGCCGGCTCTGGCGCCTGTCGTTTGACGTTTGCGTTTGGCCGCGCGGGCGCCTCGCGTATCATCTCGGCATCGCGCCGCCGCCCGCAAGCGCCGGGATCCGGGGCGCCGGTCCATTACCGGGAACCACTATGAGTCTCGCAATCGAGAAGGTCGGGGAAGTGCTGGTTGTCTCCCCCGAAGGCCAGATCAACAGCGGCAACGCCGCCGGCATCGAAGCCGACCTGCTGTCGCACGTCGAAAAAGGCGAACGCCGTTTCGTGCTCGACATGTCGAACCTGAACTACATCTCCAGCGCCGGCCTGCGCGTGGTGCTGGTGCTGGCCAAGCGCCTGAAGCAGGGCTCGGGCGCCCTGGCGCTGTGCGCGATGCAGCCGCACGTGCGCGAGGTGTTCGACATCAGCGGCTTCCTGGCCATCCTGGCGGTGGTCGACACGCGCCAGGACGCGGTGGCCAAGGTCGCCTGATTGCCGCGCGTTCCGCCGCGGCGCGCGCGGTTCAGTTCTTGCGGTTTTCGTATGACGTGTCCAGCACGTCGTCCTCGGGCGTGATGATGCCGGGGTCCCCGGGCGCCTCGATGGCGCGGCCGCGGCGCGGCATGCCGGCGACGATGGCGCTCTGGTCCGGCATCGGCAGGATGCCGGCGCCCTTGCGGGGATCGACGGACGGCTTGGGCTCCGCGGCCGTGTCCGGTTTGCTGCTGGCGGCGGAGGAATCGATGACGGTTTTCAGCATGATGACGGCTCCGGTTGCGGGCGTCCCAGGATGGCGGCGCGCCGGGGATCCATCCTCATCTTAGGACCGCGCGGGGCCCGTGCGGCGGGTTGTGCTGTCACGTTTGCAAGGGGCTGTTGCAGGGCCCCGACCTTATAATGCCGAGCGCCTCGCGGCGTCGCGTCACCGCGCCCGGTTTCCTTCATTTTCAGCCATCACCTTGACCGAATCCGTCGAACGCTCCGTCCACGCCGAACTCGTCGCCGTCCTGGTCGCCGTCACTCACGGCGAGCCGCGCGTGCTGACCACCGACGACGCGCGGGCCCTGCCGGCGGGGCCGTTCGAGCTGTCGCACCGCTCGCTGCAGGCGGGCCTGCGGGCCTGGGTCGAGACCCAGACGCATCATCCGCTCGGTTACGTCGAGCAGCTCTACACCTTCGCCGATGGCGACCGCTCCGACGAGTCGGGCGCGCGTGTCATGTCGGTCAGCTACCTGGGCCTGACGCGCGAGGCCGGCGAGACCGGCGTGGCGCAGGTCGGCTGGCAGGACTGGTATCGCTATTTCCCCTGGGAAGACCGCCGCGCGGGCACGCCGGCGCTGGTGGACGAGGTGATCGTGCCGCGCCTGCAGGCCTGGTGCGACGACACCGACGACGGCGCCGCGCGCCAGCGCCGCCGCCAGCGCGCCGCCATCACCTTCGGCCTGGACGGCGCCGCCTGGAACGAGGACATGGTGCTGCAGCGCTACGAGTTGCTGTTCGAGGCCGGCCTGGTGCCGGAAGCGGCGCGCCGCCATCCCGACGCGGCCGCCGCGCCGCTGCCGGGCGAGCCCATGCGCCACGACCATCGCCGCATCCTGGCCACCGGCATCGCGCGGCTGCGCGCCAAGATCAAGTACCGGCCGGTGGTGTTCGAACTGATGCCGGCGCAGTTCACGCTGCTGCAGTTGCAGCTGGCGGTCGAGGCCCTGGCCGGACGCGGCCTGCACAAGCAGAATTTCCGCCGCCTGATCGAGCAGCAGGCGCTGGTGGAAGAGACCGGCGAGATGGCCACCGGCACGGCGGGACGCCCCGCCAAATTGTTCCGCTTCCGCCGCGACGTGCTGCTCGAACGCGCCATCGCCGGCAGCAAGCTGCCGCTGTCGCGCGCCCTGTGACGCTTGACAAGGTCATATACTCATCTTTAGCATAAGTGGCATGCGCATTTGTTGCGCGCCTTTTTTTAACCACAAAATACTCAAAATGAGCATTATTGCTGAAGCGCCCGCCGCCCGTTTGGCCATTCCCTCCCTGCCGGATGTCATGCTGGAGCCGCTGGTGCGCGCGGCGTTGCTTGAAGACCTGGGGCGGGCCGGAGACCTGACCACCGACGCCATCGTGCCGGCCGACGCCGTGGCCCAGACGCGCCTGGTGGCGCGCCAGGAAGGCGTGCTGGCAGGGCTGGACCTGGCGCGGCTGGCGTTCCGCGCGCTCGATCCCGCCATCGAATTCGAGGTCGCCCACCGCGACGGCGCCGATCTGGCGCCGGGCACGGAGATCGCGCGGATCCGCGGCAACGCCCGCGCCACGCTGACCGCCGAGCGCGTGGCGCTGAACTTCCTGTGTCACCTGAGCGGCGTGGCCACGGCGACGGCGTCGATCGCGCGCGCCATCGCCGGCCACGGCGCCCGCGTCACCTGCACCCGCAAGACCATGCCGGGCTTGCGCGCCGTGCAGAAATACGCGGTGCGCGTGGGCGGCGGCAGCAACCACCGCTACGGACTCGACGACGCCGTGCTCATCAAGGACAACCACATCGCGCTGGCCGGCGGCATCGAGGCCGCGGTGGCGCGCGCCCGCGCCGGCATCGGCCACATGGTCAAGATCGAGCTGGAAGTGGACACGCTGGAACAGCTGGAAACGGCCCTGGCGCTGGGCGTGGACGTGGTGCTGCTGGACAACATGAGCCTGGACCAATTGCGCCAGGCCGTCGCCATGGCGCGCGGCCGCGCCATCACCGAGGCCTCCGGCCGCATCACGCCCGAGACCGCGGCGGCGGTGGCGGCCACCGGCGTCGACCAGATCGCCGTGGGCTGGCTGACCCACAGCGCCAAAGTGCTGGACATCGGGCTGGACGCCTGAGGCCGGCGCGACACGACAGGCAAGCATCATGAAACGCGCGCTTCGATCCTCCCTGCTGTTGCTCATCCTGGCGCTGGGCGCCTGCGGTAATCCGCCCTCGGGCGACACGCCCGGGGACGCGACCTATCCCACGCATCCCATCACCATCGTGGTGACCTTCCCGCCGGGCGGCGGCACCGACCTGCTGGCGCGGCGCCTGGGCGCCAGCCTGCAGGAACAATTCGGCCAGCCGGTGGTGGTCGAGAACCGGCCCGGCGCCAGCGGCAACATCGGCGCCCGCGCCGTGGCCGAATCGGCGCCCGACGGCTACACGCTCCTGATGGTCAACAGCTCGTTCGCGATCAACCCCGGCGTCTACCGCAACCTGGGCTTCGCGCCCAAGCGCGACTTCGCGGCGGTGATCAACGTGGCCTTCGTGCCGTCCGTGTTCGTGGTGCCGGCGGCCTCGCCGCTGCGCACGCTGGACGACGCGCGCAACACCGCGCGGCCGGAGCGGCCGCTGCCGTTCGCCTCGTGCGGCAACGGCACGCCGCAGCACCTGGCCGGCGAAATGCTGACACGCGCCACCGGCGCGCCGCTGCAGCACGTGCCCTACAAGGGTTGCGGACCGGCGCTGACCGACGTGGTGTCGGGTCAAGTCGGCATGGGGATCGTCACCGCGTCCAGCGCCGCGCCGCTGATCGCGGCGGGCCGCCTGCGGGCCTTGGCCGTGACCTCGCCGCAGCGTTCGCCGCTCCTGCCCGAAGTGCCCACGGTGGCCGAGCAGGGCGTGGCGGGCTACGCGCTCGATCAATGGCACGGCCTGCTGGCGCCGGCGGCCACGCCGCCGGCGGTGGTGGCGAAGTTGAATACGACGCTGGCCCGCATCATGCTGCGGCCGGACGTGCAGGCCGCGCTGCGCGAGCAGGGCTTCACGCCGACCACCAGCTCGCCGCGCGCGTTCCAGGACATGATCAATGCGGATATCGATCGCTATACGGCGCTGACCGACGCGATCGGGCTGCGCGCCGATTGACGCGCAGGGCGGGGCGGCCCGGCCGTCCCCGTGCCTTGATGGCCGGGGGCGCCAGCGTCCCGGCGCGACCGGGAAGACGGCGCGCTGAGCTCAGGCCGCCGCGCGGGCGTGTTGCTCCAGCTGTTCCTTCAATCCCGGCTGCAGCTTGAGCTGGCGCGCCAGCTCGTCCAGGTAGGCGCGCTCCATGTAGCTTTCCTCGTCCACCACCAGCAGGCTGGCCAGGTACATCTCGGCCGCCATCTCCGGCGTCCTGGCCGATTGCGCGATCTGGGCGGGATCGAGCGGGCGCGACAGCTCGGTTTCCAGCCAGCGGCGGTCCTGCGCGTCGCTGGACAGCTTGGCCAGCTCGGTTTCCAGCAGGGTGCGTTCCTCCGGGCCGATATGGCCGTCGGCCTTGGCCGCGCCGATCATGGCCGTGAGCACCGCGGTGCTGTGCTGTTCGGCCTCGGGGGCCGGCAGCCGGTCCAGCGTCTGCGGCGGGGCGGCCGGCGCGCCGGCCTGGTTGCGCTGCCAGTCGCCATAGGCGCGGTAGGCCAGGGCGCCGAGCGCCGCCATGCCGCCGTACATGGCGACCTTGCCGCCGATCTTGCGGGCCTTCTTGCTGCCCAGCAGCAGGCCGAGCGCGCCCGCGCCGAGAGCGCCGCCGCCCAGGCCGGTCAGGAACGAGCCGCCCTTGCCGCCGGTGGCGCTCTGCACCTTGGAGCCGGCGTCGGCCAGCAGGCCCTGGCCGGATTGCAGCAGTTGGTCGAGAAGTTGTCTGGCGCTCATGCGGGTTTCCTGGTGAATGCAATCGATCTTGCGGACAGGACTATCCGACCGCCGTCCCGTCCGGAAGTTCAGCTTACAGTCAGAAATGGATGTTGCGCCAAGCCGGGGCGCGGGCGCCGGATGCTACAACCGGGGGTGGGGCGGCCATGCGCGCCGCCCGCAACGCGAGGAATTCCGCCCATGACTATCCACGTGCGCCAGAACGCGCCCAAGACCCTGCAATTCACCGCCACGGCCGAAGGCCACGACCTGCCGCTGGACATGCCGCAGCCGCAAGGTGCCGGCCCGGATCCGCACGACTACTTCGATACGGCGCTGGGCGGCTGCAAGGCCATGACGCTGATGGTCTACGCGCAGCGCAAGGGGCTGCCGCTGGAATCGGTGGGGGTGGACGTGGTGCGCGATGCCGGCGAGGAACGCAAGGGCATCTATCGCCTGACCGCCAAGCTGACGCTGCATGGCGAACTGTCGGACGCGCAGATCGACGAATTGCTGGCCGTGGCCGAGAAATGCCCGATCCACAAGCTGATGACGGCGGTGGACGTGCAGGTGTCCACGCTGATCGTGCGGCCGGCCTGAGAGGGCGGCCCGCCGGGCGGGTGAACCGCCCGGCGCGGGAAGGCGGCCGGGCAGGGCGCCCGGCCTGTCAGTCGAATTACTCTTCCATGCCCGGGACGATGGTCGAGAAACCGGCGTCCACGTGGGTGATTTCGCCGGTGACGCCGGCGGCCAGGTCCGACAGCATGAACGCGGCGACGTTGCCGACGTCATCGATGGTGACGTTGCGGCGCAGCGGCGCCTGGGCTTCGACGAACTTCAGGATGGCCGAGAAGTCCTTGATGCCGCTGGCGGCCAGCGTCTTGATCGGGCCGGCCGAGATGCCGTTGGCGCGGATGCCGCGCGGGCCCAGCGCCGTGGCCAGGTAGCGCACGCTGGCCTCGAGCGAGGCCTTGGCCAGGCCCATGGTGTTGTAGTTGGGCACCACGCGTTCGGCGCCCAGGTAGGTCAGCGTCAGCACCGAGCCGTTGCGGCCTTCCATCAGCGGCAGCGCGGCCTTGGCCATGGCGGCGAAGCTGTAGGCCGAGATGTCGTGGGCGATGCGGAAGCCTTCGCGCGACAGGCCGTCCAGGAAGTTGCCGGCGATGGCTTCGCGCGGCGCGAAGCCGATCGAGTGCACCAGGCCGTCCAGGCCGTCCCAGCGCTTGGCCAGGTCGGTGAAGGTGGCTTCGATCTGGCTGTCTTCGGCGACGTCGCAGGGCAGCACGATGTCGCTGCCGAACTCGGCGGCGAATTCGGCCACGCGGTCCTTGAAGCGGTCACCGACGTAGGTGAAGGCCAGTTCGGCGCCCTGCTGGTGGCAGGCGCGCGCGATGCCGTAGGCGATGGAGCGGTTGGAAAGCACCCCGGTGACCAGGATGCGTTTGCCGGCGAGAAAGCCCATGTGTGGTTCCTTTGATTTTTTTCCTGCTGGAGACCGCCTATTTTAAGGAGTTTGGCGGCCTCGCGGACAAAACAGCGCGGCGCCCGGGTGGGCGCCGCAGCGAAAGACGGATCGGCGGGGAATCAGCCGCGGGCGTTGGTGCCCGGCACGCGCAGCTGAGCGCCGACCTTGAGCGCGCTGCCCTTGAGGTTGTTCAGGGCGCGCAGCGCGTCGACCGAGGTGCCGTACTGCTTGGCCAGCGAGAACAGCGTGTCGCCCTGGCGCACCTTGTGCGTGCGCACATTGGGGCGGGCGGCGGCGCCGCGCGCGGCGGGAGCGGCGGCCTTGCCGCGCGGCGCCGGCGCCTTGCTGGTGTTGGCGGGCGCCGAATCGAGCGCGCCGACCGGCGCGGCCAGCGAGGCCAGCTGCACGCCGCCGGCGCCCGGGTCGCCCGGCACCAGCAGCGACTGGCCCGAGGCCACTTTCTGGCGCGAGCCGATGTCGTTGGTCTCGCGCAGCTTGGCCTCGGTCACGCCGAAACGCTTGGCGATCGACGCGTACGATTCGCCGCGGCGCGAGTGGTAGACCTTCCAGGCGCTGAGGTCGCCCTTGTAGTTGGTCAGGTTGGCGTTGAAGATCTCGACGCGGTCGGCCGGCAGCAGCAGCGTGGGGGCGTGGTCGCCGCGGATCACGGGCCGGTTGAACGACGGGTTCAGGGCCTTGAATTCGTCCAGCGGCATCTCGGCCAGCTTGGCGGCGATTTCCAGGTCGATGTCGCTGTTCTTCTGCACCGTCACGAAGTACGGCGTGTTGCCGACCGGCGGCAGCGCCACCGCGTAGCGCTGCGGGTCGGCGATGATGTTCTTGATGGCCTGCAGCTTGGGCACGTAGTTGCGGGTCTCGTCCGGCATGTTCAGGGACAGGTAGTCCGTGGGCTGGCCGGCGGCCTCGTTCTTGGCCATGGCGCGCTGCACCGAGCCTTCGCCCCAGTTGTACGAGGCCAGCGCCAGGTACCAGTCGCCCTGCATTTCGAACAGCTTTTCCAGGTAGTCCAGCGCCGCGTTGGTCGAGGCGATGGGGTCGCGGCGCTCGTCGCGCCACCAGTCCTGCTTCAGGTTGAAGTGCTGGCCGGTGGCCGGCACGAACTGCCACAGGCCCGAGGCCTGGGCGCGCGACAGCGCGGTGGGGTTGTAGGCGCTTTCGACGAACGGCAGCAGGGCCAGCTCGGTCGGCAGGCCGCGGCGGTTGATCTCGTCGACGATGAAATACAGGTACTTGCCGGCGCGCTCGGCCATGCGCTGCACCGCCTCGGGGTGGGACGCGTAGTAGTCGGTCCACTGCTGCGAGAGGTCGGTGTTCAGGTTGGGGATGGCGAAGCCGCGGCGGATGCGGTCCCAGGCGTCGACCGGCGGATTGGTCAGGTCGACCGTGCGGGACGTGTCGCGGGCGATGTAGCGCCCTTGGGAGTTGGTGGTGAGGTTCTTGCTGTCGTGGGATTTGGTTCCTGCGCAACCGGCGAGGACTGCCAGCAGAAGCGGCAGAAGGAGTCGGGATAGATTCATCGGGCGGTCACTTGAAATCGTTCTTCCATTCACGAAGGGAGGCAAAAACCTCTACCGGCGTCGGGTGGTCGTGGCCGGCCCAGTTGTCTGCGGCGCGGACGACGTCAGCTTGCTGCGTACGCAAAAACGGGTTGGTCGCGCGTTCCTGACCGATGGTCGACGGAAGCGTGGGGAGACCTTCTGCGCGTAATTGCTGGGCCCGCTGATACCACTGTTGCAGGGTGCGGTTGGCGGGTTCGACCGCCATGGCCCAGCGCAAGTTCGCTAGAGTGTACTCGTGTGCGCAAAAAACCTGTGTATCCGGCGGTAAAACAGAAAATTTTTCCAAGGAATCAGACATTTGCGCGGGAGTGCCCTCGAAAAGCCGGCCACAGCCCCCGGCAAACAGGGTGTCTCCACAGAACAGCACAGGCTGTTTTCCCGCCGCCCGGCCGGTGTACGCGATGTGGCCCGCGGTGTGTCCCGGCACGTCCAGCACCGTCAGGTCCAGGTCCAGTTCCGGCAGCACCACGCGGTCGCCCTCGACCAGCGGCACGTCGCAGCGCGGCAGCTTCTCGCGCGCCGGCCCATATACCGTGATGTCGCCAATGCGGGACAATTCAAGCACGCCGCCCACATGGTCGCCGTGGTGGTGCGTGAGTAGAATGGCGCGCAGCTTCAGGCCTTCGCGGGCCAGCCATTGCAGCACCGGGCCGGCTTCGCCGGGGTCGACCACGGCGGCCTGGCCGTCGCGGACGATGGCCCAGATATAGTTGTCGGTGAAGGCGGGCAGGGGCAAGACCGCGGCATTGCGTTCGCGGCCGCCTGCGGGGGCGGTCAAGGCTTGCATGGGATTCGAAGGAATGAAAACGTGGCAGAAGAAACTCCGCCGATTGTAGAACTGGCCGAATGGTTCCAGACGCCGCCAGGGCAATACGCCCTGGCCTGGGAGCGCGCGCAGTTCGACGCGGCCGTGGCGGACGTCTTTGGATATTACGCCTGGCAGGTCGGCCTGGCCGACCTGAACCTGCTGCGCGCCAACCGCATGCCGTTCAAGGGCTATGTCGGCACCGAGACGCCGTCGCCCGAGAGCATCGCCGGCTGGCAGTCGCGGGTGGTGCTGGCCCAGCCCGAGGCGCTGCCGTTCGAATCGCAGAGCGTGGACCTGCTGATCCTGCCGCACGCCTTCGAATGCGCCGAAGAGCCGCACAACGTGCTGCGCGAGGTCGAACGGGTGCTGGTGCCGGAAGGGCGGGTGGTGATCTCCGGCTTCAACCCCTGGAGCATGTGGGGCGCGCGCACCCGCATGCCGGGCATGGAGCCCTGGCTGCCGCAGCCGCCGGCGTCGCAGGTGTCGCTGCCGCGCCTGAAGGACTGGTTCAAGCTGCTGTCGCTGGAAGTCGAGCAAAGCCATTTCGGCTGTTACGCGCCGGCCTGCCGCAGCGAGAAATGGCTGCAGCGCTGGGGCTTCCTGGAATCGGCCGGCGCGCGCTGGTGGAGCCTGGGCGGCGCGGTCTACCTGGTGTCGGCCGTCAAGCGCGTGGCCAGCATGCGTATCATCGGCCCGGCCTGGAAGACCAAGCCCAAGCGCGCCCGCGCGGCCTCGGTGGTGGTCAACCGCCAGGCCGACGACGGCTTCGACCGCTCCTGAGCGGCCGGCCGGATTCACATTGAAAGCACAAGGACATACAAGCAGCACCATGCAGGACAACAACGCGAACGACCAGAAAGTGGAAATGTGGACCGACGGCGCCTGCAAGGGCAACCCCGGTCCGGGCGGTTGGGGCGTGTTGATGCGCGCCGGCGCGCACGAAAAGACCATGCACGGCGGCGAGGCCCAGACCACCAACAACCGCATGGAGCTGCTGGCCGTGATCGAGGGCCTGCGCGCGCTCAAGCGCCCGTGCGTCGTCACCATCCACACCGACTCCCAGTACGTCATGAAGGGCATGACCGAATGGTTGGCCAACTGGAAGCGGCGCGGCTGGATCACGGCCGACAAGAAGCCGGTCAAGAATGCCGAGCTGTGGCAGGCGCTGGACGACCAGGTGCGCCGCCACACCGTCTCGTGGCGCTGGGTCCGCGGCCATGCCGGCGATCCCGGCAACGAGCGCGCCGACCAGCTCGCCAACCAGGGCGTCGAGTCGGTCCGGCGCGGCTGACCGGCCGGGCGCCACGGCGCTCGCCGTCCTCGAAAGACGGCCAGGTTGTATCAATATGGCGGCGCCGTCGCCGCTGCCCGCATCGGGAAATACCCTGGGTCGGCCGGTTTAGTGCTTTCAGCGCGCTTCAGGATTGTTCCAGGTTGTAAATCCGGTGCTAAAGTGCCAACCCTTGATCCTGTTCCTGCGGCGCCGTCCCAGCGGGGGATGCCTGGCACGCGCCGCGATACCGCCACATTCGCATGAAAAAAGCTGCATTGCTGGCCGCCATCGCGGCAGGAGTGGCCGCGGGGGCCGCTCTGGGCGTATTCGTGCCGCGCTGGCTCGCGCCGGCCGCCACGCCGGCGGCCACTGCCGCCGCCACGCCCGCCAAACCCGTCTCCAAGCCGGCCCCGGTGCGGGTCGAGGTCGCCGCCGTCGCGGAAATTCCGTTCGCGCGCGGCCTGTCGGCCGTGGGCAGCCTGCGCTCGGATGAGGCCGTGATGCTGCGGCCCGAAGTGGCCGGCCGCATCCAGTCGATCGAGTTCAAGGAAGGCCAGCCGGTCAAGCGCAGCCAGGCGCTGATCCGCCTGGACGATTCCGTGCCGCGCGCCGAGCTGGCGCAGGCGCGCGCCAATCTGGCGCTGGCGCAGAGCCATTACCGCCGCGCCGTGGCGCTGCAGGCCAAGGGCTTCGTCAGCCAGCAGGCGCGCGACGAATCGGCCAGCACGCTCAAGGTGCAGGAAGCCGCGGTGGCGCTGGCGCAGGCGCGCCTGGACAAGATGACCATCAACGCGCCGTTCGCGGGCTTCGCCGGCCTGCGCAGCGTGTCGGTGGGCGACTACGTCAACCAGGGCCAGGACCTGGCGCCGCTGGAGGCCATCGACCCGCTCAAGGTGGATTTCCGCGTGCCCGAGATGTATCTCAGCAAGGTCGGCGTTGGCCAGCAGCTGACGCTGCGCCTGGACGCCTTGCCCGGCCAGGAACGCCCGGGCCTGGTGTACGCCGTCAGTCCGCTGGTCGACGCGGGCGGGCGTTCCATCCTGCTGCGCGCCACCGTGGCCAACGCCGATTCGCTGCTGCGCCCCGGCATGTTCGCCCGCGTGCAGCTGCTGTTCAACCAGGACAAGGCGCTGGTCGCGCCCGAGGCCGCGCTGTCGCCGTCCGGCGAGACGCAGTACGTGTACCGCGTCAAGGACGGCCTGGCCGAGCGCCGCGAAGTCACCATCGGCGAGCGCCGCGAAGGCAAGGTCGAGATCCTGACGGGCGTGGCGGCCGGCGACCAGCTGGTGGTGTCGGGCCTGCAGCGCGTCACCGACGGCGGCCCGGTGCAGGTCGTCAAAAACGGCGCCTGACGCCATCTTTCCAGCGGACGGCGGCCTCTTATGCGTATCTCGGAAACCTGTATCAAGCGGCCGGTGTTCGCGTCGGTGCTGTCGCTGGTCATCGTACTGATCGGCCTGATCTCGTATTCGCGCCTGACCGTGCGCGAGTATCCCAAGATCGACGAACCCATCGTCTCGGTCGACACCACCTACAAGGGCGCCTCGCCCGAGGTGATCGAGTCGCAGGTGACCAAGCCGCTGGAAGACCAGCTGGCCGGCATCGAGGGCGTGGACGTGATGACCTCGCGCAGCCGCTCCGAGCGCAGCCTGATCAACATCAAGTTCAACCTGTCGCGCAATCCGGACGCGGCGGCGGCCGAGGTGCGCGACAAGGTCTCGCGCGCGCGCCGCTTCCTGCCCGACGAGATCGACGAGCCCATCATCGGCAAGGTCGAGGCCGATTCGCAGCCCATCATCTACATCGCGGTCGAGTCCGGCTCGTACTCGGCGATCCAGACCTCCGACTACATCAACCGCTACATCAAGACCCGCCTGTCGGTGCTGCCCGGCGCGGCCGAGGTGCGCGTGTTCGGCGAACGCCTGCCGTCCATGCGCATCTACGTGGACCGCGACAAGCTGGCCGCCTACGGCCTGACGGTGCAGGACGTGGAGTCTGCGCTGCGCAGCCAGAACGTGGAGATCCCGGCCGGCCGCATCGAGTCGCGGGCGCGCGAGTTCTCGGTGGTGTCGTCCACCGACCTGCAGACGCCGGCGCAGTTCGAGAACGTCATCGTCGCCAACGTCAAGGGCTATCCGGTGCGGCTGCGCGACGTCTCGAAGGTCGAGATCGGCGCCGCCAACGACCGCATCCTGTCGCGCTTCAACGGCAAGCCGGCCATCAACATCGGCGTGACGCGCCAGTCCACCGCCAACCCGCTGGAGCTGTCCAAGGCCGCGCGCGAGGAAGTGGCGCGGCTGAACGAGAACCTGCCCGCGGGCATGAAGCTGACCATCGCCTACGACTCGTCTGTGTTCATCGAGCGCTCCATCGACTCGGTGTTCCATACCATCGGCGAAGCCATCATCCTGGTGGTGCTGGTGATCTTCTTCTTCCTGCGCAACCTGCGCGCCAGCATCATTCCCATCGTCACCATCCCGGTGTCGCTGGTGGGCGCCTGCGCGCTGATGTACTTCTTCGGCTTTTCCATCAACACGCTGACGCTGCTGGCCATGGTGCTGGCCATCGGCCTGGTGGTGGACGACGCCATCGTGGTGCTGGAGAACATCTACCGCCACATCGAGGACGGCATGCCGCGCAAGGAAGCGGCGCTGCGCGGTTCGCGCGAGATCGGCTTCGCGGTGGTGGCCATGACCATGACCCTGGTGACGGTGTACGCGCCGCTGGCGTTCGCCACCGGCCGCACCGGGCGCCTGTTCATCGAGTTCGCGCTGGCGCTGGCCGG
Organism: Achromobacter sp. 2789STDY5608615; assembly: GCF_001298995.1. Lineage (NCBI taxonomy): Bacteria > Pseudomonadati > Pseudomonadota > Betaproteobacteria > Burkholderiales > Alcaligenaceae > Achromobacter > Achromobacter sp. 2789STDY5608615. The sequence goes on from NZ_CYTY01000017.1 coordinate 80,724, forward strand.
CGCGGTGCTGGTGTCCGGCTTCGTGGCGCTGACCCTGACGCCCATGATGTGCTCGGTGCTGCTGCGCCACGAGAGCAGCCACAGCCGCTGGTACAACCTGATCGAAGGCTGGCTCAACGCCATGAGCAATGGCTATCGGCGGGCGCTGGGGGCGTCGCTGCGGCATCGCTGGCTGGTGGTGGCGATCGGCATCGCGGTCGCGGCCGGCAGCGGCGTGTTGTTCAAGGTGGTCAAGAGCGAGCTTGCCCCGGTCGAGGACCGCGGCGTGGTGTTCGGCATCGTCAGTTCGCCGGAGGGCGCGACGCTGAACTACACGCTTGACAGCATGCTCGGCATCGAGCAGTTCTACGCCGCCATTCCCGAGGCCAGCGGCAGCCAGGTCACGGTGGGCTTTCCCACGGTCACCGACGGCACCGCCATCCTGCGCCTGAAACCCTGGGAAGAGCGCGGCCGCCGCCAGCAGGCCATCACCCAGGAACTGCAGCCGCTGTTCTCGTCGCTGCCGGGCGTGCGGGCGTTCCCGACCAATCCGCCGTCGCTGGGCCAGTCGGCGCGTTCCAAGCCGGTCGAGTTCATCATCATGAGCCAGGCCTCGTACGCGGAACTGTCGCGCCTGACCGAGGTGTTCCTGACCGAGTTGCGCAAGTATCCCGGCCTGCTCAACCTGGACACCGACCTGCGCCTGAACACGCCCGAGCTGCGGGTGCGGGTGGATCGCGACAAGATGGCCGACGTCGGCACCAACGTCGACACCGTGGGCCGCACCCTCGAATCGATGCTGGGCGGGCGCCAGGTGACCCGCTACAAGGACCAGGGCGAGCAATACGACGTGATCGTGCAGGTCACGCCGCGCGACCGCGCCACGCCCACCGACATCTCGGGCATCCACGTGCGCGCGCGTGACGGCAGCATGGTGCAGCTGGACAACCTGGTGGCCGTGCACGAAGGCGTGTCGCCGCAGTCGCTGAACCACTTCAACCGCCTGCGGGCCGTCAAGATCGACGCCGCCGTGGCGCCGGGCTACGCGCTGGGCGAGGTGCTGGCCCACATGCATCAGGTGGCGCGCGAAGTGCTGCCCAACACGGTGGTGACCGACCTGGACGGCCAGTCGCGCGAATTCCGCGATTCGTCCGGCAGCATCTACCTGGTGTTCGCCATGGCGCTGGCCTTCATCTACCTGGTGCTGGCGGCGCAGTTCGAGAGCTGGCGCAACCCCTTCATCATCATGCTGTCGGTGCCGCTGTCCATGACCGGCGCGCTGCTGGCGCTGTGGCTGACCGGCGGCACGCTGTCGATCTACAGCCAGATCGGCCTGATAACGCTGGTGGGCCTGATCACCAAGCACGGCATCCTGATCGTCGAATTCACCAACCAGCTGCGCGACGAGGGCAAGGCCCTGTTCGAGGCCGTGACCGAGGCCAGCGTGCTGCGCCTGCGGCCGATCCTGATGACCACCGGCGCCATGGTGCTGGGCACCGTGCCGCTGGCGCTGTCCTCGGGCGCGGGCGCCGAATCGCGCCAGCAGATCGGCTGGGTCCTGGTGGGCGGGCTGATGCTGGGTACACTATTGACCTTGTTCGTCGTGCCGGTGGCCTACACCCTGATCGCCACCGCACGCAGGAAACCCGGCCCGGCCGGCAGCGCAGCGCATCCCCCGGCCGGCCCGGCGGAGGGCCACGCGCCGTCGGCGTCCGCGGCCCAAGCGTCGGAATAGCTTTATGCGCCAGATCATCTTTGACACTGAAACCACCGGGCTGGATCCCGCCCAGGGACACCGCATCGTCGAAATCGGCTGCGTCGAACTGGTCAACCGGATGTCCACCGGCCGCAACCTGCACATCTACCTGAACCCGGACCGCGACAGCGACCCCGAGGCGCTGGCGGTGCACGGCCTGACCACCGAATTCCTGTCCGACAAGCCGCGCTTCGGCGAGGTGGTCGACGAATTCGTCAAGTTCGTCCAGGGCGCCGAGCTGATCGCGCACAACGCCGCGTTCGACGTGAAGTTCTTCAACGCCGAGCTGGCCAAGACCGGCCGCGGCCCGATCACCGAGTACTGCGAGACGATCACCGACTCGCTGCTGCATGCGCGCTCGCTGTTCCCCGGCAAGCGCAACTCGCTGGACGCGCTGTGCGACCGCTTCGGCATCTCGAACGCGCATCGCACGCTGCACGGCGCCTTGCTCGACTCGCAGCTGCTGGCGGAAGTCTGGCTGGCCATGACCCGCGGCCAGGACGCGCTGCTGATCGACGTCGACGACAACGACGCGGGCGCGGGCGGCGGCGTGGTGCTGGCGAAGTTCGACGCCTCCGGCCTGCCGGTGGTCAAGGCCAGCGAGGCCGAGCTGGCCGAGCACGAGACCTACCTGGCGGCGCTGGACAAGTCGGTGGGCGGCGAGTGCGTCTGGCGCAAAATGGACGCGCCGGCGGCGGTCAGCTGAAGTTTTTTCGAGGCGACTTGCACACATCCAAAAAAGCGTGCTAATATTTCGCCTCTTTCGGGGTGGTTAGCTCAGTGGTAGAGCACTGCCTTCACACGGCAGGGGTCACAAGTTCGAAACTTGTACCACCCACCAAAGACCCTCGAAAAGCATCGCCAGGCTGCAAAGCGGGCAATCGCGATTCGAGACGGGGTGAAAGGTAATCCTGACAAGGTAACCCCAGCGGCGCTGCCAATCCTTTCAAAAGCAATGAAGCCAAACAATGAAGCCAACCCCAGCGGTTGGCTTTTTTGTTTTCCGCGCCCGGTTGCTTGGCGCGGTGTGATGGTGGGGTGTGATGGCGTGGTGCGATGTGGCGTGGGCGCGGGGACATTCGCGCCGCCCTTGATATGCCGCAAGCGCGGCCGCGGGGCTTGCGCGCAATCGTGCCCCGGGTTGTCTATGATGGAATCGCGTCGTTTACCGGGAGACCTCTATGCACCCCAGCACCAACACCATGTTGATCATCATCTGCACGGGCGTGGCGCTCATGCTGCTCGGGTTTGGACTGCGGGACCGCAACATCGGCATGGGCCTGATGGGCATCGGCCTCATCACGGCCATCGGCACCATCATCTACAAGGCGTACATCACCTTCTATTGACGCGGCCCGCGGGCGCCCGCCGGCGGGGGCTCAGGCCTTGGGCGCGGCCAGCCGCGCCGCGCGCGCCAGCAGGGTATCGAGCTGGTTGGCGAAGGCCTTGCGGTCGGCCTGGCTGAACGAGGGCGGTCCGCCCGTATCCACGCCGCTGGCCCGCAACTCCTCCATCATGTCCCGCACCGCCAGCCGTTCGCGGATGGTCTCCGGCGAATAGCGTTCGCCGCGCGGGTTCAGCGCCATCGCGCCTTTTTCCAGCACCTGCGCCGCCAGCGGGATGTCGCCGGTGATCACCAGGTCGCCCGCCACCGCGCGTTCGGCGATGTGGGCATCGGCCACGTCGAAGCCGCGCGGCACCTGCACCGCGCGGATCAGCGGCGACGGCGGCGTGTGCAGCGCCTGGTTCGCCACCAGGGTCAGGGGCACCTGCCAGCGCTGCGCGGCGCGGAACAGGATGTCCTTGATGACGCCGGGGCAGGCGTCGGCGTCGACCCAGATATGCATCAGCCCAGGGCCTTCTGCAGCGCCTCGGCGACGATGTCGTTGGTGCTCACGCCGCGTTCGGCGGCGGCGGCGCGCAACTGGTCCGCCTGGGCCTGCGACAGCTTCACGGGAAAGGGCACCAGGCCGGCGGCCTGATCCAGCTTGCGCTGTTCACGGCGGTCAGGCGCCTGGGAGGCGGTGCCGAAGCGGTCGGGCGTGGCGGCTTGCTTGAGTTGGCCGGCCAGTTTCAGCGCCTGGTTCTTTTGCAGATCGAATTTGTTCATGAAGATTCCTGATTGGGAGCGCCATCATAAGCGCAAGCGCGGTCAGCGCGGTTTGGCATTTTCGAGCGCGGCCAGTCCTTCCTCGGCGCCGTCGTGTGGCGGCACGGTCAGGCCGCACCGGGCGTTGGCGACGTTGACCTGGGCGCCCTGCGGCGAACCGGCGGCCAGCAGGTCCTGTCCGGTCTGGTAGACCGCCCGCACCACCTGCAGGGCTTCGTCGCGGGTCAGGTCCGAGGTGGTCAGCAGCAGCGCCGCGGTGCCGATGGTGGCCACCGGTTCGGGCTGGTTCGGGTAGGTGCCCGCCGGTATCCCCAGCGGCATCAGCGCGTCGTCCTGCGCGGCCAGGGCCTTGACCGCGGCCGGATCGAGCGGCAGCAGCTTCAGGTGCGCCTGGGTCAGCGCGTCGCGCAAGGGCGTGGCGGGAATGCCGATCACCTGCGCGGCGGCGTCGATGGTGCCGGCGTTCAGCGCCGGCAGCGAAGCGGTGAAGGGGGTGGGCACCGCCTCGTAGTCGCGTCCGGCCTGCAGGCCATGAGCGGCCAGCACGGCTTCCAGCGTGGCGCGCACCGCCGACCCCTGCGCGCCGAGCGCGATCTTCTTGCCCTTCAGGTCACGCACGCCGCGCAGCCTGGCGTCGTCGCGCACGACGATGTGCACCATTTCGGGATAGAGGCTGCCCAGCGCCCGCAGGCCGGCGAACGGCCCCTGCGACGCGAACGGGCCGCGGCCCTCGTACGCCAGCTTGGCGGTGTCGGCCTGCGCCAGTCCGACCACCGCGTCGCCGCTGCGCAGCAGGGCGATGTTCTCGGCCCCGCCGCCGGTGATCAGCGGCGTGACGCGGATCTGGCGCGCCTGGCCCACGGCGCCCAGCGCGCGCGCGAAGGTGACGTATTCCCCGCGATCCGGGCCGCCCGCCAGCGGATAGCCCTGCTGCATCCGCGCCAGCCGGCCGTTGATGCGCGCCACGGAGCGTTCCAGCTCCTGTTGCACCACGTGCTGCGCCGTGCTGGAGGCGCTGTAGGCGACCGAATGGGTGATCTGGTCCAGGGTGTCGAGCAGCCGCTGCGTCACGGGCGGCGGCGCGCCGGTGTCCAGCGACGGCGCCTCGGCGGCCTTGAAGCCGGCCGGGGTCACCAGCGTCCAGGCGTCGCCGTCCTGGCGGTAGATGGCGCTGGCGTGCGCGACGATCTCGTCGCCGGCCTGGTTGCCGCTGGATTTCACGCCGCTGATGCTGCGCGGGCCGGCGCCCAGCAGGGTCACCAGGGCCGCGGCCCCGGGCTGATCCCAGGCGCCCAGCGCGATGTCGCGCGTCACCGCCAGCCGCAGGTCGTAATAGACCACGCGGCGGGTTTCGCCGGCCGGCGCGCTGCTGTCGGCGGCCGACCCCATGCGCTTGAGCTGGTCGATGCGGAACAGGCCCGCGCCATAGGTGGCGGCCAGGCCGCGCTCGACGTCGGCTCGCAGCGCGTCGGCATCGGGCGCGCGGCCGCAGGCGGCCAGCAGGAGGCACAGGGCCAGCAGCAGGAATCGCTTCAGCATGGTCACATCCCTCCCACGAACGGCAGGGAAATCAACGAGGTCAGGACGATCACGTTGAGGATGTCGACCAGGAACGCGCCCGTCACCGGCACCACGATGAAGGCCTGCGGCGCCGGGCCGTGGCGCCGCGTCAGCGCCTGCATGTTGGCGATGGCGGTGGCCGTGGCGCCCAGCGAGAAGCCGCAGAACGCGGCCGACATGATGGCGGCTTCGTAGTCGCTCTTGAGCAGCCGGAACACCACCCAGGCCGAATACAGCGCGCAGAACAGCGTCTGCACCGCCAGGATCAGCGCCAGCGGCCCGGCCAGCCGCGCCACGCTGGTCAGGTCCAGCGTCATCATCGTCATGGCCAGGAACAGCGACAGCGTGATGGTGCCGATGATCTCGGTGGCGCGGTCGTCCAGCTTCAGGCCCAGGTGCTCGCCGCCGTTGCGGATCAGCACGCCCGTCGCCAGGCACCAGAGGAAATTGGGCAGGCTCACCGGCGCGCCCTCCACCAGCGTGGCCAGGTAGCCGCCCGCCACCAGGCAGACGAAGGCGGCGGTCATCGAGGTGATGAACGAGGCCGCGGTCGACGGCGGCTGGGTCCCGGTCAGGTCGGGCGCCTCGTGGCCCGCCGCCGACTGGCGGTCCAGGCCGCCGGCCAGCTTGTGGCGGCGCATCAGCCATTCGGCCACCGGGCCGCCGACCACGCCGCCCAGCACCAGGCCGATCGTCGCCGCCGTCATGGCCAGCGCCATCACGTCCTGGATGTTGTTGACGTCGGCGAAGCGGGTGGTGTAGGCCGCGCCCGTGCCGTGCCCGCCGACCAGCGTGATGGTGCCGCCCAGCAGCCCCATCAACGGGTGCATGTCCAGCAGCCAGGCCATGCCCAGCCCCACGGCGTTCTGCAGCACCAGGAACGGAATCAGCGCCAGCAGGAACGCGATCAGCCGCGGGCCGCCCTTGGCCAGCAATTTGAGGTTCGCCGTCAGGCCGATGCAGCCGAAGAACAGCAGCAACAGGGTCGGCTTGATGCTGGTTTCCAGGGACACGGCGTGGCCGCCCCAGGTCGACAGCGCGTAGGCGCCGATGGCGAACAGCAGGCCGCCCACGATCGGGTCCGGGATGCTGTAGCGCGCCAGCACGCCGATGCGGGTGGTCAGGACGCGGCCGATGGCCAGCACCAGGCAGCAGGCCAGCAGGGATTGGACGGGCGAGAGTGAAATCATGAAAACCTTCGTGCCTCGCGGGGCAACGGACGAAAGGGGCGGGGGCGCGGAGCCCCCGGGAGGTCAGAGCGGAAAGGCGCGCGCCATGTAACTGGCCTGCGGTCCATAGCCCTCGAGCTTGGCGGCCAGGTCGCGGCCGCCGGCGGCGACCGGCGCATAGCCGTGGCGCAGCCAGTAACCCACCGCGGATCCCAGCGACACCAGGCTGGCGCGCCGCAGACCCGTCTGCGTGGCGTGCCCGGCCGCGGTGCGCAGCAGGGCCTGGCCCACGCCCAGACCCTGGGCCGAGGGCGCCACGGCGCAGTCGTGCAGGAACCAGTGGTCGGCGGGCTCGGGCAGCGTGGCCAGCGGCGCGTCCAGGGTCGGCGGCAGGCCGGCGTCCCATGGATACGAAACCAGATAGCCCAGCAGCGCGTCGCCCGGCGCGGCGGCGGCCTGCGCCACCCAGCAGTGGGCCGGCGCCAGCGCCAGGCGGTTCAGGAAGAAATCAGTGCTTTCCAGCAGGAACCCCGGATAGGCGCCGGCCTGGACGTCCAGGATGGCATCCACGTCGGCGGTCAGCATGGGGCGGACTCGATATTGCATAACACCCTGTGAAAACAAGAACTTCGCGCATTTTACCGATGCCCGCGAAGCGCCGCTTCACGTCTCTTCACAAATTGGGGACAGAGATTTACGCGACTTTATATCCCTGGCGGCGCCGCTCCCTAGAATCGCCGGAATGCGACCAGTCTTATAGCCGTGGCATTTGATGAAAATTCGACGATGGCTTGCGCATACTGCCCGGCATAACGTCCCGCATTCCAATTTCAGAGCACCATGCATATCCAATTCCGGTCCGAGCCCCAGGGGCAGCAAGTCCTGACCAAAGCGCTTCCCATTGAAGCGCTCTGGGGGACGGCCGCCGCCAATGTGCCTTACGACGCCTGTGTCACCTGCGTCATTCCGTGCCTGAATGAATGTGAGAATCTGCGCGTGCTGCTGCCGCTGCTGCGCAGCCGGCTGGCGGCGTTGTGCACCGGCTGGGAGATCATCGTCGCCGATGACGGCAGCACCGATGGCACCGAGGCGCTGATGGCCGAATGGTCCCAGTACGACGGCTTCCGCTACGTGCAGCTGTCGCGCAATTTCGGCAAGGAAGCCGCGCTCAGCGCCGGGCTCGAAAGCGCCACCGGCGACGTCGTGATCTGCCTGGACGCGGACATGCAGCATCCGCCCGCGCTGATCGAGCAGATGCTGGCCCGCTGGGCCGCCGGCGCCGAAATGGTCTACGCCGTGCGCGAAACCCGCAGCGACGAATCCTGGGTCAAGCGCACCGGCGCCCGCTGGTTCTACAAGCTGCTGAGCGGCGCCCGCGGCGTCGATGTGCCGGCCCACGCCGGCGACTTCCGCCTGATGAGCCGCAACGTGGTGGACGCGCTGAACGCCTTGCCCGAGCGTACCCGCTTCATGAAGGGCCTGTACGCCTGGGTCGGTTTCAAGGGCGAGGCGCTGCCTTACACCCCCGACGAACGCATGCACGGCGACAGCCGCTTCGGCAGCATGCGCCTGGCGCGGCTGGCGCTGGACGGCCTGACCGCCTTCACCACCTGGCCCCTGCGCCTGGTCAGCCTGGTCGGCGTGCTGTTCGCCGTGCTGGCGATGGCCTACGCGGTTTACCTGGTGATCGACTTCCTGGTGTCCGGCAACCCGGTATCGGGCTGGACCACCATCGTGACGGCCGTGCTGTTCTTCGCCGGCGTCAATCTGATCTCGCTGGGCGTGGTGGGCGAATACGTCGCCCGTATCTTCGACGAGGTCAAGGGGCGCCCGCTGTTCGTCGTGCGCCGCCGCCAGGGGCAGGCCGCCCGCACCGACAAGGTCGCACACTGATGGCCGCCGCGATGCAACAGCCGGCGCGTTCCAATTGGATCCCGCCGGCGGGCAGGTTCCTGCTCGCGATTGGCTTCTGGCTGGCCTTCCTGGCCTGGGTTCGGCCCCTGACGCTGCCCGACGAGGGCCGTTACGCGGGCGTCGCCTGGGACATGCTGCGCAGCGGTTCGCACATGGTGCCGCTGCTGGACGGCATGCCGTATTTCCACAAGCCGCCGCTGTACTACTGGCTGACCGAGCTGTCCTTCACCGTGTTCGGCGTGCATCCGTGGGCCGCGCGCCTGCCGTCGCTGCTGGCCTCCTGGGCCGCGATCGCCGCGCTGTACGCCTTCGTGCGGCGCTACCGCGACGCCGCCACCGCGACGCTGACCGCGCTGGTGCTGGCCACCGTGCCGTTCTTCTACGGCGGTTCGCAGTTCGCCAACCTGGACATGCTGGTCGCCGGCATGATCACGCTGTGCGTGCTGGCCGCGGCCGACACCGCGCTGCGCGTCGAGCGCGGCGAGGCCTATCGCTGGATGTCGCTGGCCGCCGCCGCGCTGGCCGGCCTGGCGGTCCTGGCCAAGGGTCTGATCGGCCTGGTGTTGCCGGGCGCCATCCTGTTCATCTGGCTGGTCTGGAGCCGCCGCTGGCGCGGCCTGGGCGCGCTGGTCTGGCCGCCCGCGCTGCTGGTGTTCGCGGTGGTCGCGGTGCCGTGGTTCGCGCTGATGCAGATCCGCTATCCCGGGTTCTACGACTACTTCTTCGTCTACCAGCATTTCCAGCGCTTCGCCGCCACCGGTTTCAACAATGCCCAGCCGTTCTGGTTCTACCTGCCCGTGGTGGTCGGACTGAGCCTGCCGTGGTCCCTGTGGGGCGGCGGCATCCTGCGCAAGGCGTTCTGGGCCGAGGGCCCGCAGCGCGACCTGCGCCGCCTGGCGCTGGTCTGGTTCGTGGTGGTGGTGGGCTTCTTCTCGCTGCCCAACTCCAAACTGGTCGGCTACGTGCTGCCGGCGCTGCCGCCGCTGGCCTTCCTGCTGGCCGAAGTGATCGTGGCCGCGGGCCGCCAGAAGGCCGATGTGCTGACGCCGCGCCTGGTGCGCATCTGCGCCGCTGTTGGCGCCGGCATCTGCGTGCTGGCCATCGGCATCGCCGCCCACTCCGCCCGTGGCAGCGCCGGCCCGCTGGCCGCGCAGATCCGCTCGCTGGCGCAGCCCGGCGATACCTTCGTGTCGCTGCATACCTATCCGTTCGACCTGGCGCTGTACGCCAAGGCGCCCAACCCGACCTGGGTGGTGGACGACTGGCTCAATCCGGAAGTGCCGGTGCGCGACAACTGGCGCAAGGAACTCTACGACGCCGCCAAGTTCGAGCCCCAGGTCGGCAAGCAGGTGCTGATCAGCGCCGAGGAATTCCAGGCCCGCCTGTGCGCGGCGCCCGATGGCGCGCGCTACTGGGTCTGGGGCACGCGCTCGGATGCCGGCAGCTATGCCGCGCTGGCCGGCCGCGAGCCGACGGCGACCAGCGTGAAATACGTGATGTGGCAGGTGGTGTCGGACGCCGCCTTCAAGCAGCGGGCTTGTGGCGGAACGCCCAAAGCCGGCTCGTGATGAAGGTGCCGACCGCCAATGCGATCAGGATGATTGCCAGCAGGACGTCATAGCGAACGGCCGTTACCCGTAGCAACCAGGCGTAAGCCGATTCATTGATGACGAAGCCGATGGCTGAAATGAAGAAGAAACGGCGAACTGCTATGGTCCAGGGTGTTGTCGAATGTCTGAACGTGAGCCGGTAATGCCCGCTGAAGGACACCACGAACGCCACCAGCCAGCCGATCAGGTTGGCCAGGAGTGGCGCGGCGCCGAAGGCTTCCACGCTGGCGACGGCGATGCCCCAGTGGGTGGCGGCCGCTGCGCATCCGACGGCGATGAACAGGCTGACTTGTTGAAGCAGGGCGCGCATGCGGGGCGTGTCGAAGAGAAATGGCGGGGTGAGAGCTTGACCAAGCGCATTGTGGTCTGCGGTGATGATTTTGGCATGAATGCCGACATTGATGAAGGCATGATCGTGCTGGCGGGCATGGGCCGGCTGAGCGCGGTCAGCTGCCTGTCGCTGGGACCGACTTTCGTCGCCAATGCGCCGCGCCTGGCGGCGCTCGATGCCGACCTCGGCCTGCATGTGAACTTCACCGAGCCGCTCGGTTCGGGCGCCGACGCGGACCTGCCGTCGCTGTCGCGCCTGATCCTGCGCGCCTACGCCGGGCGCCTGGACGCGGACTGGGTCGACCAGCACCTGACGCGCCAGTTCGACGCGTTCGAGGCCGCTTTCGGCCGCGCGCCCGATTATGTGGACGGGCACCAGCACGTGCACCAGCTGCCGATTATCCGCGACCGTCTGCTGCGGCTGCTCAAGCAGCGCTACGGCGCCCGCATGCCCTGGCTGCGCCAGACCGCACCGGGCATGTTGAGCGGCATCCCGCTCAAGGAGTCCATCAAGGCGCGCATCATCGGTGCGCTGGGCGCGGCCGCGCTGGGTCGCCAGGCCCGCGACGAAGGCCTGCGCACCAACCGCCGGCTGCTGGGCGTCTATGGTTTCGAGGGCGGCAAGCGGCGCTATGCCGACCTGCTGCAGAACTGGTTGTTCAATGCCCGCGATTGCGATCTGCTGATGTGCCATCCGGCCAAGAACAGCCGCGGAGACAGCGCCATGGCGCGCCAGCGCCGCGCGGAATTCGACGTGCTGGCCTGCCCCAAGCTGGGCGACTGGCTGGCCGCCAACGGCGTGCGCATCTCGCGCCTGCCGCTCAGCGCGCGCTAGGCCTTGCGGGACGGGCGGGCGCGCCAGGCGCCAAGGCCGGCTCCCGCGCCTTCCATCATCAGGCCCGCGTCAGGCTCTGCAGCAGCCAGGCGCCGGCCGGCCCCAGCGGGCGGCGGGTCGACCACACCGCGTCCACCCGGATCTGGCGCGGCCAGCCCGGCACCGCCAGTTCCACCAGTTGCCCGCGGCCGAAGCGTTGCAGCATCCAGCGCGGCAGCTCGGTCCAGCCGAATCCCAGCGTGGCCATTTCCAGCAGCATCAGGTAGCCCGGCGCCGACCAGGTCGACTGAGACGGCGCGGGGTCCTTGTCATCCAGCTCGTAGGTGCTCAGGCGCAGCTCGCGCTCGGTCTTCAGGTGATCCTTGGTGACTCCCGACAGCGCCGCCAGCGGATGGCCGCGACCCACGCACAGCACGATCTCCGAGGCCTCGCGCAGCGTCGCGTGGGCCATGTCCGGCGGATAGCTTTCCTGCGCCGCCATCAGCCCCAGGTGGGCGCGGCCCTGCTGCACCAGCGCCACCACATCCTCGTATTCCGCGATCAGGCACTCGAAGCGCAGCGCCGGATAGCGCTGGTCGATCTGGCTGAGCATGTTCTCAAAGGTTTCGGACTGAAACGTATCCGACAGCACCACGGTCAGGCGCGGCTCCAGTCCGGCCGACAGCTGGCTGGCGCTGCGGTTCAGGCGGTCATTGGCCGCCAGCACCTGCAAGGCCTGGCCCAGCAGCACCTGGCCGGCCTCGGTCAGGGACGGCTGGCGCTGGCTGCGGTCGAACAGCGTCACGTTCAGGTCGACCTCGAGGTTGGCGATGGTCTCGCTGACAGTGGACTGGCTCTTGCCCAGCTTGCGGGCCGCGGCCGAAAACGTGCCCTCGGCAGCCACCTGGGCGAAGGTGGCCAGGGATTCCAGGGAATGGCGCATGGTCGGGTGTTGTATCGGATTTTCCGATGGATTCTATCTTTATCGTACCGGAAATATCGTCGAAAATCCCCCGGTCACTGAAACAAACGACCTCAGAGGTGGGTCATGACACAAGCCAAGAAAACCATCAAAGAGCGCTTCATCCACGCTTTCCTGTTCGAAATCCTCGCCATCGGCCTGTGCGCGCCGGTGGCCGCCTGGGCCATGGGCAAGTCGCTGTTCGAAATGGGCGTGCTGACCGCCGTGATCGCCTGGGTCGCGCTGGTCTGGAACATGATCTACAACGCCGGCTTCGACCGCCTGGAGAACCGCCTGGGCATCACCCGCAACCTGCGCGTGCGCGTGATCCACGCGTTCGGCTTCGAGCTCGGGCTGATCCTGATCGTGATCCCGCTGGCCGCCTGGTGGCTGAACATCAGCCTGTGGCAGGCCTCCGTGCTGGACATCGCGCTGGTGCTGTTCTACCTGCCGTACGCCTTCTTCTACAACCTGGGCTACGACCGCGCCCGCCCGCGCGTCCTGGCCTGGCTGGCGCGCGGCGCCAAGGACGCCGCCGCCCCGGCCGCGAGCGCTACGCGTCAATCACCTTGCGCGTAAACATCTCCAGGTAGTCCATCAGCGAATCCGCGCCCTGGATGGCCGCCGCTTCGTCGCCCGTGGCGATGCCGGCGGCCATGGCCATGTGGCGGCGCGCGCCTTCGGCGATGTCGCCCTCGTGCTGGTAGGCGTACCAGAAGCGGCGGCACTGGATGATCAGCGGTTCCACCGCATTCACCGCCGACACGTTGCGACAGGCGCTGTGACAGACGTGGTCGAGCAACTGGTCGGCCTGCATGTAGTCGTCCAGGTTGCCGCCCTCGGCCGCGCGCACCATCTGCGTCGCGCATTCGACGATCTGGCCGCGCTGCGCCGGCGTGGCGCGGCGCGCGGCGCTGGCGGCGATCAGCTGCTCCAGCGCCCGGCGGGTCTGGATCAGGTCCATGTGGTCGGCCAGCTGGATCATCGAGACCCGCAGGCCGCGCCGCGGTTCCTGGCGGATTAGGCCGGCCGCCACCATGCGCAGCAAGGCTTCGCGCAGCGGGGTGCGGCCCAGGCCGGTCTTTTCGACCAGATCGGCTTCCACGACCGCGCTGCCCGGCTGCAATTGCAGGGTGGCGATCATGCTTTCGATCTGGTTGTAGGCGACGTCCGCGGCGCGCCGTTTGGGTTCTGCTCCTGCCATCAACGGTTGTTTTCCTTCGTTTTGCGCCACTGCGTGTAGGCCAGCCATTCGCCGACGAACCCGCGCCGGAAGAACGACACGCACAACACGAAAATCAACCCGATGACGATGGTGACGACATCGCCCAGGGTGGCCAGGTAGTTCTGCAGGCTGACGACCAGCGTGGCGCCCACCACGGGGCCCCATACGGTGCCGATCCCGCCCAGCAGCGTCATCAGCAGGACTTCGGTGGAGGTGGCCAGCGACACGTCGTTGAGCGCCACCAGCTGCAGCACCAGCGCCTTGAGCGAACCCGCCAGGCCGGCCACCGAGGCCGACAGCACGAACGCCAGCAGCTTGCACCGATCCGTATCGTACCCCAGCGAAATCGCCCGCGGCGCGTTGTCGCGGATGGTCTTGAGCACTTGTCCGAAGGGCGAATGGATGACCCGGTAGACGAACAGGAACCCGAGCACGAACACGCCGAGCGTGAAGTAATACATGTTGGTGTCGGCGCTCAGGTCGACCAGGCCCAGGAACTTGCCGCGCGGAATGCCCTGCATGCCGTCCTCGCCGCGGGTCCAGCGGACCTGCACCGCCATGAAGTAGGCCACCTGCGACAGCGCCAGCGTGATCATGGCGAAATAGATACCGGTGCGGCGGATCGCCAGCCAGCCGATCGCATAGCCGATGGCGGCGGCCATGGCCACGCCGCACAGTATCGCCAGCTCGGGCGGCAGGCCGGCCGCGCCGTACAGGATCATCATTTCGCCGGCCGCATAGCCGGCCCAGCCGAAGAAGGCGGCATGGCCGAACGACACCAGGCCGGTGAAGCCGGTCAGCAGGTTGAAGGCCAGCGCGAACAGCGCGAAGCACAGCACCTTCATCACGAACACCGGATAGACCACTTGCGGGAACCACGGGACCAGCAGCGCCGGCACCAGCAGCAGCGCCAGGATGCGGATGGAAAGAGGGAAGCGCGACACCTTATTTCTCCTTGCCGAACAGGCCCGCGGGGCGCGTCAGCAGCACCACCGCCATCACGATGAACACGACCACGGTGGACGCTTCGGGGTAGAACACCTTGGCCAGGCCTTCCAGCAGGCCCAGCGCCAGGCCGGTGACGATGGCGCCCATGATCGAGCCGAGGCCGCCGATCACCACCACCGCGAACACGATATTGAGCAGGTTGGAGCCCATCAGCGGGTTGATCTGCATGACGGGCGCGGCCAGCACGCCCGCCACGCCGGCCAGCGCCACGCCGAAGCCGTAGGTCAGCGTGATCATCACCGGCACGTTGACGCCAAAGGCCTGCAGCAGCCGGGCGTTCTCGGTGCCGGCGCGCAGCAGCGCGCCCAGGCGGGTGCGCTCGAACAGGTACCAGGTCAGCAGGCACAGCAGCAGCGACGCCACCACCACGAAGGCGCGGTACGCCGGCAGGAACATGAAGCCCAGGTCGAAGCCGCCCTGCAGGATCTCGGGCGGCTCGTAGCCCACGCCGGAAATGCCGTAGAAGTAGCGGAACCCGCCTTCCATCATCAGCGCGATGCCGAAGGTCAGCAGCAGGCCGTACAGGTGGTCCAGGTGATAGAGCCGCTTGAGCAGCGTCTTTTCGATGACCACGCCGACCGCGCCGACGAGCAGCGGCGCCAGCACCAGCGCCGCCCAGAAATTGATCTGCGCGCCCGGGCCCAGCAGCTGCGGCAGCTGGGTGAAGCCGATCCACGCCAGGAACGCCGCCATCATGAACTGGGCGCCATGGGTGAAATTGACGATGTTGAGCAGGCCGAAGATGATGGCCAGCCCCATGCTGAGAATGGCGTAGAAGCAGCCGTTGATCAGCCCCACCAGCAGTTGGGCGAGCAGGGCGGGAAGCGAGATGTCGAACATAGTGGGCGGCGGTCGGACACGGGACGCGTCGGTTTGCGGGAGGCGCGCGTTGCCGCGCGCCGCGGGCGGATCGAACCGGCGCCGGGCGCAAGCCGCCCGGCGCCGGCGGGCGTCATGACTTGTTCAGCGGGCAGGCGGCCTGCGGCTTGGGGAAGACTTCGTCGCCCTTGAGCACGGCCTTGACGTGGTAGTAATCCCACGGCGCCTTGGACTCGGCGGGCGCCTTCACCTGCAACAGCAGCATGTCGTGCACCAGCGCCCCGTCCGCGCGCAGCTTGCTGTTGCGGATCACGGCGTCGTTGATGGTCATTTCGCGCAGCTTGGCCATGACCGCCGGCGCCTCGTCGGTGCCGGCCGCCTCGATCGCCTTCAGGTACGACAGCGTGGCCGAATAGACCCCGGCCTGCGAGGCCGTCGGCATTTTCTTGGCCTTCTCGAAGAACTTCTTGGCCCAGGCGCGCGAGGCGTCGTCGTAGTCCCAGTAGAACGCCTCGGTCAGGTACATGCCCTGCGCCTTGGCCAGGCCCATGCTGTGCACGTCCGAGATGTAGGTCAGCAGCGGCGCCACGATCTGCTTCTTGGTGATGCCGAACTCATTGGCCTGCTTGACCGCGTTGACGGTGTCGTTGCCGGCGTTGGCCAGGGCGATCACGTCGGCCTTGGAGGCCTGCGCCTTCAGCAGGAACGACGAGAAATCGTTGCCGGGGAAGGGGTGGCGCGATACGCCTACGACGCTGCCGCCGTTCTCCTGGATGACTTCGGTCGCGTCCTTCTCCAGCGAGTGGCCGAAGGTGTAGTCGGCGGTGATGAAGTACCAGGTCTTCTTGCCTTCCTTGACCAGCGCGCGCGCCGTGCCGGCCGCCAGCGCGTAGGTGTTGGTGGTCCACTGCGCATTCAGCGGCGAGCATTTCTCGCCCAGGATCGCGGTCGACAGGCCCGCGGACGGCATGGTCACGCGGTTCTTCTGGCGCGCGATCTCCATCACGGCCAGCGCGGTCGACGCGGTGGGGAAGTCGGTGATCATGTCGACCTTGCCCTGGTCGAACCATTCGCGCGCCAGGTTGGCGGCGACGTCGGGCTTGTTCTGGTGGTCGGCGGCCACCACTTCGACCGGCTTGCCCAGCACCTTGTTGCCCATTTCCTCGGCCGCCATGCGCGCCGCGATCACCGAGCCGTTGCCGGCCAGGTCGGAATAGACGCCGGACAGGTCGGTCAGCACGCCGACCTTGACGATGCCGTCGCTGATGCCGGCCTCGGCGTGGGCAACGCCCGCCAGGCCGATGGCGCACAGCGCCGCTGCGATTCGATTCAATTTCATCTGACTACGCTCCGTATGGGAATGGGGGGACTGCGGTCGGAAGCACCACGGGAAACTGCAACGACGGGGAACTGCGCGCGACGGCCCTCAGATGCCGAGCAAGGCGTTGAGCCGGTCCTGCGACCGCTCGACTTCGGCCCGCTCGATCACGGCGGCCACCTGGCCATGCTCGATGACGTAATGGCGGTCGGCCAGGTGCTGGGCGAAGCGGAAGTTCTGCTCGACCAGCACGGTGGTGTAGCCGCGCTCCTGCAATTGCCGGATCACCCGGCCCAGCGCCTGCACGATGACGGGCGCCAGGCCTTCGGTGATTTCATCGAGCAGCAGCAGGCGGGCGCCGGTGCGCAGGATGCGCGCCATCGCCAGCATCTGCTGCTCGCCGCCCGACAGCCGGGTGCCGGGGCTGTGGGCGCGTTCCTTCAGGTTGGGGAACATCGTGTAGATCTCTTCCACCGACATGCCGTCCGGCCCCACCGAGGGCAGCAGCATGAGGTTCTCCTCGGCGGTCAGCGAGGCGTAGATGCCGCGCTCTTCGGGGCAATAGCCGATGCCCCGGCGCGCGATCTTGTGCGGCGGCAGGCCGATGGTCTCCTGGCCTTGCACCTTGATGGAGCCGCTGCGCCGGCCCACCAGGCCCAGCACCGACTTCAGGGTCGAACTGCGGCCGGCGCCATTGCGGCCCAGCAGCGTGATGCACTCGCCCGCCTTCACGTCCAGGTCGATGCCGTGCAGGATGTGCGATTCGCCATACCAGGCGTGCAGGCCGCGGATTTCCAGCATGGACCGCGCCGGGGTCTTGTCATTCATCTTCCGCTCCCATGTACGCTTCGCGCACCGCGGGGTTCGCGGATACCTCGGCGTACGGACCCTCGGCCAGGATCTCGCCGCGTTGCAGGACGGTGATGGTGTCGCAGATGTCGGCCACCACCTTCATGTTGTGTTCCACCATCAGGATGCTGCGGCCCGCCGAGACCTGCTTGATCAGGTGCTTGACGCGGTCCACGTCCTCGTGGCCCATGCCCTGGGTCGGCTCATCCAGCAACAGCAGCTCGGGCTCCAGCGCCAGCGTGGTGGCGATCTCCAGCGTGCGCTTGCGGCCGTAGGGCAGGTCGCCGGCGGCCACGTCCAGCTGCGCGCGCAGGCCGACCTGGTCGAGCAGCTCCTCGACCCGCGCATGCAGCCGCTCCAGCGAGCGCTCCGAACGCCAGAAGCAATAGTCCACGCCCAGCTTGCGCTGCAAGGCCACGCGCACGTTCTCGCGCACCGACAATTGCGGGAACACCGCCGAGATCTGGAACGAGCGCACGATGCCGCGCCGCGCCGTCTGCGCCGGCCGTTCGCCGGTGATGTCGACGCCGTCGTAGACGATCGCGCCGCGGGTCGGGATGTGGAACTTGGTGAGCAGGTTGAAGACCGTGGTCTTGCCGGCCCCGTTGGGTCCGATCAGGGCATGGATCGCGCCGCGCCTGACGCTCAGGTTGACGTCGTTGACCGCCACGAAGCCGCGGAATTCCTTGGTGAGGCCCCGGGTCTGAAGGATGATGTCGCTGTGCATGGTGTCCGAGAGGCTGGCGCAAGGACGGCGCGCCACGGCCATGCGGGCGCGCCGGTCCTGCTTCGGGCTGGGTCGCTTACTTCGACTGGTATTGCCGCGGCCGCTTGGCCAGCGCCGCTTCGATGATGCCGGCGCAGCGCTCGCGCTCGGCGCCCACCAGCGGCAGGCGCGGACGGCGCACGTGCTCGTTGCCGACGCCGGCCAGGGTCTCGGCCAGCTTGATGTTCTGCACCAGCTTGGTCGAGACGTCCAGGTGCAGCAGCGGCGTGAACCACTGGTACAGCGCCAGCGCTTCCTGCCACTTGCCGGCCTTCATCAGGTCGTACAGGGCCACGGTCTCGCGCGGGAACGCGGTCACCAGGCCGGCCAGCAGGCCGTCGGCGCCCAGCGCCAGGGCTTCGAACGACAGGTCGTCGACGCCGATGAACAGCTGGAAGCGGTCGCCCAGTTTGTTGCGCAGGTCGGTCACGCGGCGGATGTCGTCGCTGCTTTCCTTGATCGCCACCAGCCATGGGCAGTCGGCCAGCTCGGCCATGTGCTCGGGCTTGAGGTCGACGCGGTAGGCGACCGGGTTGTTGTAGATCATGCAGGGCTTGGCGGCGGCCTCGGCCATGGTGCGGATGCTCTGCATCGCCTCGCGCGCATCTGCCACGTAGATCAGCGAGGGCATCAGCATGAAGCCGTCCACGCCCAGTTCCACCGCCGCCTTGATGAAGCGCAGCGCCTCGCGGGTGCTGGTCTCTGACACGTTGGCCAGCACCGGGATGCGGCCGCCGCTGGCTTCCACGGCGCAACGCGTCACCGCCAGCTTTTCCTCCAGCGTCAGGGTGCTGGCTTCGCCGAGCGAACCGCAGGTGACGAGGCCATGCACGCCGTTGTCGATCAGGAAGCTGAAATGCTTGCGCATCGCTTCGAAGTCGAGGGCTTCGTCGGCATGGAATTTACTGGTTACGGCAGGAAAGACGCCCTGCCAACGCACGTTACTCAACTTGATTCTCCTCGGATGGCCGGCGCCGCGAAGGAAGAGCGGCGGGTGGGAGAAAGTCTAATATCCGTTAAATATATTTAGAAGATATTTTGATATGGGAGTTTCCCGAGAGCGGGTTTTCCCCCGGGAAAAGACACAATGGGTTGAATAAGGCGATGACGACGCGGGCCTGCCGCGTCAGCCGGCCTTGCGGCGATACGCGCGGCTGGCGTCCTGGATGAAGGTCTTGACGGCGTCGTCGTACTGTTCGCCGCTGCGGAACGCGCCCGAATGGGTGGCGCCCTCGATCTTGACCAGTCGCTTCAGGTCGGGCGAAACGCTGCGCGCGGCCGCGTAGAGTTCGTCGCTCATGGTGTGCGGCACCACGCGGTCGGCGGTGCCGTGCATGAACAGCATCGGCGTGTGCATGGCGGCCAGCTTGTCGACCGAGTCGAACGGCTGCGTCACCAGCAGGCTGGCGCCGGGCACGCGGCCCCACTTCATGGTGGCCAGCATGGCGCTGATGCTGGTGAAGCTGGATTCCACGATCAGGCCGGCGAAGTCGGGCTGGCCCGGCCGCGCGGCCAGGTCGATGGCGATGGCGCCGCCCAGGCTGTGGCCGTAGACGAAACGGCGCGCCGGATCCGGTTGCAGGCGTGCCAGCTCCTTCAGGCCGGCCATGGCGTCTTCGAGCGCGCTGGATTCGGAAGGCAAGCGCGGCGTCGAGGCGCCGAAGCCGCGGTAGTCGATGGCCAGGATCGAATAGCCCTTGCGGGTCCAGCCGTCGATGCGGAAGGCGCTGCCATTGAGGTTCCAGCGCGCGCCGTGCAGATACAGCACGGTGGGCGCGTTGGCTTGCGGGCTTTGCCAGTACCAGGCGCGCACCTTGTCGCCGTTGGCCAGCGCCAGGTCGTAGACCTGGGTGCCCTGGGCCGGCTCGCGCCACCAGGTCTGCGGCTCGGACTGGGGCGAGAAGATGGTCTGGCGCTGCCAGGAGTCGAGCTGCGAGCAGCCGACCACGCTGGCGGCGGCGAGCACGGCGGCGCCGATCAGGCGGCGCAGGGTGGGGCGGGGCAGGGCGGGCATGGAAGATATGACCCGCGCCGACGGGCACGGTTCCGGCGCCAGCATACAACGGCGGGTGTTGGCGGCTCGCGTCAAGCGGTATCCGGATGCATCTCGCGCGCCAGCGCCAGCCAGGCCTGGGCGGCATGCGACAGATAGCCGCCGCGGCGCCACACCAGGCCCATCTCCCAGTCCGTGCCGGGATCGCGCAGCGGCACCCGCGCCACGCCCGCGTGCCGTTCCTCGTTGGCCTTCAGGCGCGGCAGGAAGGCCACGCCCATGCCAGCCATGACCAGCGCCACGATGAAGTCGATCTGGCCGCTGCGGGCGGCGATCGCCGGGGCGAAGCCGGCCCGCTGGCAGGCGTCCAGGATGACGCGATTGAGCGCGAAGCCGCGCTCGAACAGGATGAAGGGCGCGTCGCGCAGTTGCTCCAGGCCGATGGCGGCGTCCCGCGCGCCGGCATGGTCGGCGGGCAGCGGCGCGATCAGCGGCTCGCGCGCCACCGGTTGCCAGTCGAGCTCGCCGGATTCCGGACGCAGCGAAGCGGCCAGCTCGATCTCGCCGGCCATCACCATTTCCTCGAGCCGATGGCCGCCATGTTCCAGCAGGCTGATCTCGATCTGCGGATAGCGGCTGCGAAAGCGCGCGAACATCGGCGCGAACAGCGCGTTGCTGCCCAGCGGCGGCAGGCCCAGCCGCAACACGCCGCGCTTCAGGCCGCGCAGCTCGTCCAGCTCGGCGTACAGATCGTCGCGTTCGGCCAACATCTTGACCGCGCGCCGGTAAACGATTTCGCCGGCCTCGGTCAGCCGCGGCGGCTGCGCCTGGCGGTCGAGCAGGGGCATGCCGATTTCGTCCTCCAGCTGGCGCACGGCCTTGCTGACCGTGGGCTGGGTGGCGAACACGGTCTTGGCCGCCTGGGAAAAACCGCCCTGGCGGACCACCTCCACCAATGCGCGCAAGGGCCGCAGATCCATGGTTATGCCTGATTGGAATGGGTTGGATTCGACAAATTCATTTTATCTATGACGCGGGCAGGCGTAAAACGGTTCCATCCGCTGGAATCCCTCCCCATGTCTCGCCCTCGCTATCCCGTCCTCCTGCGCAGCGTGCTGCGCCGCAGCCGCTTGCTGCAGATCGTCCTCATCACCCTGTTCTCCCTGTTGGGCCAGATGCTGGCCAACGCGGCCGGCCTGCCGGTGCCGGGCGGCGTCATCGGCATGGCGCTGGTGCTGGCGCTGCTGGCTTCGGGCCTGTTGCGGGTGCGCAATGTGCATCGCGGCGCCAGCTGGCTGCTGGGCGAAATGCTGCTGTTCTTCGTGCCCGCGGTGATGTCGCTGCTGGACCATCGCGAATTCCTGGGCGTGCTGGGCGCCAAGCTGCTGGTCGTGATCCTGCTGGGCACCGCGCTGGTCATGGCCGGCACGGCGCTGACGATCGATCTCTGCTACCGCTGGATGAACCGCCATGCGGGCTGAATTCAATCTGCTGTTCTGGCCGCTGGCCACCGTGCTGGCCTATGTCTGCGCGCGCCTGTTCTACCGCCGCTATGCGTACTGGTGGACGTCCACGCTGGTGGTGGCGCCGGCCCTGCTGCTGATGCTGGCGCTGCTGTTGCACACCGGCTACCGCGACTACATGTCCGGCTCGCACTGGCTGATGACGATGCTGGGGCCGGTGATCGTCGCCTTCGCGCTGCCGTTGTACGAGCAGCGCGCGCTGATCCGTCGCTACTGGCCGGTGCTGGCGGCGGGCGTGGTGGTCGGCAGCGCCATCGCCGGTCTCAGCGCCTGGTCGCTGGGCAGCCTGCTGGACCTGCCGCCGGATCTGCGGCTGAGCCTGTTGCCGCGCTCGGTGGCCACGCCGTTCGCGGTGGCGGTGTCCTCGCACGTCGGCGGCGCGCCGGACCTGACCGCGGTGTTCGTCATCGTCACCGGGGTGTTCGGCGCGGCCATCGGCCAGTGCATGCGCCGCTGGCTGCCGCTGCGCTCGGCCCTGGCGCGCGGCGCCCTGTTCGGCATGGGCGCGCATGGCGCCGGCACCGCCAAGGCCCGCGAGCTGGCGGCCGAAGAGGGCGCGGTGGCCGGGCTGGTGATGGTGATGGCGGGGCTGTTCAATGTGCTGGTCACGCCCGCCGTGGTGGTCGCGCTGCTGGCCTGATCCGGCCGCGTCAGTGCAAGGCCTCCAGCGCCACCGGATACAGCGAGGCCACCAGCAGCAGGGCCATGCTGATGTTGAAGGCGCGGATCGCCCAGGGCTTGTGCAGCACGCGCCGCAGGGCGGTGCCGAACGTGACCCAGATGCCGATGCTGGGCAGGTTGACGATGCCGCACACCACCGTGGCGATGACCAGGTTGGCGAAGAAGCCGGCTTGCGGCGTGTAGGTGGCGATCACGCCGACCGCCATCACCCAGGCCTTGGGGTTGACCCACTGGAATGCGGCCGCCTGCAGGAAGGTCATCGGCTTGCCGCTGACGGCGCCGTCCTCCATGCCGCCCGAGTTGGCGATCTTCCAGGCCAGGTACAGCAGGTAGGCGGCGCCCACGTACTTGAGCACGGTGTACAGCTGCGGCACCTGCTGGAACACCGATCCCAGCCCCACGCCCACCAGGAAGATCATCAGCGTGAAGCCGAGGTTCACGCCCAGCAGGTGTGGCATGCTGCGGCGGAAGCCGAAGTTCAGGCCGGACGCGGCCAGCATGACGTTGTTCGGCCCGGGCGTGATCGAACTGACCAGGGCGAACAGCGCCAGGGGACCCAGCAAGGACAGGGAAGCGAGCGGCACATCGGCCAGGCTGGCGGGGAACAACGTCATTTCTTGACTCCAATGATCGCGCGGCGTCCGCCGGCGATGACCACGATGACGGCGGCGGCGAACAGGTAGGTGCCCGGGTCCACCGCTTCGTCGAAAAACAGGGCTGCGGCCAGCACCGTCAGGAACGGCTGCAGCAATTGAATCTGCCCGACCCGGGCGATGCCGCCCGCGGCCAGGCCGCGATACCAGGCGAAAAATCCCAGGAACATCGAACCGAACGCCAGGTAGGCGCAGGCCGCGACCGCGTCCGCGCGCGGCCAGCCGGGCTGTTGCGCGGCCATCCAGCCCACCGGCGCGGCCAGCACCGGCGCGCTGATCACCAGCGCCCAGCAGATGGTGCGCCAGCCGCCCAGGGTGCGCGCGGCGCGGGCGCCCTCGGCATAGCCCAGACCGCCCAGCAGCACCGCCAGCAGCAGCCAGAAATCGCCGATCGACAGCGCGCCGGGGCCCTCGCGCAAGGCGAACGCCGCCACCAGCAAGGCGCCCACCGCGGCCCAGGCCCAGAAAGCGGGCGAGGGCCGTTCACCGCTGCGCCAGGCCGCGAACACGGCTGTCGACAGGGGCAGCAGGCCGTTGAACACCGCGCCGTGCGACGACGCCACGGTCTGCATCGCCAGCGACGAGGCCAGCGGCCAGCCGACCACGATGCCCAGCGCGGCCAGGATCACGCCCGGCCATTCAGCGCGCCCGGGCCGGCGGCTGCGGGTCAGCCACAGCAGCGCCAGGGCCGGCACCGCGGCCAGCAGGGCGCGTCCCAGGCCCACCAGCAGCGGCGGCAGTTCGGTCACCGCCACGCGCGTCATCGGCAGCGTCAGCGAAAACACCAGCACCCCCAGGAAGCCGTAGCCGTAGCCTTCCCTGGGCGACGCGGCGGGGGGCGGCCTGGAGGGCGGGATACGGCACGGAGCGGTTCATGGCGGGGCGTCGAAAAATGGGGGCGGTCCGCGGGACTTGCGGGCTGATGCCATTGCTGTCACTCTACGCATAGTTATCGGTACAGTACCGGTACACTTATACATGTCACTTCAACCACTGGCCTGGTGAAATCCCCATGACAGTTGCTTCGCCTTCCATGCCCTGGCAGCCCGTGCGCCAGGCCGACGCCACGCTGGTGGCGCAATTGGCCGACGGCCTGGCCCGGCGCATCGACGAACAGGGGCTGCGCCCCGGCACCCGGCTGCCGTCCATCCGCAAGATGGCCGAACAGTCCGGCGTCAGCCGCTTCACGGTGGTGGAAGCCTACGACCGGCTGGTGGCGCGCGGCCTGGTGCAGTCGCGGCGCGGCGCCGGCTTTTTCGTGCGCGCCCGCAGCGGGCCGCTGGCCCCGGTCGCCGTGCCGGCGTCGACGCAGAATTTCACGCCGCCGGCGCGGGTCGATATCGCCTGGCTGCTGCGCAGTATGTTCCGCGAGGGGGGGGGCGGCCCCGGCATGCCGGGCGGCGCCGGCCTGCTGCCGGCCGACTGGCTCGATCCTGAAATGGTGGCGGGCGCGGTGCGCGCCGTGGGCCGCTCGGTGCGCGGCCATCTCGTGTCCTATGGCCATCCGCAGGGGTTTTCGCCGCTGCGCCAGCAGATCGCCGCCTCGCTGCAGAGCGACGGCGTGCCGGCCCATCCCGAGCGCAACCTGCTCACCACCAACGGCGTCACCCACGCGCTGGACCTGATCGCCCGCCTGCTGGTGCAGCCGGGCGATACCGTGCTGGTCGAGGATCCGGCCTGGTTCGTCATCTTCGGCCGCCTGGCCGCCTTCGGCGCCCGGCTTATCGGCGTGCCGCGCGGCCCCGACGGCCCCGACACCGCCTTGCTCGAGCAACTGGCGGCGCAGCACAAGCCGAAACTGTTCATCATCAACAGCGCGGTCCACAACCCCACCGGCCACACCCTGTCGGCCGGCGCCGCCTACGACATCCTGCGCATCGCCGAGCGCCACGACTTCATGGTGGTGGAAGACGACACCTACGGCGAGCTGCATCCGGGCGGCGCCATGAAGCTGGCGGTGCTGGACCGGCTCAACCGCGTCATCCTGGTCAGCGGCTATTCCAAGATGCTGGCGGCCAGCCTGCGCGTCGGCTACCTGGCCGCCAATCCTGACATCCTGCAGAAACTGGCCGACCTGAAAATGCTGGCCGGGCTGACCTCGCCCGAGCTGGGCGAGCGGGTGGTGCACCGGGTGCTGATGGAAGGGCAGTACCGGCGCCATATCGAGCGCGTGCGGCTGCGGGTGGACGAGGCCCGCCAGCGCTGCCTGAAGGGCCTGCAGAAGCTCGGCCTGACGATCCGGCACGAACCGCAGGCGGGCATGTTCGTGTGGGCCGATTGCGGGCGCGACAGCGAGGTGCTGGCCCGCGCCGCCGCCGACCAGGGCATGCTGCTGGCGCCCGGCACGCTGTTCTCGCCGTCGCAGGGGCCGTCGACCATGTTGCGGTTTTCGGTGCCGATGGTCGATGACCGCGGCGTCTGGAATCTGCTGGAAAAACTTTTCGCCTGAAACGGCTCCTACAATAATACGCAGTCACCCCCATCAAGGAATCGCCATGTCCGCACCGATCAAGCCCCTCACCGAGAACTTCGCCGTCGCCCCGCAACTGGGTCCCGACGACATGGCCGACGTGGCCGCCGCCGGCTACAAGAGCGTCATCATCAACCGTCCCGACTTCGAGGGCGGCCCCGACCAGCCGACCGCCGCCGACGTCTCCAAGGCCGCCGCCGCCGCCGGTCTGAAAATCGAATACCAGCCGGTCGTCGGCAGCGCCATGACCGCGGCCGACGTGGTCCGCTTCGCCGAACTGCTGCGCACCCTGCCGGGTCCGGTGCTGGCGTACTGCCGCACCGGCACCCGCTGCACCAATCTGTTCGCCGCCGCCCAGCAGCTGGGTTGACGCGCATCAAGGACCCCGGGTTCGCTTGATGTGAACCTGGCGGGTTTCCGGTAGCATGGAGCTTCCTCTCAAACAGGAGCAGGCAAGATGTTCAAGAAGATCCTGATTCCCACCGACGGCTCGCCGCTGTCGGCCCAAGCCGCCAACGCCGGCATTTCCTTCGCGCGCTCGGTGGGCGCTGACGTCGTCGCCCTCTACGTGACGCAGCCGTTCGCCGCCACCATCGGTTTCGACGGCATGGCCGCGGCCTACGCCATCACCGACGAAGACTACGAAAAGGCCTCGGCCGAGCAGGCCGACAAGTACCTCAAGCAGATCACCGACCGCGCCGACACCGCCGGCGTGAAGTCCGAGGCGCGCGCCGTGTCCAACTTCAACGTGGCCGACGGCATCGTCCAGGCCGCCGCCGACGCGGGTTGCGACCTGATCTTCATCGGCAGCCACGGCCGCAGCGGCCTGTCGCGCCTGCTGCTGGGCAGCGTCACCGCCAAGGTGCTGTCGCTGGCCAGCACCGCCGTGCTGGTGTACCGCGTCAAGGAAGAAAAGAAGTAATCCCGGCCCGCGCGGCCTGAGTCAGGCCGCTGTCAGGCCCGCCGGCGCCAATGCCGTGCCCAGCCCCTCCCGCCGAGGGGCTTTTTCTTGCCCGCGCCATCCCCTATGGCGCTTATGGCTAAAGCTTGTAAACCGGCTCGCGGCGCGTAATATTTACGGATAAGTGCGGGCGCGGTTTCGCAACACCCGAGCACACCTCTCAACGCGGCATGGCGCCCGCCGCGGCAGTATCCGGTCGGACCTGCCGCCCATTCCTGGTGATTACTGCAAGGAACGAGGCCATGACTCGCAAGACGCCTATCGAGCTATACCGGAACATCGGCATCAGCGCCCACATCGACGCGGGCAAGACGACGACCACCGAGCGCATCCTCTTCTATACCGGTATCACCCACAAGATCGGCGAAGTGCACAACGGCGCCGCCGTGATGGACTGGATGGAGCAGGAACAGGAACGCGGCATTACGATCACGTCCGCCGCCACCACCGCCTTCTGGAAGGGCATGGGCGGCAACTATCCCGAACACCGCATCAACATCATCGACACGCCGGGCCACGTCGACTTCACCATCGAGGTCGAACGCTCCATGCGCGTGCTGGACGGCGCCGTCATGGTCTATGACGCGGTCGGCGGCGTGCAGCCGCAATCCGAGACCGTCTGGCGCCAGGCCAACAAGTACCGCGTGCCGCGGCTGGCCTTCGTCAACAAGATGGACCGCGTCGGCGCCGACTTCCTGCGCGTGCAGCGCCAGATCACCGAGCGTCTGAAGGGCGATGCCGTGCCGGTGCAGCTGCCGGTGGGCGCCGAGGACGGCTTCGAGGGCGTGATCGACCTGGTCAAGATGAAGGCCATCATCTGGGACGATGCCAGCCAGGGCGTGCGTTTCGAGTACCGCGACATTCCGCCGGCGCTGCAGGCGCAGGCGCAGGAATGGCACGACAAGATGGTCGAGAAGGCCGCCGAGGCCAACGAGACGCTGCTGGAGAAATACCTGGGCGGCGACGCGCTGACCGAGGCCGAGATCAAGCAGGGCCTGCGCCAGCGCACGGTCGCCAACGAGATCGTGCCCATGCTGTGCGGCAGCGCCTTCAAGAACAAGGGCGTGCAGGCCATGCTGGACGCGGTCATCGACTACCTGCCGTCGCCGGTCGACGTGCCCGCCATCAAGGGCCACGACGAGCGCGACCGCGAAATCGAGCGCCATCCCACCGACAAGGAACCGTTCTCGGCGCTGGCCTTCAAGATCATGACCGACCCGTTCGTGGGCCAGCTGGTGTTCTTCCGCGTCTACTCGGGCGTGGTCAAATCCGGCGACTCGGTCTACAACCCGGTCAAGGAAAAGAAAGAACGCCTGGGCCGCATCCTGCAGATGCACGCCAATGAACGGCGCGAGATCACCGAGGTCTACGCCGGCGACATCGCCGCCGCGGTGGGCGTCAAGGACGTCACCACCGGCGACACGCTGACCGATCCCTCGCACGTCATCGTGCTGGAGCGCATGGTGTTCCCCGAGCCCGTCATCTCGCAGGCGGTCGAGCCCAAGACCAAGGCCGACCAGGAGAAGATGGGCATCGCCCTGGGCCGGCTGGCGCAGGAAGACCCCTCGTTCCGCGTGCGCACCGACGAGGAATCCGGCCAGACCATCATCTCCGGCATGGGCGAGTTGCACCTGGAAATCCTGGTCGACCGCATGAAGCGCGAGTTCGGCGTCGAGGCCACGGTGGGCAAGCCGCAGGTCGCCTACCGCGAGACCATCCGCAAGACCTGTGACGAAGTCGAAGGCAAGTTCGTCAAGCAGTCGGGCGGCCGCGGCCAGTACGGCCACGTGGTGCTCAAGCTCGAGCCGCAGGAACCGGGCAAGGGCTACGAATTCGTCGACGCCATCAAGGGCGGCGTGGTGCCGCGCGAGTTCATCCCGGCGGTGGACAAGGGCATCCGCGAATCGCTCAACGCCGGCGTGCTGGCGGGCTATCCGGTGGTCGACGTCAAGGTGACGCTGTTCTTCGGTTCGTACCACGACGTGGACTCGAACGAAAACGCCTTCAAGATGGCCGGCTCGATGGCCTTCAAGGAAGGCATGCGGCGCGCCGATCCGGTGCTGCTGGAACCGATGATGCAGGTCGAGGTGGAAACGCCCGAGGACTTCACCGGCAACGTCATGGGCGACCTGTCGTCGCGCCGCGGCATGGTGCAGGGCATGGAAGACATCGCCGGGGGCGGCGGCAAGGTGGTGCGGGCCGAGGTGCCGCTGGCCGAGATGTTCGGCTACTCCACCTCGCTGCGTTCGCTGACGCAGGGCCGCGCCACCTACACGATGGAGTTCAAGCACTACGCCGAAGCGCCGCGCCAGGTGGCGCAGGAAGTGATCGCGGCCCAGGGTTCGGGCCGCTGAATTCCGATCGGCTCGGAACAAGGGCCACCCGTGCGGGTGGCCCTTTTTTCATGTCGGCGCTACGTGTGCTTCATGCCGGCGCGGCGGCCCCGGCCGTCGTCGCCCGCATGCGCGAGGACGCCAGCTTCACGCCCAGCAGGATCATCACGAAGCCGTAGGCATGGAACAGTTGCGGCGCCTCGCCCAGCAGCGGCCAGGCCAGCAGCGCGGCATACACCGGCACCAGGAACATCGACAGGCCCGCGGTGGCGGGACCGGCGCGGCTGATCAGGCGGCCGTAGACGTAATACGCGCCCAGGCTGGGCACCACCGCCAGGAACAGCAGCACCGCCGCCAGCCGCGGATCGGTCCAGGGCGGGGTGGCGCCGGCGGCGGCCTCGATGCCCGCGAACGGCGCCAGCGCGATCGCGCCGCCCAGCATCATCGCGGCCAGCCGCGCGCCATCGGGCACCGCCGGCAGCGTCAGGCGCTTCTGCAGCACCGTATAGAAGGCCCAGCCGGTGGCCGCCAGCAGCACCCACAGGTCGCCCTGGCCGAACGCCAGCCGCGCCAGCACCGAGGCGTCGCCCCGCGTCAGCACCACCAGCACGCCGCCCAGCGCCAGCGCCAGGCCGGCGGCGCGCAGGGGCGGCAGGGGCTTGCGCCAGATCAGCGCCTCCAGCAGCGCCACCAGGATCGGACTGCACGAGAAGATCAGGGCGATGTTGGTGGCGCTGGTGCTCTGGGCGCCGATGTACTGCGGCGCCACCGCCACGCCCATGCCCAGCACCGCCAGCGGCAGCAGCGTGGGCAGGCCGCGCCACAGCGCCTGGCGATGCCGCAGCAAGGCCGGCGCGGCCAGCGGCAACAGGATCAGGAAGGCGATCAGCCAGCGGCCGAAGGCCAGGAAAACGGGGGGAAGGGCGGTGTCGTGGGCCCAGCGGGCGGCCACCATGTTGGAGGCGAAGAGCGCCGGCGCGGCCAGGAGCATGGCGGTGCCGGACAGGCCCAGGCCGGTTCTTGCGGGTACTGCTGCTGCGTGAGACATGATTTCCCGCCGCGCGGATCGGCGCGCGGCACACTGCGGTGGACTACACCGGCGTCGGCGCCGGGTTGTGCCACGGCGCGGGCGCTGGATCCGACGGGCGGGGTAATGCCCGTCTTGATGGAAAGTCTACGGCCGGGTCGGGAAAATAGGTTTCCTGATTCCCGCCAATTTGGCGGTATTGGAGGAATATATATCCTCTAGAATCAGGTTTTGCAGGGATATTCTCTTCTACGGATTTTCCGCCGTGTCCACGCCACCCAAAATCGACGAAACCGACCGCAAGATCCTGCGCGCCCTGCGCGCCGACGGCCGCCTCACCAACCTGAAGCTGGCCGAGCAGGTCGGCCTGTCGCCCACGCCCTGCTGGAACCGGGTCAAGGCGCTGGAGGACGCGGGCGTGATCGAGGGCTACGCGGCCCTGTTGAACCAGAAGGCGCTGGGCCTGCCCGACACGGTCATGATCGAGGTCACGCTCGAGCACCACGACGACGACACGCTGGCGCGCTTCGGCGAGGCGATCACGCGGCTGCCGCAAGTGGTGGAGGCGTTCCTGGTGACGGGCGAATACGACTACCTGATCAAGGTCGCCGTGGCCGGCACCGAAGGCTATGAGGAGTTCCTGCGCAAGCGGCTCTACAAGCTGCCCGGTGTGCGGCACAGCCGCTCGACTTTCGTGCTCAAGCGCCTCAAGCACACGCCGTCGGTCGAACCTTGACGGCGCGTGGCTCAGCCGCGCAGGAACGATTCGATGGCGCCGTTGAAGGCGCGCGGATTGCCCAGGTTCATGCCGTGCGACGAGCCGGCGATGTTCACCCGCTGCGATTGCGGCAGCCAGCTTTCCAGCGCGTCGAGCACGGCGGGGTAGGGGTCGGGGCTCAACGCGCCGCCGATCAGCAGCGTCGGCAGGGTCAGCGAGGCGATCTCTTGCGGACTCAGCGAGGCCGGGGTCTCGCGGGCCTGGCCGAACAGCGTGCCGGCGTTGTCGCGCACCATTTCCTTGAACCAGGGCACCATGCGTTGCCAGGTGTCCGGTCCGGTCACCGTGTCCACGAACAGCGCCAGGCCTTCTTCCACGGCGCCGTCGCGGATCAGTTCGAGCGCCCGCTGGCGAAAGCCGCCACGGGCGTCGTCGCCGCCGGGCAGCGGCAGGCCGGGGTCGGCCAGCGTCAGGCTGCGCAGGGCATCGGGGCGGGCCAGCGCCGCTTCCAGCGCCACGCGGCCGCCGCGCGAGTGGCCCACCACGTGGGCGGGCTCGCCCGCCACCTGGTCGATGAAGGCCAGCACGTCGGCGCCATGCTGCGCCACCGAGAAACCGTCGCCTTCCCCGTCCCAGGTTTCCGGCCAGTAGCGCCGCAGGCACACCGCCAGCACCCGGAACGAACGCCCCAGCGGCGCCATCTGCGATTTCCAGTAGCGACAGTCCGACAGCGAACCGTGCACCAGCACCAGGGGCGCGCCCTCGCCGTATTCGGTGTAGGACATGGCGTAACCGCCGATATCGGCGGTTTGCAGGGGCAGGACAGGTTCGGAACGCATCGGGTCGGGGTCGGAAAGCCAGGCGGGCATTCTAGCCGGTTCGCCCACGCGGCAGCCATGCGCCCGCGCCCGCCGCGGGGGCATGGCCGGGCTGATAAACTCGTGACCCGATCTTTTTGTCTTGAACGGAGTCGCCAGATGTCCCTCGCCACGCCCGCCGATCTTCCCGAGTCCGCCCAGCGCGTTGCCCGCCTGCTGGCCGATCTGGGCCACGACAAGCCGGTGGTGGTGCTGCCGCAGACCGGCAAGACCTCGGCGGAAGCCGCGGCGGGGCTGGGCTGCGAGGTGGCGCAGATCGCCAAGTCGATCATCTTCCGCCGCGCCGCGGACGACGCGCCGGTGCTGGTCATCGCCAGCGGCATCAACCGCGTCGACGAGGCCAAGGTCGCCGAACAGGTCGGCGCGCTGGCCAAGGCCGACGCCAAGTTCGTGCGCGACATGACCGGCTACGCCATCGGCGGCGTCTGCCCCATCGGCCACGCGGTCAAGCCCGTGATGCTGCTCGACCAGGATCTGTTCCAGTACGACAGCCTGTGGGCGGCGGCGGGGCACCCGCACGCCGTGTTCAACCTGACGCCGCAGCAATTGGCCGCCATGACCGGCGCGCCGGTCGCCGACGTGGCGCAGCGCGCCTAGCGTCGCCCGGGCCGTCCCGCGTCTTGCCGCGCGGATGGCGCGGCGGTGTCAGTGCGGATCGGCTTCCAGGTCGTCGATCAGCACCTGCAGCCGTCCGCGCGAGCAGGCCTCGACCCGGCCGTGCACGCCGTACACGGCGGCCAGCGAGGCGGGCGTGATGACCTCGGCCGGCGCGCCCGCGGCGACCAGCCTGCCGCCATGGATCATCACCGCCCGGTCGGCGTGCTGCAGCGCCACGTTCAGGTCGTGCAGCACGATCACCGTGATCAGCCCGCGATCGGCGGTTTCCTGCTTCAGCAGCCGCATCACATGGAACTGGTAGTTCAGGTCCAGCGCCGACAGCGGCTCGTCCAGCAGCAGCACGCGCGGCCGCCGCACCAGCGCCTGCGCCAGTCCCACCAGCTGTTTCTGGCCGCCGGACAGCGCGTCCAGGTAGGACAGCGCCAGGTGGCCGATGCCCAGCCGCGCCAGCAGTCGGTCGATCTCGTGCAGATCCGCCGGCGGTCCGTCGGCTTCGCTGGCGCGGGCCGCCACCAGCACTGATTCGAACACCCTCAGGTGCACGGCGGCCGGCAGGCTCTGCGGCAGGTAGACCAGGTGGCGCGCGCGCGCCGCGAAATCCATCCGCACCAGGTCCTTGCCGTCGAGCAGGGCGTGGCCGGCGCGCACCTTCACCAGGCCCGCCAGGGCCTTGAGCAATGTCGATTTGCCGCTGCCGTTGGGGCCCAGCAGGGCCGTGACCTCGCCCGCGCCCAGGGGCGGCAGCGACAGGCCGTGCAGCACGTCCTGGCCGCCATAGCCGGCGGTGAGGGCCGAGACGGCCAGCGTCGGCGCCGCGCTCATGGCATGTTCCGGCGCAGCACCACCGCCACGAAGAACGGAATGCCGATCAGCGAGGTGACGATCCCCACCGGCACGATGACGCCCGGCGCGAGGTTCTTGGACGCGACCGACGCCAGCGACAGGATGACGCCGCCCACCAGGGCGCTGCCCGGCAGGAAGAAGCGATGGTCCTCGCCCACCAGGCGGCGGGCGATATGCGGCGCGATCAGGCCGATGAAACCGATGGTGCCGACGAACGCCACCGCCAACGCCGACAGCAGGCTGACGCGCGCCAGCGCCGTCACGCGCACCCGGCGCACGTCCACGCCGAAGCTGGCCGCGCGCTCCTCGCCCAGCCGCAGGGCGGTCAGCTTCCAGGATTGGCGCATGGCCAGCGGCAGCGCCACGGCGAACGCCAGCCCCAGCGCGGCCACGGTGGTCCAGCTCGAGCGCGCCAGGCTGCCCATGGTCCAGAACACCAGGTTCTGCAAGGCCTCGGCGCTGGCGGTGAACTGCACCAGCGACACCAGCGCGTTGAAGGTGAACACCATGGCGATGCCGAACAGCACCACGCCCGAGCTGTTCATGCCGCCGCGGCGCGCCACGCCGTCCAGCAGCAGGGCCGCCAGCATGGCGAACAGGAAGGCGTTGCCGGCGATCAGCCAGCCGTCCGGCACGCCGGGCAGGCCCAGGTGCAGCACGATGGCCAGCGACGCGCCGAAGGCGGCCGCCGACGACACGCCCAGCGTGAACGGGCTGGCCAGGGGATTGTTCAGGATGGTCTGCATCTCGGCGCCCGCCAGGCCCAGCGCCATGCCGACCAGCGCGGCCATCAGGGCGTAGGGCAGCCGGATGTCCCAGACGATGACGCGCAGCGTCGGATCGGCCGACGCCGGCGCGCTCAGCGCGCGCCACAGCTCGCCCCAGCCCAGCCCCGAAGGGCCGAGCGTGAAGTCGAGCAGCAGCCCAATGCAAATCGCCGCCAGCAGCAGGGCGATGAGCCCTGCGCGGCGGCGCAGGATGTGCCGATAGGCGGCGACCGCGGAGGCGGCTTCCGCCATTACTGCAGCAGTTGCAGGCGGCTCTTGGCCGTGTTGGCGGCCGGCGTGGTCGGGTAGTCGCGGACGATGCGCTGCAGCGTGGTTTTGGCGCCGGCGCGGTTGTTCATCTCGATCTGGCTGCCGGCGATGACCAGCAGGGCGTCGGGGGCGCGGGCGTTGTCGGGGGCCTTCTGCACCATGGCGTTCAGTTGCTCGATGGCGCCCTTGAAGTCCTTCAGCGCATAGCGGCTGCTGCCCAGGTAGAACTGGGCGCTGGGCGCGAGCTGGCTGGCGGGGTAGAGCGCGGTGAAGGCGGCCAGCGATTCGGACGCCTCCTTGTATTGACCCTTGCGGAACAGGTCGATGGCGCCGTCGTAGGCGGCCTGTTCCTGCGGATCGCCGGCGGTCGCGCCCGGCGGGTTGGCGCCGCCCGCGGTGCCGCCCGGCTTGTTGGCGCTGGGCTGCTGGCGCGACACCAGTTCCAGCTGGTCGCGCAGTTGCGCGACTTCCTGTTGCAGCGCCTGGATCTGGTCGGCCAGTTGCAGCTTGGCGCGTTGGCTCTGCTCGTTCTGTTGCTGCACCTGCTGGCGCAAATCCAGGATGGCCTTGCGGGCCTCGTCATCTGAGAAAGCGTGGGCGGGCGCCGTCAGGGCTGCCAGCACCAGGCCGGTGGCCACCATCAAGGGACGCAGGGACAGAACGTTATCGCGCATGAAAATTCCCGGGGGATAAAAACAAACGTCGGGACGGCCGGTAGACCGTCCCGACGCGTGGTGGGGCACTTAACTATACGAAAAGCTTAGCGCTGATAAACGATATCGGCGCGGCGGTTTTCCGCAAAGTCGGCTTCCGACGAGCCAGTCGCCTTCGGCTTTTCTTTACCGAAGCTGATGGTTTCGATCTGGTTGTCGCTGACGCCCAGCAGGGTCATCATGCGACGCACGGCGTCGGCACGGCGCTGGCCCAGGGCCAGGTTGTATTCGGCGCCGCCGCGTTCGTCGGTGTTGCCTTCGATCTTGATTTTCTGCTGCTGGTGCGAAGCCAGGTAACGGGCGTGGGTTTCCACCAGGCCGCGGTACTGATCGGACACCGTGTAGCTGTCGAAGTCAAAGTATACCGAGCGCTGTTGCGCCAGGATGCTTTGGGGGTTGAAGGGATCAAGGATCTGGCCGGAGGCCGATCCTTGGCCAGCGCCTCCGCCCTGACCCGCTTTATCGTCGAGAGGGACGGAGCTGCAAGCTGCCAGGGTGGCGGCCAGAGCGGCGATGGTTAGGCTTTTGGCAATGCGCGACTTCATGATAGTTCCTTTGCAAAGAGAGTCACACGTGTTATCGGGTAAATGGGCCCCAAGTCGGTTCACGTATTTCCCCGTTCAGTACCGAAAGCGTCTGCCGTACGCGGCCATCACTCGAAACGCCTGCAAGCACGCTACGTCCGTTTTGGATCGCGGCGTAGAGGACTTGCATGCCGTTCGGCGCGAAGCTTGGCGACTGATCGTCACGACCATCGGTCAACAAGTTCTCCGAGCCGGAGGACAGGTTCAACGATGCGATTCGGAACGCGCCGTCGCGTCTTGCAACGTACAGCAGCGTCGATCCATCGGGGGAAATTCGGGGTGAGATGTTGTAACCACCATTAAACGTGAGGCGGCGAGCATCGCCACCGTCCAGGCCGGTTTGATAAATTTGCGGCCCGCCGCTGCGGTCACTGGTAAAGATAATGGAACGGCCGTCCGGCGTAAAGCTCGGCTCGGTGTCAATCCCGGGAGAACGCGTAACTCGCTTCATATTCGAGCCGCCGGCCGCGCTAACGATGTAAATTTGCGACAGACCGTCACGCGTCAGGGCCACGGCCAGCTGGGTGCCGTCGGGCGACCAGCCGGGGGCGCTGTTGTTGCCTTTGAAGTTGGCGACCGGCACGCGGGCGCTGGTGGCCAGCGTGTGCACGTACACCACCGGCTTGCCGGATTCGAAGCTCACGTACGCCAGCTTGGAGCCATCGGGCGACCAGGCGGGCGAGATGATCGGCTCGCGCGAGCGCAGGGCGACCTGCGGATTCTGCCCGTCGGCGTCGGCCACTTGCAGTTCGTAGGTGGCGCCTTGCTTGAGCACGTAGGCGATGCGGGTCGAGAACACGCCGCGCACGCCGGTGATCTTTTCATAGATGCGGTCGGCGATCTGGTGGGCGACGCGGCGCAGTTCCTGCTCGGTGCCGGAGAACGCGACGCCGTCCAGCTGGCCCTTCTTGACCGTGTCGGCCAGGCGGTAGCGGACGTCGTAGCGGCCGTCGTTGCCGCGCACGATGCTGCCATAGGCGATGAAGTCGGCGCCCTTGGCGCGCCAGTCGTCATGGGCGATGGGCGAGTCGACGTTCAGGCCCGAGCCGGCGGCGCTGATGAGGCGGAACTGGCCGGTGCGGGTCAGGTCGGCGCGGATCACTTCGGCCAGGGCGCGGCCATGGGCGTCATCCACCGCGAAATCGGCGATGGCGACGGGATATTGGGTGGCGCCGGTGCCGGAAATATCGACACGCAGCTGGGCCTGGGCGGGCTTGATGGCCATCAGGCAGGCAAGCGCCAGCAGCAACAGGCCGAATCCATACGATCGCCAGAGAACGAGGGGGGAAGCTCGTCGGCTATGGGCGGGAGTCATAATCAGCAATCTCCTGTCAATCATACATTCTGTACACAACGTCAATGATGGGCTCGTAGCGGCCGGTCGAGGGCTTGGGGAAGGGGTTGCAACGGCGGATGCCGGTCTCGACCGCGCGGTCGAAGCCCGGGTTGCCGGAAGAGCTGGTCAGCGTGACGCCGTTAACCTTCCCGTCAGAACCTAACTGTACCCGGTATTGGGCGGTCGGATTGTCCGAGCCGCTGCGCGGCGGCGGCGGGTAGGCCACGCCGGGCTGCACGCAGGCGCGCACCTTGGCGCCGTAGCCGCTGTCGCGGCCGCCGCCGGCCTGGTTGCGGTCGGCGGTGCCGCCGGGGATGCCGGCAGCGCCGAGGGCGTCGTTGCGGAACGCGTCCTTCAGGGCCTTGTCGGCCGCGGCCTTCTTGGCGGCTTCTTCCTTGGCCTTCTTCTCGGCAGCGGCCTTTTCGGCGGCGGCCTTGTCAGCCGCGGCTTTCTCGGCGGCCGCCTTGTCCGCTGCCGCCTTGTCAGCGGCGGCTTTCTCCGCCGCCGCCTTCTTGGCGGCGTCTTCCTTGGCCTTCTTCTCGGCGGCAGCCTTGTCGGCCGCGGCTTTTTCCGCGGCGGCCTTGTCGGCGGCCGCCTTTTCAGCGGCCTGGCGTTCCTGTTCCAGGCGCTTCTTTTCCTTCAGCTCGGCCTGCTTGCGCTCTTCCTCCAGGCGCGCCTTTTCCTTGGCCGCCTCGGCGGCCTGGCGGGCCTGCTCTTCCTGCTCTTTCTTTTTCTTGGCTTCCTGCAGCGCGATTTCCGGATCCACTTCGTCAGGCTTGGGCTGGACTTGCGGATCCGGCTTGGGCGGCGGCGGAGGCGGCTCGGGCTTCTTCTCCGGCTCGGGTTCGGGCTGGGGTTGCGGCTTGGGCTGGGGCTTGGGCGGTTCGGGCTGGGGTTGCGGTGGGGGCGAGACGGGCGAATTGCCGTCGGCCCACAGCTGCACTTCCACCGGACCCGGGGCTTCGGTGCGCCAGTTCAGGTTGAAGATCAATACGGCCAGCAGCAGCGCGTGCACCAGCAACGCCAGGATCAGGGCGATCCGGTTGTCGTTGTTGGGCGGCGTGGCCGGGGGGCCGCTGTGGTGTCGAATGATGGGTGGCGTCATGAGCGTTGCAGGCCGGCGGCGCCGGCGGAAGGCGTCGCGTTAGCGTTTTTTCGCGGGGGCGGGCTGGTTGCCGCCGGCGGACTGGTCCACCAGCAGGCCCAGGCGGGTGATGCCATTGGTACGCAGCTCGTCCATGACCTTCACGACCGTCTCGTAGGGCACCTTGCCGTCGGCCGCGATCACCACCGGGGTTTCCGCGGTGATGCGCGAGCGCACTTGCGCCACCAGTTCGGGACGGGCGATGTCCTGCATGGTGGCGCCGGGTTCGCGCATGCGCAGCGCGATCTTGCCGTCTTCCGAAATCTGGACTTCCAGCGGCTTGACCGGAACGTCGGATGCCGCGCCCACCGAGGGCAGCTGGATCAGGCCCGGCGTGATCAGCGGCGCGGTCACCATGAAGATGACCAGCAGCACCAGCATCACGTCGATGTAGGGCACCACGTTGATGTCGGCCTTCATGCGGCGGCCGGACCTGCCGCGCGAGCTTACCGAGGGCATTAGCGCACCTGCCGTTGCAGAATGTTCAGGAATTCATCGACGAAGCTGTCGAAACGGATCGAGATGCGGTCGATGTCGTTGGTGAAGCGGTTGTAGGCGACCACCGCGGGGATGGCGGCGAACAGGCCGATGGCGGTGGCGATCAGCGCCTCGGCGATACCGGGGGCCACCGAAGCCAGCGTGGCCTGCTGCATGTTCGACAGGCCGATGAAGGCGTGCATGATGCCCCAGACCGTGCCGAGCAGGCCGATGTAGGGCGAGACCGAGCCGGCCGAGGCCAGGAAGTTCAGGTGCGATTCCAGCGAGTCCATCTCGCGCTGGTAGGCGGCGCGCATGGCGCGGCGCGGGCCGTCGAGCAGGGCGGTGGCGTCAGTGCTGGCGTTGCCGCGGCGGGCCTTCAGGAATTCGGTCATGCCGGCGTCGAAGATGCGGGCCAGGGCGCCTTGCTCGTCGCGGCGCGAGGCCACAGCCTGCTGCAGCATCGACAGGTCGCCGCCGGACCAGAAGTCATCCTCGAAGCGGCGGGTCTGGGCATGGGCGCGCTTGATGGCCAGCCGCTTGGCGAAGATGTAGGTCCAGGACATGATCGAGATGCCCAGGAGCATCAGCATGATCAGCTGAACCGGCACGCTGGCGTGCGAAATCAACGAAAGCAACGACATGTCGTTGGTGGCTTGCATGGTTATTCCTGAATTGATTCCAGTTTGGCGCGGACGTCGGCCGGCAGTTCCACCGGCCGCATGTTGACGGCATCGACGCAGCAGACTTGGATATTGCCTTCGGCAAGCAGTTCCCCGTCTCGTTCTGCGCGCTGCGCGAAGTGTATCGAAGCGCGGCCCAGTCGTGTGACCCGGCTGCGTATGGTAAGCAAATCGTCCAGTCTGGCCGGCTTGCGGTAGGACATGTCCAGCGAGCGGACAACGAACAGGCGCTGCTCGCTGGCGGCCAGGCCGGATTGGTTGACTCCCAGGTCGCGCAGCCACTCGGTGCGGGCGCGTTCCAGGAATTTCAGGTAGTTGGCGTAGAAAACCACCCCGCCCGCGTCCGTGTCTTCATAGTAGACGCGGACCTGCAGGCGGGATTCGGCGGACTTCGGATCGGTCACGATGCGGGCTTCGATGATGCGGGTCGGGACGCGAAAAGTCCGTGGTTACTTTAGGGTTTACAGCGTGTCGAGTTTCGTCAGCACGGCTTCAAGCGCGGACTCTACCGGAATCTTGGCCGCTTCGGTTTCCCGACGGGCCTGCAATTCCACCACACCGTCGTTCAGGCCGCGTTCTCCAACTGTTACACGGAGCGGCGCGCCGATCAATTCCCACTCGGCAAACATCACGCCGGGGCGGGCATCGCGGTCGTCCAGGATGACGTCCACGCCGCGCGCCAGCAGCGATTCGTACAGCTTCAGGGAGGTGTTACGCACGGTTTCGCTTTTGCCCCAGCCGACCGGGCAGATCACCACTTCGAACGGCGCCAGGGCGCGCGGCCAGATGATGCCGCGGGCGTCGTGGTTCTGTTCGATGGCGGCGCCGACGATGCGGGTCACGCCGATGCCGTAGCAGCCCATTTCCAGCACGGCCGGCTTGCCGGTCTCGTCCAGGAAGGTGGCCTTGAGGGCTTCCGAGTATTTTTTACCCAGGTAAAAAACGTGTCCCACTTCGATGCCGCGCTGGATCGACAGCGTGCCCTTGCCGTCCGGCGAGGGGTCGCCGGCGACCACGTTGCGCAGGTCGGCCACCAGCTCGGGCTCGGGCAGGTCACGGCCCCAGTTCACGCCCTGGATGTGGAAATCCTCGCGGTTGGCGCCGCAGACGAAGTCGGCCATGTTGGCCACGGTGCGGTCGGCGATGACGTGCACCGGGCGCACGGTGCGGACCGGGCCCAGGTAGCCCGGCTTGCAGCCGAAGTGCTCGACGATCTCGGTCTCGGTGGCGAAGCGGAAGCCCGCCAGGCCCGGCAGCTTGGCGGCCTTGATTTCGTTAAGTTCGTGGTCGCCGCGCAGCAGCAGCAGCCAGATGTCGACCTTGCCCTTGTCGCCGTCGGTGGCCAGCACGATCGACTTGACCGTCTGCTCCAGCGGCAGGCCCAGCAGGCGGGCCACGTCCTCGCACTTGGCGGCGCCGGGCGTGGCCACGTCGGCCATCGCCTGGGTGGCCGCGCCGCGGGTGGGGTACAGGCCGGGGGCCTCGGCCAGCTCGATGTTGGCGGCGTACTCGGAGTCGGCGTTGTAGACCAGCAGGTCTTCGCCGGTGTCGGCGATCACCTGGAATTCATGGCTGCGGGTGCCGCCGATGGAGCCGGTATCGGCCGCCACCGCGCGGAATTCCAGGCCCAGGCGGCCGAAAATGCGCATGTACGCGGCGTACATGGTGTCGTAGCTCTTCTGGGCGCCGGCTTCGTCGCGGTCGAAGGAGTAGGCGTCCTTCATGGTGAATTCACGGCCGCGCATCAGGCCGAAGCGGGGACGGCGCTCGTCCCGGAACTTGGTCTGGATGTGATAGAAGTTGACCGGCAACTGGCGGTAGCTGTGGATCTCGTTGCGGGCGATGTCGGTGATCACCTCTTCCGAGGTCGGCTGCAGCACGAAATCGCGCTGGTGCCGGTCCTTGATGCGCAGCAGTTCCGCGCCGTACTGTTCCCAGCGGCCGGATTCCATCCAGAGCTCGGCCGGCTGGACCACCGGCATCAGCAGTTCGATGGCGCCCGAGGCGTTCATTTCCTCGCGGATGATGGCCTCGACCTTGCGGATGACCTTGAGGCCGAGGGGCATGTAGGTGTAGATGCCGCCCGCCAGCTTGCGGATCATCCCGGCCCGGGTCATGAGCTGGTGGCTGGCGACTTCCGCTTCGGAGGGGGCTTCTTTGAGGGTGTTGATGTGGTAGTTGGATGCGCGCATGTTTAAAGGTGGCAGCAGATACGTATAATCGACTGTAATTGTATTGAATTCGGTGGGGGTGGCCCATGCTTGACCGCGAAGGCTACCGCCCCAATGTCGGCATCATTCTCGTCAATAGCAGAAACGAGGTCTTTTGGGGCAAGCGTATCAGGGAACATGCCTGGCAGTTCCCGCAGGGCGGCATCAAGTACGGCGAAAGCCCGGTGCAGGCCATGTATCGCGAGCTCCATGAAGAGGTGGGCCTGAAGCCCGAGCATGTCCGTATTTTGGGGCGTACACGCGATTGGTTACGTTATAACGTGCCCGATCACTTCGTCCGGCGTGAGTGGCGTGGCCACTATAAAGGACAAAAGCAGATTTGGTTCTTGTTGCGCCTGGTGGGACGTGACAGCGACGTTTGCCTGCGCGCGACGCAGCATCCGGAATTCGACGCCTGGCGCTGGAGCCAGTACTGGGTGCCGCTGGATGCCGTGATCGAGTTCAAGCGGGACGTCTATACCCAGGCGTTGAACGAGTTGTCGGCAATCCTCTTTCGGCGTCACCACGAAACCCGCTACCTGCGTCAGCGCGTGCATGGGCAGCGGGCGGCAGAGAACTTGCCCGAAGGAACGGACGGTCATGCGCATATTATTGGTTGAAGATGAACGGGACATGGCGTCCTGGCTGATGCGCGCGCTCGCGCAGAGCGGGTTCGTGCCGGATCACGCGGCCGACGCCCGCACGGCCGAAGCGTTCATGGCGGGCACCGAGTACGACGCCATCGTCATGGACCTGCGCCTGCCCGACAAGCATGGCCTGGTGGTGCTGCGCGAAATGCGCAACCGCGACGACCGCACCCCGGTGCTGCTGCTGACCGCCCAGGGCGCCTTGCAGGACCGCGTGCGCGGCCTGAACCTGGGCGCAGACGATTTCCTGACCAAGCCGTTCGCCCTCGAAGAGCTGGAAGCGCGCCTGACTGCGCTGGTGCGCCGCAGCCGCGGCCGCCAGCACCCGCGCCTGCAATGCGGCTCGCTGTCCTACGACAGCGAAAGCCGCGCCTTCACGCTCGACGGCTCCCTGCTGTTCCTGACCCCGCGCGAGCACGCCGCCCTGGCCGCGCTGCTGACGCGCAGCGGCTATCCGGTGGACAAGTCGCAGCTGTTCGGCAAGGTCTTCACCCACGACAGCGAAGCCAACCCCGACGCCATCGAGGTGGTGCTGCACCGCCTGCGCAAGAAGCTGGCCGGCAGCGACGTGCGCATCGTGACCGTGCGCGGCCTGGGCTACATGCTGGAAAGCGTGGCCAGCGAAGCCGCCGACTCCTGACCCCCTCGTGAGCCTCCGGATCCCAGGGTTGCCGCGGGTCGGCATCCGCGCGCTGCTGATCATCCTGCTGCTGCCCGGCGTGGTGGCGCTGCTGGTCATCGACAGCCTGAACGACTACCGCACCCTGTCCGAGATCACCAACGAGGCCTACGACAGCGCCCTGGTCGAGCCCGCCCGCGTGCTCGAGAGCAGCCTGGAGTTCGCGCCCGACGGCTCGCTGCAAGTGGCCACGCCGCTGTACGCCCAGGTCATGCTGGAATCGCGCGCCGGGCTGCGCAAGTATTTCCGCATCGAGCAGATCGACCCGCCCCTGCCGGATGAGTCGCCGGTGCCGGCCGAGCAGGGCAAGACCCTGCTGGGCATGCCCGAACTGCCGCGGCCGCCCACCTGGCCGCGCTCCAATGGCCTGCCGGTGTTCTACGACGGGGTCTACCGCAACGACCCGGTGCGGGTGGTGTCGCTGGTGCGCGACCTGTACTACCAGGGCGCCCACCGTCAGGTGCTGGTGCTGGTGGCCGAAAGCACGGGCAAGCGCATCGAGGCCGAAGACAACGCCCGCCGCCAGGAAATCCTGCGCGACGCCCGCATGCTGGCGCTGGTCGTGCTGCTGGTCTGGTGGGGCGTGTCCTGGGCCCTGAAGCCGCTGCGGCGGCTGCGCGCCGACATCCGCAACCGCCGGCCCGAGGACCTGACCCCGCTCGACGCCTCGCGCGTGCCGAGCGAAGTGGCGCCGCTGGTCGACGCCGTCAACCACCACATCGCCCGCTACCGCCGCGTGCTGGACGAGCAATCGCACTTTCTGGCCGACGCCTCGCACCAGCTGCGCACGCCGCTGGCCATCATGCTGACCCAGGCCCAGTACGCCCTGCGCGAGCGCGACCCGGCGCGCGCCCAGGAAGGCTTGCGCGCCATCGTCGCCCAGTTGGGCCGCACCCGCCGCCTGACCGAGCAGTTGCTGTCGCTGGCGCACGCCAACCAGGCCGACCAGGTGCCGCGCCAGTTGCTCGACCTGAACGCCGTCTCGCGCGAAGTGGTGTTGCAGTACCTGCCGCTGGCGCACGAGAAACAGCAGGACCTGGGCTGGGTGCAGGCCACCAGCGAGCAGGGCCAAGAGATCGACGTGCCGGTCTCCGGCAACGAAGCCGAACTGCACGAGGCCCTGTCCAACCTGGTGCACAACGCCATCCACTACGCGCCCACGGGCGCCCGCATCACGGTCTCGGTCAGCCGGGCCGGCGATCGCGCCGAAGTCTCCGTCTCCGACAATGGCCCGGGGCTCGATCCCGACCTGCGCGCGCGCGCCTTCGCCCGTTTCGAGCGGGTCGGCACCGACAAGCCGGTCACGTCTTCCGGTTCCGGCCTGGGGCTGGCGATCGCGCGGGCCTACGCCCGCCGCAACGATGGCGACATCGAGCTGCGCGACGGCGAACCCAACGCGCAGGGCGGGGTGGGCCTGGCGTCCGTCGTGTGGCTGCCCCTGGCCACGACCGTGTCGCAGTACCCCCGACCCGCCGATGTCGCCTTCACCGGCGACCAGTAATCGCCGAAGCTTT
The DNA here is from genome assembly GCF_001298995.1 of Achromobacter sp. 2789STDY5608615. Classification (NCBI taxonomy): domain Bacteria; kingdom Pseudomonadati; phylum Pseudomonadota; class Betaproteobacteria; order Burkholderiales; family Alcaligenaceae; genus Achromobacter; species Achromobacter sp. 2789STDY5608615. The sequence goes on from NZ_CYTY01000017.1 coordinate 124,634, forward strand.
CATTCTTTCTCCCTAGCCTTCATAGCGCAGCCTGCGAATTTCCATCAGGGATAACCCCTGGATTCAGGGACTCGACAGCGCATAGAAAGCGGATTAGCAGGTTCCTTCCTTAACCTGCGAACCGGCCTGTTGTTGAAAAGGCCGGGTGGCGCTCGTTCCGGGCGGCATCCCAGGGGCCCGCACGGCCCTGCTTCAGGAGGATGGAAGTGCAAAAAACAATTAATAGAAAGGACTATTACGGCGGCGCGCTGATGGTCCTTATCGGATTGGGGGCGATCTACGGTGGTACGGACTATCACATTGGAACGCTCAGCCACATGGGCCCCGGGTTCTTCCCCGCGGCATTGGGCGGCCTGCTCGCATTGACGGGGATCCTGATCGCCATCTCGGCGCGCTCCGGCGATGCCACGCCGCCGGCGCCGGGCGACGGCCACGCGCATGGCCTGCCGGATTTCCGTGGCAGCGCCTGCATCCTGCTGGGCACGCTCGCGTTCCTGCTGCTGGGCCACTATGGCGGCCTGCTGCCCGCGACCTTCGCCATTGTCTTCATCTCCGCCCTGGGTGACCGCAAGAACACGGTCAAGCAGGCGTTCGTGCTGTCGCTCGGCATGTCCGTGATCGCGGTGGTGGTTTTCTGGTGGGCGCTGCAACTGCAGCTGCCGCTGTTTCGCTGGGGTTGATACGCCATGATTTCTCAATCTTTGACCGACCTCTGGTACGGCTTCGGCGTCGCGTTCCAGCTCCACAACCTGATGTGGTCGTTCTTCGGCGTGCTGGTGGGCAACCTCATCGGCGTGTTGCCCGGCATGGGCGCGCTGTCGGCCATCTCGATCCTGCTGCCGCTGACCTACGTGATGCAGCCGGTGCCCGCCATCCTGATGCTGGCCGGCATCTTC